>CACKZH010000001.1 GCA_902604575.1 uncultured Pelagibacteraceae bacterium
GAAAACCGACACCATAGGCACTCAAAGACTCATATAGATTTTTATCTTTATATTTTTTGTGAATTCCTCTGCCAGCACCTGAATATCCAGATTTTGAATCAATTATAATATTATTAAATTTAATTAAATTTTTCTTAAATAAAGGAAATAGAGGAAGCAATATTGATGTTGGATAACATCCTGGACATGAGATAATATTATATTTTTTAATCTCTTTTCTATTAATTTCAGGAAGTAAATAAATACTTTTTTTTATTAAATTAGTTGCTCGATGTTTTTGGTTATACCACTTTAAATAATCAGAAGCTTTTTCTAATCTAAAATCTGCAGCAAGATCTATTAGAGTATGATTTTTGCTTAAATGTTTGGATATATCCTGTGCTTCCCCGTTTGGAAGTGCTGTAAAAATAACATGAACATCTTTTAATAATTTTTTATTAAATTTTAAAATTTTTGGTAATTTATATTTAGATAAAGATTTATCGTAAAATTTGACGTGTTTACCCACAGAAGAGTTTCCACAAAGGTATTTGATATTAATATATTTGTGTTTAACTAATAATTTAATTAATTGAACACCAATATATCCAGTTGATCCAGCAACTAATACGTTAAGCTTAGGCATTTTATATTATAACAGTTAAAAATTAAAAAAAAATTATCTTTTAGAGAATTGGAAGCTTCTTCTTGCTTTTCTTCTACCAGGTTTTTTTCTTTCAACTGCTCTTGAGTCTCTGGTAGTAAGTTTCTCTGTTTTTAAGGTGGCTTTTAGATTTTCATCAAATAATACTAAAGCTTTTGAAATACCGTGAACCATAGCCCCTGCTTGGCCTGTAGGTCCTCCTCCTTTTACACTGCATCTTACATCATAATCAGTAGCCTGGTTAATAATCTCAAAAGGTCTTGTAATTTGCATTTTATGAGTTTCGTCAGCAAAATAATCACTAAATAATTTACCATTTACATAAATTTTGCCAGAACCTTTTTTCAACCAAACTTTTGCAATTGATGTTTTTCTTCTACCAGTAGCGTATTTACTATCTTTAAAATCTAATTTTAATTTTGGAGATTTTGATGCTGATTGAGTATTTTCCATCTTAGTTTCTAGCTATATTTTTACTGTTTAATTTATCTAACTCTATTACAGTCGGATTTTGTGCTGAATGCGGATGTTCATTTCCTGCATAAATTTTTAATTTTGTTAATTGTTTTCTCCCCAATACTCCACCAGGTAACATTCTTTTAACTGCCATTTTTAAAGTTTCTCCAGGTTTTTTTTCATGAAGTTTCTCAGGTGTTGTAACTTTAATTCCACCTGGATGACCAGTGTGTCTGTAATATTTTTTATCTTGAAATTTTTTTCCAGTAAATTTTGCTTGTTCAATATTTTTAACAACAACAAAGTCACCATCATCCATATGAGGTGTGTATGTAGTTTTGTTCTTGCCTCTTATGATATTTGAAACAACAGTTGCTAATCTTCCAACTACTGCATTCTTCGCGTCTATTTCATACCAAGATGAATTTAATTGGTCTTTTTTAGTGAATTTTGTCATTGTGCGAGGATTAATACTATTAATAATTACAAAGTCAATTTTATATTTAGCTTGAAATATGTAGCTAATATGTTAGAAATTAGTTGCCGATTTGATCCTATTGCGGGCTTATAACTGCTAAAAAGGAAATTTCATAAAATTAATAAAATCGGTAGGCATTTGAACTGTATTGTGCGCCTAACATAATGTTGAAGCACTAAAAAAGGAGTAAAATGACTAAAAAAAGAAATAACCCTGAAACTATTGCCATACATGGTGGTGACTATAGGAGTGATCCTGCGACGAACGCAGTAGCTGTTCCAATTTATAGAACAACATCGTACCAATTTAACAACACAGAGCACGCTGCTAACCTTTTCGCTCTTAAAGAATTTGGTAACATATACACTCGTATAATGAACCCTACAAATGATGTCCTAGAAAAAAGAGTTGCTGCTCTTGAAGGAGGTCTGTCATGTGTAACTGTATCTTCAGGTCAAACAGCTTCAACGTTTGCTGTATTAAATGTAGCCCAAGCCGGTGATAATATAGTAAGCTCAACTGATCTTTATGGTGGGACAGTATCTTTATTCACACATACGCTTAGTAAACTTGGTATAGAGATAAGATATGCAGATCCAAGTAATCCTGAAAATTTTGAAAAGTTAATAGATGATAAAACTAGAGCTTTTTATGGTGAAACCTTACCAAATCCATATTTAAGGGTGTTTCCAATAAAGGAAGTTTCTGACATTGGAAGAAAATATAATATACCATTAATCATGGATAACACAGCTGCACCAGTAATATGCAAACCGATTGAACACGGAGCTGCAGTAGTAATTCACTCACTTACAAAATATATAGGTGGTCATGGCACAGCAGTTGCAGGAAGTATAGTTGATAGTGGTAACTTTGATTGGACTGCAGATCCTAAGAGACAACCATTATTTAACGAACCAGATGCAAGTTATGGTGGTGTTGTTTGGGGAAAAGCTGTACCAGAATTAACTGGTGCTAATGTACCATTTGCAGTTAGGGCAAGAGTTTGTTTATTGAGAGACTTGGGATCAGCTCTGGCTCCAGATAATGCTTTTGCAATAATTCAAGGACTTGAAACGGTTGCTTTAAGAATGAGACAACATTGTGCTAACGCCGAGTATGTTGTTGATTTTCTTAAAAAACATAAAGAAGTTACAAAAGTTATTTATTCTACAGAACATGATAAACCCATTGCCGATAGAGCAAAAAAATATCTTAAAGGTGGAAATGGACCAATGATTGGTATCGAGCTTAAAGGTGGAATTGAAGCTGGTAAAAAATTTATCGAGTCTTTAAAAATGTTCTATCACGTAGCTAATATTGGTGATGCTAGAAGTTTAGCAATTCACCCAGCAAGCACAACTCATAGTCAATTAAATGAGAAAGAATTAGCTGCATCAGGTGTTACTCAAAGCTATGTAAGACTTTGTATCGGTATTGAACACATTGATGATATTATTGAGGATCTGGATCAAGCATTGAATAAATCTTCAAAGGGTAATTTAAAAGCTGTTAGCTAATTTGAGGTTTTAATGTCTACAAATAGGAACTAATAATTAGGTTTTTTATATTTTACAATATAAAGAAAATACAAAGTTGAAAGTATTATTAAAATAGAATTTATCTGGTGTAGAGATGCATAAAGCATTTTTACTCCAGATAAAATTGTAAGAACTCCCAAAGAAATTTGAAACAATAAAGAAATTCCAATAATGAAAATTGGAGTTCTTAAATTTGTATTTCCATTTTTTAAAACTAAATAAAGTATGTAAAAATATAAAATGACAATTAAATATGCTAAATTTCTATGAATAAATTGAACAAGAGATTGATCATCAAAGACTGTGAGATTAAAAAAATCAGTAATCATACTGTCGTCAGGAAAGTATGAAGAGCCCATTAAAGGCCAAGTATTATAAATTTTTCCTGCATCCATCCCAGATACAAATGCTCCAATTATTAATTGTAAAAATAATAATAATAGAAAAAATTTTATTGAGTTTAATTTGATATTTATTTGAATAATTTTTAAATCTGTTAGATTTAAAAATTTCCAAAAAACTATAGATAAAATAATAAAAGCTGTGACTAAGTGTAATGATAATCTATAATGACTAACATCAACTCTATCTATTAATCCACTTGACACCATGTACCATCCAATAAATCCTTGAAAACACACAAAGAAGAAAATAATTAAATATTCTCTTAAAACCCAAAAACCATTTTTAATTGTAAAATAAATCATTGGTAAAAGAACAGTTAACCCAATTAATCTCCCCATTTGACGGTGTGCCCATTCCCACCAAAAAATTATTTTAAATTCATTTAAAGTCATGTTGAAATTTTGCTCTTTAAATTCAGGTATTGTTTTATAGAGATCAAAATATTCTATCCATTTATCACTAGTTAAAGGAGGCAATGTGCCAACAAAAAGTTCCCAAGTGGTAATTGAAAGTCCAGAGTCGGTTAATCTAGTTAGGCCCCCCACTAAAATTATAAGCACGATCATCACTAATAAAGTGATCATCCATATTTTTAATTGAGAATTTAAAGAATAATTCTGACTGTACATGATTAGATAAATATAATAATTATTAATTAAACCAATAAATTAAATGTCGCCTAAAAACAAAAAAAAGTTAGAAATAATTAGATCTAAATTAGATAAGTTAGATAATAAGTTGTTATCCTTAATTAAATATAGAACAAATCTTGTAAAAGAAGTTTTAAAACTTAAAGAATTTAAAAAAGAAATAGTAGATAAAAAGCGTATCAATTTTATACTTAAAAAAATTCATTCAAAATCTAAAAAACTTAAGATTGATCCTAAAATCACTAATCGTATATGGAAAAATATGATTTTATCTTATATTGATTACGAAAAGAGAAACTTTAAAAAAAAGTAACTACTTACTGTGTGGTGGAAGCTTTTTTTCCACAAACATTTCGTGTTTTCTTGTATCAGGATTATATTTTTTTGCTGAAAGTTTAACTTTAGCTTTCTCGCCTCCAGCAGGTTTTTTTACATAATAGAAATAAGGACTATCTGGTTTCGCCTCAGGTACCATTCTAACTTTAACGTGTGTTTTTTTTGCCATTTTTTAATTCTTTTAATTTATTTGAAATTTTTAATAACTTATTTCTTAAATTTTCAGTTCTTATAGATTTATCTGCAATTTCGTCAAGCTTTAAAGAATCTTTATTATTTAATATTTTTTTTACACCATTTATTGTCAAGCCTTGATCTTTGAGTAAAAATTTAACTTTTTTTAAAAGATTAATTGTTTTTTCATCATAATACCTTCTATTAGAATTTAATATCTTTGGTTTAATTTGTTTAAATTGAGTTTCCCAAAATCTGATGACATGTGTAGGTAAAGATCCTTTATCATTTGATTTAAGATTTAATATTCTAGCTACTTCACCAATGGTTTTGTAAGCGCTGTCTGATTTATCCATTGTCCTTTAAATTAACAAATTCTTTAAATTCTTTTGATGGTTTAAACAAAACGACATCTCTACTTGAAATTACTTTTGTTTCTTTTGTCTTAGGATTTCTTCCAATTCTAGATTTTTTTTGTCTTATAGAAAAAGTACCAAATTTAGATAATTTTAATTTTTTTTCCTCTTTAATATTGGAAACGATCGTTGACAAAAAATCTTCAATTAAATTTTCTGATATTTGTTTTGAAAAACCAAGCTGCATATAAACCAAATTAACTAAGTCTTTTTTAGTTAAATTAATTCTCATATTAAATATTTGACTTAATCTTTTCTATCAAATTACCTTTTACAATTCTATGACAAACATCTAAAGAATTTGAAAAACCAATATAATCAGTTCCCCCATGACTTTTGACAACTGGGGAGTCTAAACCTATAAAAATAGCTCCGTTGTATAATCTTGGATCTAGTCTTTTCTTAAATTTTTTTAGGTTTGATATATTTAATAAAGATGAAATTTTGCCTAACAATGTACCTGTCATAGCATTTTTTAATTCACCAGTTATAAAATTTGCAGTACCTTCTGCTGTTTTTAATGCAACATTTCCTGTAAAACCATCCGAAACAATAACATTTACCTCTCCATCCATAAGATGATTCCCTTCAATGTATCCAGCAAAATTATAATTATGTGATTTTTTTTCATTTAACAATTGATAAGTTTCTTTAATGGTTTCATTTCCTTTCAATTCTTCTGAGCCAATATTTAACAATGCAACATTTGGTTTATCATTTGGATAAAGCGAAGTATATAAAGAGGCACCCATTATTGAAAAATCTAATAAATTTTTTGAACTACAATCTATATTTGCTCCTAAATCCAATACAACACTCATTCCTTTTTTATTTGGCCATAGAGCAGATAAGGCAGGTTTGTCTATATTTTCTATCATTTTTAAATTTAATTTTGATACAACCAATAAGGCTCCAGTATTACCAGCAGATATGACAATATCTGCTTCTTTATCTTTAACACTTTGAATAGCAAGCCACATACTTGTATCTTTGCCTCTTTTTGCACCCTCTAGAGGGCTATCGGTGCTTTCAATTTTTTTTTCTGTATGAATTATATCAAAAAATTCTGAAGTTATTTTACCTTTGATTATTGGATCTATCTTGTTTTTGTCTCCAAAAATTTTAAAAAAATTATTTTTATTTTTAGAATGATTTAGAATAATACCATCTATTATTTTCTCTGGTGATCCATCACCCCCCATTGCATCAACTGCAATTTTTATCAAATCTGACATTTTAATAGGTTATTATATACTATTCTTTTGGGTCTAAAACTTGTCTTCCCTTATACATTCCAGTTTTAAGGTCAAGATGATGTGAAAGTCTATATTCTCCAGATTTTTTATCTTCAACTATATTTTTAGTTGAAAATTTCATTGTCTGCGCTCTTCTCATTCCAGTTCTGGAAGGCGTTTGTTTTCGCTTTGGTACTGCCATAATTATGGGTTACTTACACTTTTTAGATAAGAATTCAAAGTTTTTTTTGATAATTTTTCATTAAAATCATCAAAATAACTAACTAATTGCTCAATATTTTTAAAATCAGTTAGGAAAGAGGAAAATTTGTTTATTTTTTCCTCTTTTGTGAAATTTTCCCAGAAATGAATTTCTCCAACCATAGCATGAAACAAATTTAAATAATCTTTCATTTTTTTATTAATTGTTTGATCACCATAGCCAATTTCTCTAATACTTAGCTCAAGTTGTCTAAAATTAAAATCGTAAATTTCTTGTAAAATTTTCCTATTTTCCTCATTTTTATAGTTTTTTAAAAAAAAAGAAAAATGAAGTAAAAATAAAGTTAATCGATCAGAAAATTTATCTTGTCTAGCAAGGTTTTTGTATAAATCTTTATTTCTAGTGAAATTTACCAAATTATTATAAATAGTAGTGTAATTTTTATTCATGAAAAAAATATTATATATAATTTTTCTGTTTTTTGTAGTTTCAAATTGCTCATTTGAACCGGTTGTAAAACATCACGGTGTACCTTATTTAGAGAAAAAACAAAATTCTTTAATAATTAATAAAAGTAACAAAAATGATATAAAAAATATACTTGGCAGCCCTTCTACAGTTAGTAAGTTTGATAATGATGTATGGATATATATTGAGAGAAAACAAACACAATCTAGACTGAGGAACTTAGGCAGGATGAAAATTTACAAAAATGATGTTTTGGTATTAGAAATAGATAAATATGGAATACTTAAAAATAAAGAGTTTTATAATCAAGATGATATGGAAAGTATCAAAATTGTAGAATCGACTACCAATGCAGGATTTCAAAAAAATTCTTTTATATACAATTTCTTATCAAGCATGAGGCAAAAAATGAATGACCCTCTTGGTACGAGGGCCAAAAAACGTAAAGAAATTAGCCAGCGATAACTGCTAAAAGAAGCAAAGCAACAATATTTGTAATCTTAATCATTGGATTTACGGCTGGACCAGCAGTATCTTTATAGGGATCGCCAACTGTATCACCTGTAACTGCAGCTTTATGAGCTTCAGAACCCTTACCTCCATGATTTCCATCTTCAATATATTTCTTTGCATTATCCCAAGCACCACCGCCTGCTGTCATTGATACTGCAACAAACAAGCCAGTAATAATAACACCAAGTAACATTGCACCAACTGCAGCTAATGCAGCAACTTGTCCACCAATTGATAGAATTATAAAGTATAACACGACAGGAGATAGAACTGGTAATAAGGATGGTATAATCATTTCCTTGATAGCAGCAACAGTTAATAAATCAACTAATTTTGCATAATCAGGTTTTTGTTTTCTCTTCATTATTCCTGGAAATTTTTTAAATTGTCTTCTAACTTCAACAACTACTGCACCACCTGCTCTTCCAACTGCTTGCATTCCCATAGATCCAAAAAGATAAGGCAACATTCCACCAATTAACAAACCAACTACTACGTAAGGGTTAGATAAATCAAATGTAACTACGATGCCTTCTAATGCAGATCCAGCTTCCTTCGAAAAATGCTTTATATCCTCAGTATAAGCAGCAAATAAAACTAATGCACCTAAACCAGCAGACCCAATTGCATAACCTTTCGTTACAGCTTTTGTTGTATTACCGACTGCATCTAAAGCATCAGTTGTTTTTCTAACTTTTTTATCAAGATTAGACATTTCTGCTATACCACCAGCATTGTCAGTAACTGGCCCGTATGCATCTAAAGCAACTACCATACCTGCTAAAGCAAGCATAGTTGTTACTGCAATAGCAATACCGAAAAGTCCAGCTATAGAATTTGTAATTAGAATACCAGCTACAATGATCAATGCAGGTATAGCTGTCGCTTCCATAGAAACAGCTAAACCTTGAATAACATTTGTACCATGACCAGTTGTAGATGATAGAGCAACAGATTTAACCGGTCTATAATTTGTTCCTGTATAGTATTCTGTAATCCAGATTAGTAATCCAGTAATAACTAGACCTATAACACCACAATAATATAAATCCATACCATTAAAAGTCTTATCATTTACTGTATATTCGTTTGTAAAACCAATTACATGATCGGTAACAGGCCATAATATTACTAAAGATGCTAATGCAGAAACAACAAATCCTTTATACAAAGCATTCATAACGTTATTACTTTTTCCAAGTTTTACGAAAAATGTTCCAATAATAGATGTTAACAAGCATGCAGCACCGATAGATAAAGGGTAAATCATCATATTTAAATCACCAACAAAGAAAATTGAAGATAAAACCATTGTTGCAACAATTGTAACTGCATAAGTTTCAAATAAATCAGCAGCCATACCAGCACAGTCTCCTACATTATCGCCAACATTATCGGCAATTACAGCAGGATTTCTAGGATCATCTTCTGGAATACCAGCTTCTACTTTTCCAACTAAGTCAGCACCAACGTCAGCACCTTTTGTAAAAATTCCACCACCTAATCTTGCAAAAATTGAAATTAATGATGCTCCAAATCCTAATGCAACTAAAGCATTTACAATTTCTCTTTCATCAGTATTAGATTTTAATAATATATAATAATAAACAGCTATAGATAATAACGCTAAACCAGCAACCAACATTCCAGTTACAGCACCAGATTTAAATGCAACAGATAGACCTTGAGCTAAGCCTTTTCTTGATGCTTCTGCTGTTCTTACATTTGCCTCAACAGAAACTAACATTCCTACATATCCTGCTATACCTGATAAAGCAGCTCCAATTAAATAACCTAAGCCTACCAGAGGACTAAATGCTATGCTTACGATTACTAAAACTACAGCACCAACAATAGCAATAGTTTTGTATTGTCTTGCTAAATATGCTTTTGCGCCAATTTGAATTGCAGATGCAATATCTTGCATCTTTGCATTTCCAGCACTTGAATTAAGAATGTTTTTACCAGTTAAAAATCCATAAACGATAGATAATAAACCAGCTCCGATTGTGTATAATAATATTGTTTCGACTGTTCCGCTCATATTAACCTTAAGTTGTTGGTTGTTAAATTTTTAAGCCCGCACAATACAAAAAAAGATAGAAAAGACAACGATTAACTTCTAAAACTGATGAATATAACCTTTTGATTTAGCTTGTATTTGCTTACCTTTTTCATCAAATATTAATGATCTATCTTTGCCGGTTATAATTTTGCCAATTTTAGTTATTTTAATTCCAGTTGTTTTCGATGCATTTTGAATGATTCTAGCTTTATTAAAAGCTGCAGTAAATAATACCTGATAATCATCTCCATTAGTAATTAGATTAATTTTATTTACTCTTTGTTTTTTAATTAAATTACTCAATTTTTTAGAAACAGGAATTCTGTTTGCAAATAAATGATAAGATAACTTTTGTCTATTTATCATTTTTGACAAATCATCAATTAACCCATCTGAAACATCAATAGAGCTGTTAGCAAATTTTAATAAATACTTTGTTAAATTAATAGGTAACTCTGGTTTATAATATTTATTTATGAAGAATAATTTATCTTTTTTTTTAATATCAACTCTATTCTTTAATAAACTAAGCCCTAAATAACTATCACCTAAATTACCAGTAACGTAAATATCGTCATTTAATTTAGCTTTATTACGATAAATTATTTTATTTGAGTACCCCATTGAGGTAATTGTAAAACTTAGTTTATTTGAAAAAGTTGTGTCTCCTCCACATAAATCTACATTAAATTTATTTTGTTCTGATTTAAGTGAATTTGAAATTTTATATAAATTATTTTTTGTAAATGTTTTTTTATTACCTGAACCAGAAATAAAATAAAATTTTGGTTTAACACCTTTACAAATTAAATCAGAAATTGATGACCTTAATATTTTTTTAATTACTAAATCAGGAGATTTAAAATCATAAAAATGCGTACCAATATTGTATGTATCAACAGATATAACAACACCTCTTTTTTTATCAAAAAAAACATCGTCATTTAAATTAAGAGCAGATTTATTTTTTTTAGCTATTTTTGAAAAATAATTTTTTATCAGCTCAAATTCATGCATTTTTAGATCTTAATTTTTTTCCAACGTTATCTAATAAAGCATTAAGATACTTTGTTTGTGAATCTTCAAGAAAAAAATTGGATGAATTTAAGTATTCCTTAATGATTATGTTAATTGATAAATTTGGTTTATACATAAACTCATAAGTTGCTGCTTTTAAAATTGTTTGAAAAACTTTATCTAGTTTTTTAAATACAAATTCATCACCTAATTTGTTTTTTAATTCGTATAATATAAGATCATTCCTTTCTATTGTCCCTAAAACAATGTCCTTAATAAATTTTTTAAATCTATGTTTTGGAAAATCTAAATCATAATCTTCATTATAAAATTTCCCATATAATTTCTGAATAATTATAACTCTAGGATTATTTTTTGGATTATAATGAGTTCTCATTTTTGAGATAGAACTGAAATCACAGCTTCTGCAGCTTCAGCACCTTTTTTTCTTCTAGCTCTTGCCTGAGCCATATTAAGACAAGTAATTATTCCATTTCCAATAGGTTTTTTACTATCTATAGACAATTTAATTATAGCATCTGTTGATGCTTGAGAAATGAAATTGAAATGTGGTGTTTGACCTTTAATCACACATCCTAATGCTAAAAAACCATCAAATTTTTTTAAATTTTTTGAAATTGTAACTGGAATTTCAAAAGCACCGGGAACTTTAATAATTTTTATTATATTTTTTTTTGGAATTATTTTTAAAGCACTTTTTATTAAGCCTTCAGCGATGTCTTTGTAATAATCTGCTACAACAATTAGATATTTTTTTTTCATCAAATTAATTCCTGTTTTGTAATTGTTATATCATAACCTTCAAGACCAATAACTTTTTTTGGTGATTTAGTGATTAATATCATGTTTTTAATTTTTAAGTCTTTAATAATTTGAGCTCCAATACCATAATTTCTTATTAACTTGTCATTCCCCTTTTTATAAAAATCTTTGTTTTTATAATCTTTTAAGGTCTGAGTTACTGATTTTAAATTTGAGTCTTTAATAAATACTAGAACACAATTTTGATATTTTTTAAAATAATTTAAGGTCTTATTAAATGAATTTGGTAATGATTGATTTATTAAATAATTTTGGACAACATTAGATGAAATTACTCTTACTCTTGGAGTGGTACCTTTTTTTATTTTTCCTTTTATTAATGCAAAATGTTCTGAGCCATCTAAAAGATTCTCATAAATTCTAATATTATATTTTTGATTTTTTACATCAATCTTGCTTTGCTTTTTAAGTTTAATAAGTTTTTCTTTTTTTAGTCTATATGCGATTAGATCTTCTATCTTTCCAATTTTTAATTTGTGTTTTTTTGCAAAGTTGAATAAATCCTGACCTTTAGCCATGGTTCCATCTTCATTCATAATTTCACAAATTACGGAAGAGTTATTTTTTTTTGCCAATTTAGATATATCTACAGATGCTTCCGTATGCCCTGCTCTAACCAGGACTCCACCATCTTTAGCTATAATTGGAAACACGTGACCAGGCGAAACAATTTCATTTTTATTTACATTTTTTTTTGAAGCAATTTTGATTGTTCTAGCTCTATCTTTAGCAGATATACCTGTAGTTATTCCTTTTTTAGCTTCAATAGAAATTGTGAAGGCTGTTTTGTTTCTTGATTGATTTACTGGAGACATTAAAGATAAATTTAACCTTTTTGCTTGTATAGTATCGAGTGCTAAACAAATTAAACCTCGCCCGTATTTTGCCATGAAGTTAATATTTTTTGCATTCGAGTCTGATGTAGAAATAACTAAATCTCCCTCATTTTCTCTTTTTTCATCGTCAACTAAAATAAACATACCCCCTTTTTTGGCTACACTTATAATTGATTCGATTGATGCAAAATTATTTTTTCCCATTAAAATAATTCCTAACGTATTTAGACAGGATATCTATCTCTATGTTAACTAAACTAGATTTTTTTAAAGTTGATAAATTCGTTTCATTGAAAGTATGAGGAATAATCCAGATTTGGAAACCTTTTTTAGTAACTTTTGAAATTGTAAGAGAAATACCATTTACACAAATTGACGCTTTTTCTATTAAGTTTTTTCTCTCCTTTTTAGGTAAATCAAAGTCAAAAAGAAATGATTTATCTATTTTTTTAACACTTAAAACTTTACCAACAGTATCAACATGTCCTTGACAAATATGTCCTGAAATTTTTGTTCCATATTTTAGAGGTAATTCTAAATTTATTTTATCTTTTAGTTTTAAAAATTTAAATTTGGAACGAATTATCGTTTCTTTCGAAAGGTAAAATTCCATAATTTTAGATTTATATGAAATTAAAGTTAGACAAACACCATCGCAGGCAACAGACAAACCCATGTCTTTATTTGATACTTTGATGTTGCTTTTTACAAAAATATTAAGACCTTTAGGTCTTTTAATAATTTTGGTTATAATACCTTGATTATAAATTATTCCATTAAACATAATTTCTATCTATATAGTGTTATTCTGTCTTTTCGCAAATTCAGATTTAAATTAATCTTTGTTTTATACTTTTGATTTAATGTTTTCATACCACTAAATTTTAAATATTCTAAGCTTTTAGAAAGGTTTTTAGGACTTTTGAATAAATAAAATTTATTAAAAATTTTTTTTTTGAGCAGGGAATTAGTTAGATCATTTCCGCCCTCTATTAATAAATTCCTACAGCCAAAATTATATAATTTTTTTAAAATTTCACTCATATCAAATCTATTATCTCTACCAACTTTAGATTTAATTAGAATAATGCCTTTTCTTTTAAATTTAGAAATTTTTGATTTATCAGCTTTATTGTAAAAAATTAAAGTATTTTTGTTATTAGAGAATTTAAGTATATAACTATTTATTTTAGAATTTAACTTGTTATCTAAAATAATTCTTTTTGGAGAAAATTTCTCCAAACCTTTCAAACGACAATTTAATTTTGAATTATCTTTATTTAGTGTTTTGTGAGTAATCATCAAACTATCATTTTGATATCTCAACATATGTGTAAACTGATCTGAGTAAGAATTTGTAATCTTTTTCTGCTTCTTACTGTAAATAATATTATTTTTTGAAATAGCTATTTTCCCAGTGACAAAGGGTAATTTTTTCTTTCTATTAAAAAAATAAGGTAAATAAAAACTTTCAATTTTACTTTTTAATAAACCTTTTTTTACAATTATTTTTTTTGACTTTAAAATTTTAAAACTTTTATTTCTTACTCTTTTGTCTATGTCAGTAACAGCATATATAACCTCTGAAATTTTTGATTTTATTATTACGTCTGTACATGGCGGTGTTAAACCATGATGACAGCATGGTTCTAAAGTAATGTACATTTTTGAGCCTTTTAAATCTTCGAAACTATTCTTAATTGCATTAGATTCAGCGTGTGGTCTTCCATTAAATGAGGTTTGTCCTATGGAAATAATTTTATCATTTTTGACAATAACACAACCTACAGAAGGATTTATTCCAGTCTGTCCATGACGAGATTTAGCCAAGTCTAAGGCTAATTCCATATAAAATTTATCTTTTGATGAAAATTTATCTTTTTTTGTAGACATCAAGCTTGTCCACGAATTGTACGAAATCTTTTTCTTCTCTAAAGTTTCTATATACAGATGCAAATCTTACATATCCAACTGGGTCTAAATCTTTTAATCCATCCATAACCATTGTTCCAATTGTATTTGTAGATATCTCTCCTTGTCCTAGTTCTTCAAGAGATCTTGAAATGTTACTGATGAATTTTTCTATTGTAGCCGTATCTATTGGTCTTTTTTTTAAAGCTATGTAGATTGATTTAGATAATTTATCACGATCAAATGATGATTTTCTTCCATTTTTTTTTACAACCATCAATTCTCTAAATTGAATTCTCTCAAATGTAGTAAATCTTTCACCACATATGCACAATCTTCTTCTTCTTATTGCAGTACCATCTTCAGTTGGACGTGAGTCTACAACAGATGTATCACCTTTTTTTTCGCACGGACAAATCATTTACTAAAGGTTCTTATATATCGGAAATGAAGAAGTTAAAGAAATAACTTCATTTTTTACTTCGTTTTCTATTTTGCTGTTATCTGTTGGGTTTTCAGATAAACCTTTTAGAGTTTTTGTGATTAGTTCACCTACTGTTTTAAACTCATTTAAACCAAATCCACGAGTTGTGGCTGCTTGAGTTCCTAATCTTATTCCAGATGTTATCATGGGTTTTTCTGTATCAAATGGAATACCATTTTTGTTACATGTAATGTTTGCTCTAGACAAACTCTCTGCCGCAAGATTGCCTTTTACATTATAAGGTCTCAAATCAACCAGCATTAAATGTGTATCTGTTCCATCTGAATAAATTTTAAATCCATTATTTTTTAAAGTTTCTGCCAACATTTTTGCGTTTGCTAAAACAGACTTAATATAATCTTGAAATTCTGGTTGTAGTGCTTCAAGAAAACCAGCTGCCTTTGCAGCAATAATATGCATCAGTGGTCCTCCCTGATATCCAGGAAAAACAGCTGTGTTAAATTTTTTAGCAAGATCTTCATGATTAGTTAAAATTATTCCTCCTCTTGCGCTTCTAAATACTTTGTGAGTTGTTGATGTAACCACATGTGCATAATCACAAGGGTTAGGATATCCTTTACCAGCAACTAATCCTGAGAAGTGAGCCATATCAACCATTAGATATGCTCCAACTTTATCTGCTATTTCTCTAAATCTTTTAAAGTCAATTACTCTAGAATAAGCACTTCCACCTGCAATGATTAGTTTAGGTTTGTGTTCTAATGCTAATTTTTCAACATTATCATAATCTATCAATTCAGATTGTTTATCTACATCATAGCCAACTGCATTAAACCATTTACCTGACATTGAAATTTTTAATCCATGAGTAATATGACCACCTGAATTTAAACTCATGCCCATGAATGTATCCCCTGGGCTTAACAAAGCTAAAAATACTGCTCCATTAGCTTGAGCACCTGAGTGTGGTTGTGCATTTGCAAATTTACAATTAAATAATTTTTTTAATCTTTCGATTGCAAGGTTTTCTGCTACATCAACGTGCTCGCAGCCATTGTAATATCTTTTTCCAGGATAACCTTCGGCATATTTATTTGTTAAAACTGATCCTTGTGCCTCTAATACAGCTTGTGAGACTATATTTTCAGACGCAATTAACTCAATATGTTGCTGTTGTCTGATTAATTCATCTTTAATAGCTTTATAAAGCTCAGGATCTTTTACAGATAAACTATCTTCAAAAAAACTTTTATAACTATCGTTTAAATAACTTTTTTCGCTCGACATAATTATATTTTTTTAATTCTTCTCAAGTGTCTACCACCATCAAATTTAGTATTTAAAAAAACACCTACAAATTTCAAAGCATTTTTTTTGGTTATCAACCTTGAACCTAATGTAATGATGTTTGCATCGTTATGCAATCTGGATAATTTCGTTGATTTTAGATTAAAACATTGTGCAGCGCGAATATTTTTATGCTTATTTGCCGCAATATTCATTCCGGTCCCTGATCCACATACTAAAATGCCAACATTGCTCTTATTAAGTTTAACTCTTTTAGCAACTTTATGAGCATAGTCAGGATAATCGACGCTGCTATCATCTTTAGGACCAAGATCCTCAATTTTTACTTTTTTATTTTTTAAATAATCTTTGATTGTTTCTTTTAATTTAAATCCAGCGTGATCTGATGAAATAAATATTTTTCTCAAATTAATTAAATTTGTAATCTAAAACACAAGCAACTAAATGTATTCTATTTTCTTCACCACCATTAAATGCATTGTGATACTTGGTATTATTTGTAATCCATACAGAACCATCGGCGGGCATATGTTTTGCAACGTTATCAATAACCATAATGCAGCCAGGGTTAGTAATTAAAGGTATGTGTAATCTCGGCTCAGGATCTCTATGCCAGCTTAAAGTTGATCTTGGCTCTTTTAATAGAATTCTTACTCTACCAAGTTTATATCTGGATGAAAGAGTGTCATATACTTTTTTGAAATAGGTATTTTCATAATCTTTTATAAATTCTGAATATAACGACTCATCAAGAGATTCATCTCTAACAACTTCTTTTCCTGATTTATCTGGTTTCGTCCAATATACTCCTCTAGCCTTGTTACCCTTTATTGAATCAGGATCACCGGGTATTTGAGTTAACGATATCGCTCCAAAGTGAGTTACACCAGCATCTTCAAATTTTTTAATTTTAACTATTTGTTGATAGGCCTCTTGTAATTTTTCAATATCAAATTTGATTTCTTGTTTTTGGAAATCACTAAAGTCTAAAACTCTATCTTCTTTTTTGATATTTAAGTCTATTACTTTTGTGTTTTCTGTTGTCATCATGATTGCTTTCTACCCTTTTTTTTGTATATTTGTATATTACATTTGTCGCAATTTAAAAGTAAATTTAAACATGATTATTGGAAAATATCCCAGTCTAAGACTTAGAAGAAGTAGAAAAGAATCATGGTCGAGAAGACTGGTTCAGGAAAACACTTTAAGTCCAAACGACTTTATATTACCTATTTTTTTAATTGACGGATCTAATAAACGTCAGGCAATTTCATCTATGCCGGGAGTATACGCGTATACAATTAATAGATTGAGCCAAATAATAGACAGAGCAATAAATAAAAAGATACCTATGGTTGCTCTTTTTCCAAAAACCCAAAATGTACATAAAAACGAATTAGGTACAGAATCACTTAATGAAAAAAATTTAGTTTGCAGAGCGATTAAAGAAATTAAAAAAAGATACAAAAATCAAATCGGTGTAATGTGTGACGTAGCGTTAGATCCCTACACATCACATGGTCATGATGGTTTAATAAAATTTAATACTATACTAAACGACGAGACTATAGAGGTGTTGATCAATCAATCATTACTTCAAGCAGAGATGGGTTGTGATGTTATTGCCCCATCAGATATGATGGATGGTAGAATAGGAAAAATAAGAAAAGCTTTAGACACGAATAAATTCCAGAATGTCCAAATATTATCTTATGCCGCAAAATATGCTTCAAGCTTCTATGGTCCTTTTAGAGACGCTGTTGGATCTAAAGGCTCGTTAAAAGGAGATAAAAAGACCTATCAAATGGATTATAGGAATTCTGATGAAGCATTAAGAGAAGTTGCGTTAGACATTAAAGAAGGAGCCGATATGGTAATGGTTAAACCAGGTATGCCCTACTTAGACGTAATTAAATCTATTAAAGAAAAATTTAAATTACCTGTTTTTGCGTATCAAGTATCAGGAGAATATAGTTTAATTGAAACAGGTATAGCGAAAAAATTAATTAATAAAGATGCTATATATGAAAGCCTAGTTGCTTTTAAGAGAGCAGGTGCAAATGCTATAGTAAGTTATTATGCTGATAGAATTGATAAAATAATTAAATAATTATTTTAACGTGTTTAAGAATAACAATCTACTATTTGGATAATTTAAATTATTTGGTCTTAAAATAGTTTTATCCAAATAATCACTTACTAATTTCAAACCATTCAATAGAGTACCTAGATCATTGACTTCTATATCTTTTTCAATCAAAAAATTTGGTACATATTTTTTTTCATTTAAGGAGCTAACATAATATACGGTTTTGTTACCTTCTAAATCTTTTTTAACTAAATTTTCAAGTGCTAAGTCGTATCCTAATATTTTAAGTAATTCCAATTCCCAAAATATATATTTTTTTAACCAATCTTTTTCTTTTAAATTTAAAAATAAATTTTTAATTATAAAATAAACTTTATCATTAGATTGAGACTCTGCTGTCAATATTTTAATCAAATTCATTGCTGATGTAATACAAGACAACTTTTGTTTGTGATCAAAATATAATGGGGTATAGGCATTTAAAATTTCAATTTTCAAATAACCTAATCTATTTTCATTTTTAGAATTGTAATTAACATGGAGCTTATTACCAATTTGAAGATAATTTTTAATTTTTTTTGAAGTACCACCAAATATAATTCCAGATATCTTTCCTTTATCTTTTGTAAATAATTCAGCAATTATCGAATTTTCATTATATCTTGTTTTACTTATTAAAAATCCCTCGTCTGACCAATTCATTTTTTATTTGTATTTTTTAAACATTCTATAGCTGCATTTTGTTCAGCTTGTTTCTTGGATTTTCCAGTGGATATGAAATATTTTGTATTGGGTAATTTTACTCCGACTTTGAATATAGGTTTATGCCTTGGACCTGTATTTGAAATCAATTTATATGTAGGTAATTTTTTAAAGTTTTTTAAAGTTTGTTCCTGCAACTTTGTTTTTGCATCTATTTCAGTTACTACACTTTTTTTAATGTGATCTTCCCACAATTTTAAAATTGTTTTTTCAACAATTGCAAAACCTTTATCAAGATATATAGCGCCAATTAAAGCTTCACAACTATCAGATATAATTTTATCCTCAATTTTTATTTTTTTATTATTAGGATTAAATGTTTTAACGTAACTAGCTAAATTGATTTTTTTTGCTATATTTAAACAGGTTTTTTTATTAACTAATGATGCAAATTTTTTATCAAGTATACCCTCTTTTTCCTCTGGATAAATCTCTAACAGTTTTTTTGCTATCACTAAACCGAGGACTCTATCACCCAGAAACTCTATCTTTTCATTATTTTCATTTGGATTAAAGCTTTTATGTGTAAGTGCTTGGATAAGTAAATCTTTATTTTTAAATTTTAAATCAATTTTTTTTTCTAAACTTTGATAGTTAATTTTCATTAATTAATTTTATTAAATGTTCTATGAAATCTTATTGACTTATGCCATTTCCAAAATTCTATAAAACTTCCTAATTTTTTATCAGAAGAGAAAAATATAAATTGAGCTTTTCCTACTAAATTATCCTTATGTACATATCCAACACTTGTTAAGTACCTGCTATCTTTAGAACAATCCCTGTTGTCACCTAAAAAGAAATAATGATCTTTTGGTACTGTAAACACATCTGAATTTTGATAAGTATAATCTTTCAAATAAACAGTAAGAAATTTTTTACCATTTGAAAGTTTTTCTTCAAATCTATAAACATCAATACTTTTGTCACCACAGAAAATAGTTGTTTTATTATTAATTTTAGATTTAAAAATTTCAGAATTATTTAAATATAAATTAGAGTCTATAAACTGAATTTTATCACCAGGTAGACCAATTAACCTTTTAATGTAGTCTGTTCGATTATCTGCTGGGGTTTTAAAGACAATCACATCACCCCTTTCTGGACTACTAAACATAATTCTTTTTTTTAATATCGGTGGGCTAAAAGGAAATGAATGTTTGCTGTATCCATAGGTATATTTAGTTACAAACAATCTATCACCTACCAATAAAGTAGGTTCCATGGATGATGATGGAATGTAAAATGGTTGTACTAAGAGAGATCTTATTACAACTGCAATTATTAATGCATAAATTAAAGTTTTTATATTTTCTGAAAAAAAATTTTTATCTAATTTCATGATGTCTGAATAATTACAAATGCTGTTGAATAATTTTTTTCATCCGAAATTGATAGAAAACATTTAAAATTTTTAATTTTAAAGTTCTTTTGAATGATTTTTTTAATTTTTTTATTTTTAATATAATAAGGCTTTCCCAGTTTGTCATTAACAACTTCTATATCTTTAAAATTTAAATTCATACGAAAACCTGTGCCAAGTGCTTTAGAAAATGCTTCTTTTGCTGCAAACCTCTTCGAAAAATAAGCTACTTTATTGTTTGCAGCATTAGATTGTTTCAATTCTTTTAGTGAGTAAATTCTTTTTTTAAATAAAGGATTTTTAATCGATTTTTGAATTCTTCTGTTTTCAACAATATCAACACCAATACCGAGAATTTTCATTTATTTTTTTATAATTTTTTTAAAGTTTTTAATTACTTTTGAAAGTCCATCAAATATTGACTCCCCAATTATAAAATGACCAATATTATACTCTTTAATATCTATTATTTTTGTTAACATTTTAGTAGTTTTATAGTCTAAACCATGACCGGCATGAATTTCTATATTTAAACTTGATGCCAATTTTGCACTTTTTTTAATTCTGTTTAATTCAGTAGAATAATTTTTTTTTAATTTAACTAGATTTGCTAGTTTTCCAGTATGTATTTCAATACAATCAGCATTTAATTTTTTAGCAAGTCTTATGTCATTTGAAGAAGGGTTAATGAATAAACTTGTTCTTATCTTTGCTTTTTTAAATTTTTTAATTATTTTGTCTAATTTATTAAGATTGTTTTTTATATTTAAACCTCCCTCGGTAGTAATTTCTCTTCTATTTTCTGGAACTAAACAAATAAAATTTGGTTTTATCTTAAGTGCTTTATTAACAATTTCTTTATTCATAGATATCTCAAGGTTTACAAGCACATTTTTTAAACCGCATATTTTTTTTGCGTCAATATCATTTATATGCCTTCTATCTTCTCTTAAATGGATTGTTACAGAATCGGCTCCATAACTAATAACTTTTTTAGCTGCGTATAGTGGATCTGGATGTTTCTCTCCACGAGCATTTCGTAAAGTTGCAATATGATCTATATTTACACCTAACCTTTTCACTTAATAAATCTGCTTCCTGGAGTTGTTATTGGTATTGATTTAAGTTCAGGTGGTAATTTATTTGCTTTATAAGTTGGAACTTCTATTTTTAGATGAGATGTTATTCTAGTCTTTATTTTTAAAGATTGTTTTGTTGATCTATCAATTATAGATGCAAATCCAATTAATTTTGCTTTTGATTTTTTAATTAATTTTACACACTCTAAACTTGATTTACCTGTAGTGATTACATCTTCTATAATCAATACTCTTGAACCTTTTTTAATATTGAATCCCCTTCTAAGAGTAAATTTACCATTTACTCTTTCACAAAAAATTGTTTCTTTTTTTAGCAATTTTCCTATTTCATATCCAATAATTACCCCTCCCATTGCAGGAGCTAGTATTAAATCAATTTTTTTGAATTTTTTTTTAATTTTATTTGCTAAAGATTTACAAATTTTATCAGCTAAATTAGGAAAACTTAAAAGTTTTGCACACTGAATGTATTTTGAAGAATGTAGACCTGAGGATAGAACAAAGTGACCTTCTAATAATGCATTAGTTTTTTTTAAAATATTTAAGGATTTTTTGTGTGAAAGCATTTCTTTTTTCTTCGTGTCTAATTATCTTAAATTTTATACTCTTTTGTTTTAGCTGTGCAATAAAATTAGTAAAATTTTTCAGGTTTCTAATAATTAATTTAAATTTAAAATTAATATAATTAGGATTTTTACCAACCATTTCCAAACCTGATATATTTAATTTATGACTTCCAATCAATGAGCTTATATCTCCTAATTGTCCTGGCTTATCAGGTAATGACATCCATAAAGTAGTATTATATTTTTTTGTTTTTTCTTCTTTTTGCTCTCCTTTTTCATGCCAATATCTTCTTATTGCGGCTCTAGCTTTACCAGTTTTAGTTGTTGGTATCCAGTGAAGTGACGGTGAATTATTTTTAGATGTTATAATATTTACACGATCTCCATTTCTTAAAATAGTTTGTAATTCGTTTTTGTTTCCATTAATTTCACAACCAATTGCTGAATTACCAATTTTAGTATGAACAGCATACGCAAAATCTATAGCCGTTGCGTCTTTAGGTAATTTTATTACTGAACCTTTTGGTGTGAAACAAAATACGTTTTCTTGAAACATTTGAAGTTTTGTATACTCATATGAGTCTTCAGGGTTTTCATTTTTTTCTATAATCTCAACAAGATCTTTTAACCAATCATACTCTCTCCAGCTTAAAGAATTAAATTTTTCAGAAGATTTATACTGCCAGTGTGATGCAATACCTCTTTCTGCAAATTCGTGCATTTCGTGTGTTCTAATTTGAATTTCAATTGGTTTTTTATTTGAACCAATTACAGATGTATGAATAGATTTATAACCATTAATTTTTGGAGATGAAATATAATCTTTAAATTTTCCTGGTATGCAATTCCATTTTTTGTGAAAAATACCAAGAGTTTTGTAGCAGTTGTCAACGTTTTTTAAAATAATCCTAAATCCTATAATGTCTGTTATTTGCTCAAGTGAAACTCTTTTTTTTTGGACTTTTCTCCAAATTGAAAAAGGTGTTTTTTCTCTACCATGTATCTCGGCATTAATTTCATTATCATTCAAAATTTCACTTAACTCAAAAGAAAGTTCTTCAAATAAATCTTTTCTGTCCAATTTTATTTCATCAAGTCTTTTTTTTATTAATTTTCTTGCATCGTTGTTTAAAATTTCAAAAGACAAATCCTCTAATTCGTCTCTTATTGTGTGCATTCCCATTCTATCTGCTAATGGAGCGTAAATTTCCATAGTTTCTTGAGCTATCCTTTTTCTTTTGTCTTCTTTGGTAATCGCTTTAATGGTCCTCATGTTATGTAGTCGATCAGCAATTTTAACTAGCAGAACTCTAATGTCTTTTGATGTTGCTAAAATTAATTTTCTGAAATTCTCAACTTTAGAATTAGCACCAGCTGAATTTTCAAATACTGAAATTTTTGTTACACCGTCCACTAAATCAGCAACTTCATCCCCAAATTCATGTTTTATAGTTTCATAAGTTGCAAAAGTATCTTCTATGGTGTCATGCAACAGACCTGTTGCAATTGTAGCGCTATCTAATTTTAATTCAGTTAAAATATTTGCAACCTCAATTGGATGAACAGAATAAGGATCACCAGAAGCTCTTTTTTGACTCTTATGTGCATTTACAGCAAAATTATAAGCTTTATCCAATTTTTCAGGATTAAGAAATTTATTATAATTCTTAACTTTATTTATAAGTTCATTTGAATTAAGCATAATTAATATTATACCACTAAATCAAATTTGTTTAATAGATCTAATGTCTCTATCAGGAAGTAGAGAAATCAAGGATTTAATATCAATTTGTTTATCAGGATGGATCCAATTCTTTTGAATCTCAAATAATGGTAATAAAACGAAGTTTCTTTTGTGCATCATTTTATGAGGCAAATTAATTTTTGCGTTTTTTTTTGTAACTAATTTATCAAAATCGATTATATCCAAATCACATTTACGAGGAGCATTTTTTTTTGCTTTTTTTCTCCCTAATTGAGTTTCTATAGATTTACATATTTTTAATAGTTCTTGAGGACTATAATAACATTTTAATTTTAAAATTATATTTAAGAACTTAGGTTTTCTTGGATCAGGCCAGGAAAGAGTTTCATAATAACTAGATACTGACAGAAAATCTACATTATGCTCTGCTAAAAAAAATTTTGCTTTTTCTATATTTCTTTTTCTTAAACCTAAATTTGAACCTATTCCTAAAAAAACAATTTTAGCTTGATTTTCTAATATATCTTGCTTTTTCACGGTTCCAATCTCTACTTTTTTTTGTCGCTCTTTTATCATATTGCTTTTTTCCTTTAGCAACAGCTAATTCTATTTTAGCCCTTCCTTTTTTAAAATACATTTTTGTTGGAACTAATGTGAAACCATCTCTTTGCATTTTACCTATTAATTTATTTATTTCTTTTTTATTAAGAAGTAATTTTCTATCATCTGTTGGATTATGATTTGAATAACTGGCTTGCTTGTATGGAGATATGTGTGAATTAATCAAGACAATTTCACCTCCCTTTTCTACAGCATAAGACTCAGCAATATTCACCTTACCGTCTCTTACTGATTTAATCTCAGATCCCCTTAAAACAATTCCAGCTTCAAAAAGATCTTCAAAAAAATAGTTAAAACTAGCTTTTCTATTTAAACAAATAATTTTTAAACCAGGATTGGTTTTTTTGTTCATTAAATTAACTTAGCAGACTGAAGAGCTTTTTTTACAATTTCTTTTGTTGTTTCTGTTACTTTTACAAGCGGTAGTCTCACATCATCGTGACAAAGTCCTAAAAGTTTTGCGGCGTATTTTACAGGACTAGGGTTGCTCTCAACAAACATTGAGTGATGAACAGGTTGTAATATTTTATCTAATCTTTCTGCTTCTTTTATCTCATTATCAGTATCTGATTTTGAAAATCTTTGAAAATCAGAACAAAGTTTAGGTGCAATATTAGCTGTTACACTAATAGTACCTACCCCACCACGTTTATTAAATTCAAAAACATTGTCATCATTACCTGTTAATTGAATAAAATCTTTACCAATTTTTTCAAGTGTCTGATTAACTCTATCTAAATCACCTGTTGCATCTTTAACACCAACTATGTTTTTTAATTCATACAGTCTGGACATTGTATCCACTGACATATCAATCACAGATCTACCAGGAATATTATAAATTATAATTGGAATGCCACACTTGTCATTAATTGCTTTATAATGTTGATACAAGCCTTCTTGGGTTGGTTTATTGTAATAAGGTGTAACTATCAAAGCACCGTTAGCTCCTGCTTTTTCTGCATGTGTGGTTAAAGAAATCGCTTCTTCTGTTGAGTTTGACCCTGTTCCAGCGATAACTGGAATTTTTCCATTACTTTCTTTTATACATAAATCTATTACTCTTTGATGCTCGTCATGACTTAACGTAGGAGATTCACCTGTTGTACCCGCTGGAACAAGTCCATTAGTACCATTATCGATGTGGAAATGGATTAATTTTATATACGCTTCCTCATCTAGACCATTATTTTTAAATGGTGTAATTAAAGCAACATTTGATCCTTTGAACATAAATACTTATAACATAGATTAAAGATTCATATACTAAAAGATTATGCTCAAAAAAATATTATTTTTAGGTTTCACTGTATCAATATTAATATTTTCAAATAGTCTCTTTGCTGAAATCAATTCAGTTATACCTTTAAAAAAACCTGCTTTAAGTAAAGAAGAAATTCAAAAGAAAATATCTATAAATATCCTTAAACCTTTAAAGAAGCCCTCGAAAACCAAAGAAATTAAAATCGATGAAACGATTGTTAAAAAAGAGTTAGTTTTAAAAGAAAAAAAATTAAGTTTTAAAATACCGAAGAAAAAACCAATAATAGCTGGAACTGGCACAACTGAAAATATTAAGATTTCAAGATATTATAGCAAAAAAGACTTTGGGTTAGCTAAAAAAGCCATTTCAGAAATGCAGAAAAGTAAATGGTCATCTGCGCTTAAAATAGCAAAAAAAGCAAAAGACAACTCTATTTATAATTTTTTACAATGGAGACATCTTTTAACGTCTGGTAACCAAGCGTCCTTTTACGATTATCAAGTTTTTTTAAATAAAAATTCAGATTATCCTAGAATAAGCAGAGTTAGATATCTTGCTGAACATAAACTATCAACAGCAAGTGTTTCACCTAAAAAAATAATAAATTGGTTTGGAGAAAAAGATCCATTAAGTGGTTATGGAAAAATGATACTTGGAGAAAGCCACATTTTAATTGGAGACAAAAATAAGGGTATAAAACTAATTAAAGAAGGTTGGGTAACAGCAGATTTATCTAAAAACGAATTAAAATATTTTAGAAAAAAATATAAAAAATATTTAAAAGCAGATGACTATATTAAACGAGCTGATTATTTAGCTTGGAACGGTGATCGTTGGGATTTACAAAGATTAATAAGATATCTGCCAAAAGATTATGAACTTTTATATAACGCAAGATACCTTTTAATGAGTAAAGGCTACGGAGTTGACCAGGCCATAGCAAATGTTCCACAAAAATTTAAAAATGATGCAGGTTTAAACTATGATCGATTGAAATGGAGAAGAAAAAAAGGACGTGTAGACTCTTCAGTTGAAATCTTATTGAAGATAAGAAATGATAAAGAGTATTTAGTTAGACCTGACAAATGGTGGAAAGAAAGAGAAATTATCTCAAGAGCATTGCTTTATAAAAAAAAATATGAAATTTCGTATAAAATTTCAAGCAATCATGGAATGACTGAAGGGTCTAATTATGCTGCTGCAGAATGGATGAGCGGCTGGATAGCATTAAGTTTTTTAAATGATCCAATAACTGCTAAAGATCATTTTAAAAATTTTTATGAAAATGTTAGTTATCCAATAAGTTTATCTAGAGGTGCTTATTGGGTTGGAAGAGCATATGAAAAAATAGGCGAAAGAGAACAATCGAATAATTGGTACAGAGAAGCCACAAAATATCTTACTACTTACTATGGTCAACTAGCCTTTTTAAAATTAAATCCAAATGGAAAATTTGAGTTAGATAAAGATATGGAAATTGATCCAAAATATAGAATTCAATTTTTTAATAAAGAGCTTGTAAAAATTTCTTATCTTTTAGACGAATTAAAGAAAGACAAATATACAAAACATATTTTAAGACATTTAGCTAATGATAATATAGCAAAAGGTAGTGAAGTTTTAGCTGCAGAATTAGCTACAAGTATAAATAGATACGACTTTGCTATTCAGGTTTCAAAAATTGCGTCTTACCAAAAAAGATTTCATAATAAATACAATTACCCAATAATTAGTACTCCTAAATATATTAATAAAAGAAAAATTCCAGAAAGTGCTTTGATCTTATCTATAATTAGACAAGAAAGTGAATTTGATTTAGAGGCTAATAGTCATGCTGGTGCAAAAGGATTAATGCAATTGATGCCTTACACAGCAAAATTAGTTTCAAAACAAGCTAAACTTCCTTATTCAAAATCAAGATTAACCACTGATCCAGAATATAATATTAATTTAGGCTCACATTATATTGCAGGTTTAATTCTACAATATGATGGTGCCTACCCTTTTGCAGTTGCTGCTTACAATGCAGGACCCAACAGAGTTAAATATTGGAAAAAAATAAATAAAGATCCACAAAAAAAACAAGTAGATTATGTTGATTGGGTTGAATTAATAAAATTTAGAGAAACAAGAAATTACGTACAACGTGTTATGGAAAATTATAATGTATATAGGTATATTTTGGAACAAAGACCTGTAGCTATGAAAAACTTTTTTAAAGATCAGCCTCTATTTTAGTGGCGGAAGAGGAGGGATTCGAACCCTCGGTACAAGTTTCCTCGCACGGTCATTTAGCAAACGACTGGTTTCAGCCTCTCACCCACTCTTCCATATGACATTGTGTATTAAGCGATTGTATTGAAAATTCAATATATATAAAGTAATTATTCAATTATTATGAGAAATAAGTACTCGGTATTTTCGTTAATCAAAAATGCTCTTTCAAATCATGAAAATTGGCAAAGAGCATGGAAAGACCCTACTCCTAAAAAAGAGTATGATGCAGTTATCGTTGGTGGTGGTGGTCATGGATTAGCAACAGCCTACTATTTAGCAAAAAAACACAATATGAATAATATTGCTGTAGTCGAGAAAGGTTGGATTGGTGGTGGAAATACTGGACGTAATACCACAATTATTAGGTCAAATTATTTATGGGACGCCAGTGCAGGATTGTACGATCATGCATTAAAAATTTGGGAAGGTTTATCTCAAGAACTAAACTACAATGTAATGTTTAGTCAAAGAGGTGTAATGAACCTTGCTCATAATTTACAAGATGTTAGGGATTTAAAAAGACGAACACATGCAAATAGACTAAATGGAATTGATGCTGTCTACTTAAGCACTGAAGAAGTTAAAAAATTTTGTCCAATTATAAATACATCACCAGATATTAGATACCCCGTCTTAGGAGGAACTTTACAACGAAGAGCTGGTACAGCAAGACACGATGCTGTTGCTTGGGGATACGCTAGAGGAGCTGATGGAATGGGTGTTGACATTATTCAAAATTGTGAAGTTAAAGGAATAAAAAGAAATGGAGATAGTGTTGAGGGAATAGAAACAACAAAAGGATTTATTAAAACTAAAAAAATTGGTGTCGTTGCAGCTGGTCATTCTAGCGTAATAGCTAACATGGCAGGTCTAAGACTTCCACTTGAAAGTAAACCTTTACAGGCTTTAGTTTCTGAACCTGTAAAACCAATTATTGATACAGTTGTAATGTCTAACGCAGTGCATGCATATGTCAGTCAATCTGACAAAGGAGAATTGGTCATTGGTGCTGGAACGGATGATTATGTTTCTTATACTCAAAAAGGTAGTCATCAAATAGTTGAAGGAACATTAAATGCTATTTTAGAATTATACCCAATTTTCAGTAGAATGAGAATGTTAAGACAATGGGGTGGAATTGTAGATATTTGTCCTGACGCTAGTCCAATTTTAAGTAAAACTTCAATTAAAGGATTATACTTTAATTGTGGTTGGGGAACTGGAGGATTTAAAGCAACTCCTGGATCTGGAGATTTGTTTGCACATACTATTGCAAATGATCAACCACACAAACTTAATGCTGCATTTAATTTAAATAGATTTGTAAGCGGAGACCTTGTTGATGAACATGGCGCTGCAGCGGTTGCTCATTAATGTTTTTAATAAACTGTCCATATTGTGGAGAACGAGATCAGCAAGAATTTAAGGCTGGTGGTGAAGCTCATATTGAAAGACCCAAACAACCAACAGAATTAAGTGATGATGAGTGGGCAGAATATTTATTCATAAGAAAAAATATTAAAGGTGTTCAATTTGAAAGATGGAACCATGCACATGGTTGTCGTAAATGGTTTAATATGGTTAGGGATACATCTAACGATGAAATAAGAGAAATTTACAAAATGGGTGAAAAACCACCTTCTCAATAAAATGACAAAAAACTTAAGAGTAAAAACTAGCGAGTATGTTGATGAAACTAATAGAATTTCCTTTAAATTTAATGGCAAAATTTACCATGGTTTTAAAGGTGATACTTTAGCTTCAGCATTACTCGCAAATGATGTTCATTTAGTAGGAAGAAGTTTTAAATATCATCGACCAAGAGGAATTATGACGTCTGGTTCTGAAGAACCAAATGCTATAGTTCAAATTAACTCTGGTACCAATAGAACAGAACCTAACATTCGAGCAACTGAAGTTGAGATATACGAGGGTTTAGAAGCATCAAGTCAAAATTGTTGGCCAAGTGTTGAATTTGATATTGGCGGATTAAATAATTTTCTCTCTCCTTTTTTACCAGCGGGTTTTTATTATAAAACATTTATGTGGCCTGCTAGTTTCTGGGAAAAATATGAATTTTTTATCCGACACTCAGCAGGTTTAGGAAAATCACCAACATCAATTGACCCTGATATTTATGACCACCGAAATGTTCACTGCGATGTATTGGTTGTAGGCGCAGGTATATCGGGAATATTAGCAGCAAAAAATGCAGCTAAAAATAATTTTAAAACGTTGTTAGTTGATGAAAAAAATGAACTTGGTGGATCAACTATTTATGAAAATAATGAATTTAACAAAATCGATAATAAAATTCCTTCAGAGTGGTTAAAAAAAGAAATAGAGGAGCTTAAAAGTATTAAAAATCTTGAAATAAAAACCAGAACAAGTGTAGCTGCTTACCATCAATATAATTACCTTTTAGCTAGAGAAAATCTAACTGATCATTTAGAGGCAAAAGATAAAACAAATAAAATCAGACAAAGACTACTAAAAATTAGAGCCAAGAAAGTTATTTTGGCTACAGGTGCATTAGAAAGACCTTTAATATTTAATAATAATGATAGACCAGGAATAATGCTTTCATCTGCTATAAAAAAATACAGTGAATTTTATGGAGTTGCTTGTGGTAGTAAAAATGTATTCTTTACTAATAATGATAGTGCTTACGAAAGTGCTTTGTCACTATATAACAAGGGTATCAATGTTGAAGCAATTATTGATATTAGAGAACAATCTGAAAGTAAGATTGTTAAAAAAATAAAAGAAGCAGGTATTCAAATTTACTGGTCACACTCAATTATTGATACAACTGGATACAAAAGACTAAATAGTGTCTCAATAATGAAACTATCTAATGATGGTGCTTCAGTTACTGGAAGTAAAATTTCTATTTCATGTGATTGCTTGGGAGTTGCTGGTGGTTGGACACCTGCTGTACATTTATATACACAATCAGGAAGCAAACTTAAATTTGATGAAGAAAAAAAAGTTTTCTTACCGAATAAAAATACATCTGAACAAATAAGCATAGGATCTTGCAGTGGAGATTTTAAAATTGATGAAATCATCAAAAATTTAAATCAAAAACTTAAAGATACTCTAAATATTAAAGAAACTGATTTAGATAATATTAAAGTTGAGATTGATCAGGAAAATTCAAAAAGAAATATTTGGTTACTTCCTTCTGATAAACCTTTGGGCAAAACTAAACCATTTGTAGATTATCAAAACGATGCAACCGCTAAAGATATAAAATTAGCATTAAGAGAAGGTTTTAGATCTATTGAGCATGTTAAAAGATACACGACTACTGGAATGGGTACTGATCAAGGTAAACTTGGAAATATGCATGCATTAGGAATAATTGCAGATACAGCTGGTGTTAAAATGGGAGAATTAGGAACTACTACGTTTAGACCTCCTTACACACCATTAACATTTGGAACTATTGTAGGTCGAAATGTAGGAAAGTTTTTTGATATTTTTAGAAGAACGCCAATTAATGATTGGCATGTTGAAAATAAAGCTGAATTTGAAAATGTCGGTCAATGGAAGAGAGCATGGTACTACCCTATTAACGGAGAAACTATGCATCAAGCAGTTCAAAGAGAAAGTAAAGCTGCAAGAGAAAGTGCTGGTATACTAGATGCCTCTACTCTTGGTAAAATTGATATTCAAGGAAGTGATGCTTCTGAATTTTTAAATAGAGTTTATACAAATGCTTGGTCAAAATTAGCAGTAGGAAAATGTAGATATGGCCTAATGCTAAATGAGGATGGTATGGTTTATGATGATGGAGTTACAACTAGATTAGGTGAAAATCATTATATAATGACAACAACTACTGGTGGTGCTGCAAATGTTTTGGGCAAACTTGAAGATTACCTTCAAACAGAATGGCCTGAGCTTGATGTTTACTTAACTTCTGTAACAGATCATTATGCTACAGCGAGTTTATGTGGTCCTAATAGTAAAAAAATTCTTAAAAAGTTAATTCCTGATTTAGATTTATCAGATGAAAATTTTCCTCACATGTCATTCAAAGAAGCAAATATTGGAAGCATTCAGTGCAGAATAATGAGGATTAGTTTTACTGGTGAACATAGCTACGAAATCAATGTTCAAGCAAGTTATGGAAAAGATTTATGGAAAAAATGCATGGAAGCAGGTCAAGAATTTAACATTACGCCTTATGGAACTGAAACAATGCACTTGTTAAGAGCAGAAAAAGGTTTCATCATTGTAGGTCAAGACACAGATGGTACAATGACCCCTATTGATCTTCAAATGGATTGGATAGTAAGCAAGAAGAAATACGATTTTATAGGCAAAAGATCTTTGTATAGATCTGATACAATGAGGGAAGATCGAAAACAATTAGTAGGATTATTAACAGATGATCCAAATATAGTTTTAGAAGAAGGTGCACAAATAGTTTCTGAATTAAATAAAAGTCCAATTGAAATGCTAGGACATGTTACTTCAAGTTATTTTAGTCCAAACCTAAACAAATCTATCGCACTTGCAGTTGTTAGAGGTGGAAAAGATATGATGGGGAAAAAACTTTTTGTACCAATGGAAAATAAAAACATTAATGTCACTGTTGCCAATCCAGTGTTTTATGATGAAAAAAATAAGAGGTTAAATGCTTAAGTACAACGCAGTAATAAATCAAGAGATAAGCACAAATGATTTAATAGTAAAAGAAATTTGTCCTGTTATAAAAATAAATTTAAGAGGTAAAACAAGAGAATTTTTTACTAGTGTTGGAAAATGTTTGAATATGATTTTACCAACAGAAGCAAATACATCATCTTCAAGCGATCAGCTTACAGCAATTTGGCAAAGTCCTGATGAATGGATGATTGTTTCTAATGAAATAGATAATAATGATACTAATACAAGTAAATTAAATGAATTATTATTTAACAATATATCAAAAACTAATCTAGGTGCAGTCACAAACGTTACAGATCAATTTGTTCAATTAGAAATGAAAGGGAAAAACATCTACGATCTTTTTTCTAGTGGAAGTCCATTTAATTTTGAAGAATTTAAAGAAAGAAAAGGCTCAACTACTCAAACGATATTAAACAACATAGATGTAATTATTCACAATAAAGATCAAAATTATGTTAATTTATATGTGAGAAGGTCATTTGCAAACCATCTATTTGATTGGATAAATGATTATGTATCAAAATTATAAACTAATTTTTTAAATTGAATAAAAACCCAACTACAGAGCAAATAAACGAACTTATAAAGATTTATCAGTCAGGTGACATTGATAAGGCTGAAAACATCTCTATATCTATAAGCAGAGATTACCCATCTAATCCTTTTTCTTTAAAGATCTTGGCTCTTATTTATGAAAAAAAAGGAAAATATACTGACTCAATAGATGTAAATAAAAAAGCAATATTACTGTCACCTAATGACCCTGATCTTTATAATAATATAGCAGACGCTTACAATAAAATTGGAAAACTAAATGATGCTATAGAAAATTACAATACGGCTATTAAAATAAAAAAGGATTATTTTCTTGCTTATTATAACTTGGGTATAATTTATCAAAAAACAAATAATTTTAATAAAGCAGAAGAAAATTTTAATTATGTCTTAAATTATAAACCTGATTTTATTGCAACATACATTAATTTAGGACTTACATTGGATAAATCTAAAAAATATTCTGAAGCAGAAAAAATTTATAAAAAAGGAATTAAAATAAATAACAATATTTTTGAATTATTTTTTTATTTAGGTAACACTTTACAAGTACTTGGTAAAATTGAAGAGGCAGTAGAAAATTATAAAATAGCTATAAAATTAAAACCTAACTTTTTCGGAACTTATAGTAATTTAGCGAATTCTTTTCATAAATTAGGTTTATTTAGAGAAGCTATTCGATCGTATAAAAAAGCTATTGAATTAAATAACAACTCACCAGAAACATATAATAATTATGGTAATTTATTACGCCAATTAGGAAATCTAATAGATTCTGAAAATAATATTAAAAAAGCTATTACATTGAATCCAAATTTTGCAAAGGCCTATGCTAACTTGGGAAATGTTTATAGAATGACAGGTAAAATTGATGAATCTATAGAAGTCTATGAAAAAGCGATAAGTATTGAACCTGAATTACATAGTGCAGAAGCTCATTTAATATTTCAAAAAAAGAATGTTTGTGATTTTACTATTTCAGAAAAAATTTTAAAAAAATCGTCAACACTAGGAATTACAACTAAATCAATATCACCTTTTTCTGCAATATCTTGGAATGACAATCCTGAAGAACAGTTTCTAAGATCAAAAAAATATGTTGAAGAAAATTTTAACAATAAAAATTTTTTAATGAATCATAAATTTAATTATAAAAATAAAAAACTTAAAATTGGATATTTCAGTGCTGATTTTTATGATTTTCCCTCTATGCATGTGATGATTGGATTATTAGAAAATCATAATAAAAATTTATTTGAGATTTATGCTTTCTCCTTTGGTCCAAATAATAATGATTGGATGAATAAAAGAGTTAAATCTGCAGTTGACCATTTCATTGATGTAGCGAATTTATCTACAAAAGAAATTATTGAAAAAGTTCATAATTTAGAGATTGATATAGCTATAGATGAGAATGGTTACACATTTAATGCTCGTACTGAGTTATTCCAAAATAGATTGTCACCTATTCAAATAAATTTTATGGGTTTTCCTAGTACTTCAGGTGCAAATTTTATAGATTATATAATTGCTGATAAGATTGTTATTCCTAGTGAGTTTAGAAAATTTTATTCCGAAAAGGTTATCTACCTACCTCATAGTTTTATGCCAAGTGATAATATAAAAGAAATTTCTTGTAAAAATACTACACGAGAAGAATTTAATTTACCAAAAGATGCTTTTGTACTTTGTTGTTTTAATAAGACATACAAAATCAGTTTAATAGAATTTGATATATGGATGAGAATATTAAATAAAATAGAAAACAGTGTTCTTTGGCTTTTAGAGTCCAATGAACAAGCAATGCAAAATTTAAAACAAGAAGCAAAAAAAAAAGGTGTAAGTCCTAAACGACTAATTTTTGCAAAAAAAATACCAATATCAGAACATTTAGAACGCCACAAACATGCAAATCTATTTGTTGATACATTTAACTATAATGCTCATGTTACAGCGAATGATTCTTTATGGGCCGGTTTGCCAGTTGTCACTAAGGAAGGAAAGCAATTTGCAGCTAGAGTATCATCAAGCTTACTAAATTCAATTGATCTCAAGGAATTAATTACAAAAAATACTGATGATTATGAAAAATTAATTTTAGAATTAGCTTTAAATAAAAATAAACTTTCCAAAATTAAAGAAAAGCTATCAACTAATAGATTAAAAATAAAACCATTGTTTAATACAGAGCTTTATACTAAAAATTTTGAGAATGGATTACAAAAAGCTTTTGCACTCTATCAAAATGGCAAAAAACCAAGAGATATAAATGTTTCTTCAATCTAAAATGTCAATTATTTGTTGAACTATTTTTTTTAGAATTTCTGTAGCGCCATGGCATTTCAAATTTACCTTGCCAAAGGCCTTTTTTTTCATTTTTAGCATTAATTTCGTTTGATATATATTTTTTTGAGTATTTTCTATAAGCTACTGCATAACCGTTTGAAACTAGCCAAGAATTCAGATTTAAATTTCTTTTATAACATTCTCCAATAAATCTTTTGTATCTATCAACATCCAAAATTTTACAAGTTATTACTTTGTTATTTATTTTATTTTGTAATTTTTGAGTTGAAATTTTTCCACATGGATAATCTTTAGTAAAAGTAAAAAAAATTATTGTTAGATATGGTTTTTTACACATTTGCTTGAATTCAGGTGCATCAATTCCGTATAATCTTATCTTTTTTGAATTTATTTTTATTGTATCACCATCAATAATTTGAGCATTTCCAGAAATTTCTTTAATCTCTTCAGACCTAACATCGTTATATGTGAGAATAAAAAAAATCGAACAAATTATAATTAAAATTATCGCTTTTCTTTTTGTAAAAAACATATTTAAAAAATATTAAATATTAGCTAATTTATGTTTAATATAATATTTAACATAAAAAAGTAACATCAATGATATCAACCATTGAAAGATGGCCCAAATATAAAAAAAAGTTTTAAAATCTGCATTTAAATACTTTGCAATGTAAAAGGATAAAACTGGCACTATAACATTTCTGGCAATATTATTAACCATGGCTTTTTCAGATTTTTTTAAAGCCATAAAGAATCCATTTGATAAGAAAAATATTGGATAAGCAGGTAAAATAAATGCTGAAATCTTAAGGTACATCGAGCCATGCATAATTACCTCTGGGTTTGAAGAAAAGAATTTAGGAACAAAGTCAGCACTTATAAAAATAACTACACCAGCGATTAACATTATAATTAGACCGTATTTTATTGAAGTAAAATAGGATTGCTCCACTCTATCGTAATATTTTGCACCAATATTTTGCGCTATTATAGAAATTATTGCTGTATTAATTCCTAATATTGGTAACAAAACTACTTGCTCAATTCTTGTGGCAGATCCATACCCTGCAACAGCATATTCACCAAATAACCCAACATATGTAAAAACAATTGTTGCAGCAATAGAATACCCTAATATGGCAATTGTAATTGGCATTGATTGAAAAAAAATATTTTTTAAGAAAAAAAATTTAGCTTTGAAATGGCCTAAAGTTATTTGTTTAATTCTTTGATTGTTTAATATTTTTATCAAAATAACTAACAAAGATACAAATTGAGCAATTAAAGTTGCTATCCCAATACCAGTTATTCCTAATGGTGGTATAAATAAAAAACCAAATATAAAAATTGGATTTAAAATAATGTTTAAGAAAAAAGAAAATATTAGAACATTTCTGTAAGTTTTAGTATCTCCTTCTGCGTGTAAGAATGAATTTAATGCTACTACTAAAATAAATAATATCGTACCTAAAAAAATTACATTTATATATTCGAGTCCAAGAATTGTTACTTCTTGAGAGGAATTCATTAATAAGAATATCTTTTCACCAAAAGCAAATCCTATAATAGATACAACTATCGAGATTATAATGGAATAAATGATTACATTTCCAAAATAACTTAAAACATTTTTTTCGTTTTTTTCTCCGATACTACTGCCTATCAATGATGTTCCTGCTACGGTAACTCCAATTGATGTCGCAATAATCAAAAAATATATTGGAAAAGACTTGCTCAAAGCAGATAAGGCTTCTGGCGATATTTTTCCTGCATAAAAAGTATCTACAATTGTATAAAGTGTTTGGAATAAGGTTCCTACACTTGCTGGTACAGCAAGTTTTCTTACTAACAACGAAACTTCATCTTTTAATAAATTCATTAGTTTAAGATTTGTTAATACACTTTTTGGAAGATATGTCTTTTTCCTGCTTCTTTAGCAAGATTAATTTGTTTTTGTCTCATCCTAAATCTTGATTTTTGATGATCTGTTAGATTGTCGTGACAATTTGGACATGAAACACCCTCTTCATATTTTTTTGATTTTTTGTCCTTACGAGATACAGGCTTCCTACAACCGCTACACATTGAGTAAGAACCAACTTTTAGACCATGTTTTAAACTAATCCTGTTATCAAAAACAAAGCATTCACCTTTCCATAAACTTTTTTTCTTATTTGTTTTTTTAAGATAATTTAAAATTCCACCATTTAACTGATAAATGTTATTAAACCCTTTATTCTCCAAATAAACAGATGCCTTTTCACAACGAATTCCACCAGTACAAAACATGGCAATAGGTTGATTTTTTTTTAATTTTTTTAGATATTTTGGAAAATCTCTAAAGTTATCAACATCAGGATTGATTGCTCCCTTAAATGTTCCAACATCGTACTCAAATGGTTTTCTCGCATCTATAAGAACAGTATCCTTTTCTTTAATCAGCTTATTCCATTTGATTGGATCTACATGGCTATCTTTTTTCTTTATTCTTTTATTTAAAATTAAATTCATAGGAACAACTTCATTTTTAATTTTAACTTTAGGTTTGTGAAACGGTTGAAATAAACTTTTGGAGACATTACTGCTATTAAATTCTTTAAATTTAAGAGTTCTTTTTAAATTGTTAATTGTGAATTTAATGTCTGCAGCTTTACCAGAGATAGTTCCATTTACTCCTTCTTTAGAGATAATTATCGTACCTCTAATGTTTTTCTTTTTTAAAGTTTCTAATAAAACTTTTTGATTTTTCTTTAGATAAGAAATTTTGACAAATTTATAAAAACCAACTACTTCAAACATTATAATTTTCTACAAACAGTCATACCATCACCAAGAGGAATTATTAACTTTTCAACCCTTGTATCCTTAGAGATATGACTATTAAACTCTTTAATATTTATAGTAAATTTATCAGTGTTGTTTTCATTCACAACTTCTCCATACCATAAAACATTATCAATGATTATTAGACCATTTTTGTTCAATAATTGTAAAGAACGTTCATAGTATTCAATGTAATTCATTTTATCAGCATCAATAAAGATTAAATCAAACTTTTCATTTTTAATTTCATCTAAACTTTCTAAAGCAGGTTTAATTAATGTTTTTATTTTATGCTCTTGATTAGCTTTTTTAAAAAAATCTATTGCAACTTTATTAGTTTCTTCATTTTTATCTAAAGAAATTATTTTGCCATCATCTGATAACGCCAAAGCCATAGATAAGGTACTTAATCCTGTAAATGTACCTATCTCTAAAATTTTTTTGATATTTGAAATTTTTATAATTAAATGCAGAAATTGACTTTGTGAAATTGAGATTTGCATTCTTTTGATATCACCAAGAGAAGTGTTGTAATCAATTATTTCTTTTTGAACTGGATGTAAATTAAATCCATGACTTAAAATATACTCTTGGAGTTCTTTAGTTATATTTAGGTCTGAACCCATAAATTCTAAAGTTTTTTCTTTAAAATCTCATTAACTAATTGAGGATTTGCTTTTCCACCAGAAACTTTCATTACTTGACCTACAAAGAAACCAAATAATTTAACTTTACCTGATTTATATTCGGTAGCTTTGTCTCTGTTATCATCAATAACCTTATCTATTAGTACCTCAAGTGCTTTTGGATCACTCTCTTGTTTTAAACCTTTTTCTTCAACAATTTTCTTAGGATCTTTATCTCCTTCCATCATTTGTTCAAAAACTGTTTTTGCAATTTTTCCAGAAATTGTTCCATCTTTAATTAAATTAATTAATTTTGATAAGTTGCCTGCGCTTATAGGGCTTTCTGTTATTTCTAAATTTTTTTCATTTAAGGCTGCAAATAATTCACCAATTATCCAATTTGTTGCAAGTTTTACATCCGATTTCTTAATTACATTTTCAAAGTAATTTGATGTTTCAATATCAGAAACTAAAATGTTTGCTTCGTAAGGTGATAATTTGAATTTTTCTATAAATCTTTTTTTCTTTTCGTCAGGTAGCTCTGGAATTTCTGATTTTAAATTTTCAATAAAATCATCTGAAACTTCTAATGGCAATAAGTCTGGATCTGGAAAATATCTATAATCATGAGCATCCTCTTTCGATCTCATTGATCTAGTTTCATTATTTTTAGTGTCAAAAAGTCTTGTTTCTTGATCAATAGTTTGACCATCCTCAATTAAATCAACTTGTCTATTAGCTTCATATTCAATTGCCATTTGCATGAATTTTATTGAGTTAACATTTTTTATCTCACATCTAGTTCCAAATTCTTTTGAACCTTTTTTTCTAACAGATACGTTTACATCGGCTCTTAAAGATCCTTCCTGCATGTTTCCATCACAGGTGCCTAAATATCTCATTATAGATCTTAATTTTTTAATATATGCATTTACTTCATCTGGGGACCTTAGGTCAGGTTTGCTTACAATTTCCATTAAAGCCACACCCGATCTATTTAAATCTACAAAAGTATTTTTAGGATCTAAATCATGAATGCTTTTACCTGCATCTTGTTCCAAGTGTAATCTTTCTATGCCTACCTCTTTTTGACCTTCTGGCATATCAAGTATTACTTTACCTTCACCTACAATTGGATCTTTGAATTGTGAGATTTGATACCCCTGAGGTAAGTCAGCATAAAAATAATTTTTTCTATCAAAGACAGATCTCTTATTGATTTTAGCTTTTAAACCAATTCCTGTTTTGATGGCTTGTTTTACACAATACTCGTTTATTACTGGCAACATTCCTGGAAACGCTGCATCAACTAAACTTACTTGAGTATTTGGCTCAGCTCCAAATTTGGTCGCTGATGTTGAGAATAATTTTGACTCCGATGTAACTTGTGCATGAACTTCTAAACCAATAACAACTTCATATTGATTATCATGTCTATTAATTAGATATTCAGATTTGTTATTACTCACTTAATCCACCAATCAGTAATATTGTTTTTAAAATCAATTTTTTCTTCCATAGCATATGCAATGTTTAAAATATTCTGTTCATCAAAAGCTTTACCAATTATCTGTAATCCTAATGGATACCCTTTAGCATCATGACCTGCGGGTATAGAAATTCCAGGTAAACCTGCTAAATTTACAGGAACAGTAAAAATATCATTTAAATACATTGAAACCGGATCATTTGTTTTTTCACCAATTTTAAACGCAGAACTTGGGGTAGATGGCGTTAGAATTGCATCAACTTTTTTATAAGCATCGTCAAAATCATTTTTAATAAGTTTTCTTACCTTTTGTGCTTTAAGATAATAAGCATCATAATATCCTGAAGATAAAACATAAGTTCCAATCATTATTCTTCTTTGAACCTCAGCACCAAATCCTTCAGATCTAGTTTTTTCATACATATCAATAAGATTTTCTCCTTCAGCTCTAAAACCGTATTTAACACCGTCGTATCTAGCCAAATTAGATGATGCCTCTGCTGGTGCTACTATGTAATAAGTTGGTAGTGCATAATTAGTATGAGGTAGAGATATATCGATAATCTCAGCACCACAATCTTTTGCGTATTCAATACCTTTTTTCCATAGGTCTTCTATTTCTTTAGGCATGCCATCTACTCTATATTCTTTAGGTATTCCTATTTTTTTACCTTTAATATCTTTTGTTAATTCTTTGCTGTACTTGTTTCTTTTAAAATCTATTGAAGTAGAATCTTTTTCATCATAAGTGCTAATAACTTCCTGTAACAATGCACAATCTTTAACATTTTGTGCCATTGGACCAGCTTGATCTAGGGATGATGCAAATGCTACAATTCCGTATCTAGAGCAACTACCATAAGTAGGTTTTAATCCGACAGTTCCAGTAAATGAAGCAGGCTGTCTTATAGATCCACCTGTATCTGTTCCAATAGTTATTGGTGTTAATTGAGCTGCTACAGCAGAAGATGATCCACCAGAGGATCCTCCTGGAACTAAATTTTTATCAATTGGGTTTTGTACATTACCAAAAAAACTAGTTTCATTAGATGAACCCATTGCAAATTCATCACAATTTAATTTACCCATTAGGATAGCTCCTTCATTCCAAATGTTTTGTGTGACTGTTGACTCGTATGTTGGAACAAAGTTATTTAAAATCTTACTACCTGCTGTAGTCCTTAAATCTCTTGTACAAAATAAATCTTTTACAGCCATTGGAATACCAGGTAATTTCAGATCAAGATTAGGTTTTTCATCAAATTTTTTTGCTTTATTTAAAGCATTTGCATAATCTTCAGTTATATATGCATTTAATTCTTTTGATTTTTCTGATCTTTCAACAAATGCTTTAGTAACTTCACTTGAGGAAAGTTTTTTACCTTTTATATTTTCTACTAACTCAGATAATGATTGTTTAGTTATATCTGACATTATTCAATTACCTTTGGTACTACAAAATAATCTTCATTTTCCTTAGGAGAATTTTTTATTACTTGATCTCGTAAGTTTTTACTTTTTACTTCATCTGACCTTAGTTTTAGAGTTGTTTCAGCAACAGAAGTTAATGGTTCAACATTGTCAGTTTTTAATTCGTTAAGTTTTTCAATAAAATCGAAAATAGAATTTAAATCTCCTACAAGTTTCTCTGCTTTTTTCTCATCTACAGAAATTCTTGATAGTTTAGATATGTGCTTTATTGTTTTAAGATCGATGCTCATATGGTATTTAAATATGTCGCAAACTATCACTTAAGTTTAAAATATACAATATGATCACTATTGAAGAATTCAAAAAAAAACAGTCTGAAACCTCTAGATTGATTGGTTTAGATCTCGGATCAAAAAGAATCGGTGTATCAATTTGTGATGAAAAACAGTCGATAGCCACACCCTTTAAAACGATCAATAAGACCAATAATAATGATCTAATCGACGAATTAAAAAAAATAATAGAGGAAAACAATATTAAAGGAATTATTATTGGATATCCAATTAACATGGATGGTTCATTTGGTCCTTCTGCTCAATCAGTAAGTGATATATCTAAAAATATAGACCAAAGTGTTGATGTAGATGTTTGCTTATGGGATGAAAGACTTTCAACAGTTGGTGCATTTAATCTATCCAGTCAGCTTGATGTTAATGTTTCTAAGCGTGAAAAAAACATAGATCAAAATGCAGCTGCATTTATTCTTCAAGGAGCTATAGATTATTTAAATAATTAATCCTTGCCATTTAGGGGCTTTATAGCTATAGAGTTAATTTTAATGGCAATTAAAACCAATAAAGCTATTAAAATTTCACAAAAACATCTGTTAGGTATCCAAGATTTATCAGTTAATGATATTAATTATATTCTGGATGAGTCAGAAGCTTTTATAAAATTAAATCAGAGTAAAAATAAAAAAATTGATGTGTTAAGAGGTAAAACACAAATAAACTTATTCTTTGAACCATCAACTAGAACTCAAAGCTCCTTTGAACTTGCTGGAAAAAGACTAGGTGCAGATGTTATGTCAATGAATATGGGTAACTCAGCCATTAAAAAAGGTGAAACTTTGATTGATACTGCAATGACCCTAAATGCAATGCATCCTGATATAATTGTGATCAGACATCAAGACTCTGGTGCTTGTAATCTATTATCTCAAAAAGTTAATTGTGTTGTATTAAATGCTGGTGATGGTAGACGTGAACACCCTACCCAAGCATTATTAGATGCATTAACAATTAGAAATCGAAAAAAAAAAATTCAAGGATTAAAAATAGCAATATGTGGAGATATACTACATTCAAGAGTAGCTAGATCAAATATTTATCTTCTTACAATGCTAGGAGCAGAAGTTAATATAGTTGCACCATCCAATCTTATGCCAAAAGAAATTGAAAAGTTTGGTGTTAACACTTTTACTGATATGAAAAAGGGTCTCAAAGATTGTGATATTGTAATGATGCTTAGATTACAAAATGAAAGAATGACTAGTTCATATCTTTCATCGAATAGAGAATACTATGAATATTATGGATTAACACCAGATAAACTTGATCATGCAAAGTCAGATGCTTTAATTATGCATCCTGGTCCAATGAATAGAGGAATTGAAATTGATACAAGATTAGCTGATGACATAAACAAAAGTGTAATTAAAGAACAAGTTGAATTAGGTGTTGCTGTAAGGATGGCATGTTTAAAAATATTTTGTGAATAAATGAAAAAACAATACTTTATAAATGCAAACATTATAGATCCTCATAATTCCATAAATGAAAATGGTGGATTAATAATTGGAGAAGACGGAAAGATAGAAGCAATAGGAAAAAAGGTAAATACAAATAATTTACCAACTAGAGAAAAACCTACTGACTTAAAAGGTAAATATATATTTCCTGGTATAGTGGATATGAGAGTTTTTGTAGGCGAGCCAGGATATGAATATAAAGAAAATTTTAGGACTTTAAGTAATGCAGCATTATCTGGAGGAGTAACTTCCGTCGTAACCATGCCTAATACAGATCCAATTATAGATAATGTATCAATTGTAGATTTTTTAAAAAGAAGAGGACGTGATAAGTCTAAAATAAATATCTTTCCTTGCGCTTCATTAACTCAAAACACTGATGGCACCAATATGACTGAATTTGGTTTACTGGCTAAAAAAGGAATTATTGCTTTTACTGACGGAGTAAAAACAATTCAAAATACTAGACTTATGTCTAGAATTATGAATTCAGCTAAAGATTTGGGATGTCTTATAATGCAACATGCTGAAGATTATGATTTAGCTAAAAATGGAATGATTAATTCTGGTATTATTGCAACAAAACTAGGCTTATCAAGCATACCAGATATTGCTGAAAGAATTATAATTGAGAGAGATCTTACTCTCTTAGAAAAAACTAAATGTCGATATCACATATCTCAACTATCCGCAGGAAAATCTGTAGATATAATTAAGGAACGTAAACAAAACGTTAAATTTACTTGCGGTGTATCAATAAACAATCTTTCATTAAATGAAAATGATATTGGAGATTTTAGAACATTTTTAAAATTATCACCTCCACTGAGAAGAGAAGAAGATCGAGAAGCTTTAGTTCAAGGATTAAAAGATAAAACTATTGATGTAATTGTTTCTGACCATAAACCTGAAGATGAAGAATCTAAAAGATTAACTTTTGCACAAGCTGCAACTGGTGCATCTGGCATTGAAACATTGTTATCCTTAAGTTTAGAATTATTTCATAATGGATCTGTAAAACTTGAAACTATAATTCAAGCTTTAACCTCTAACCCAGCAAAAATATTAAATATAAATAAGGGAAACTTGTCTATTGGTAATGATGCAGATTTTTGTATAGTAGATATCAATAAACCATGGATTGTAAAAAAAGAAAATTTAATCTCTAAATCTAAAAATACTTCAATTGAAGATAAGAAACTTCAAGGAAAAGTAACCAATACATTTGTAAAAGGTATAGAATTATTTAAAATATAAAAATGGAACTTTTTATAATAGGTATAATCTCATACCTAATGGGATCAATTCCTTTTGGATTAATTTTAACCAAAGTATTTTTAAAAAAAGATATTAGAGAAATTGGTTCTGGTAATATTGGCGCAACAAATGCTTTAAGAACTGGTAATAAGTTAATTGGTTATTCAACACTAATACTTGATGTGTTAAAGGCAGCAATACCTGTTTTATACATTAAAATTAATTTTCCTGATGCAGTATATATATCAGCTTTATGCGCTTTTATAGGTCATGTGTTTCCAGTATGGTTAAAATTTAAAGGTGGCAAAGGTGTAGCGACATATGTTGGGATACTTTTTTCTTTAAATATTATTTTTGGTTTGGTGTTTGGTATTTGTTGGTTAATAATATTTTTTATTTCTAAATATTCATCTTTATCTTCTTTGATAGGATCACTTTCTATACCGGTTTATATTTTATTTTTTGAGGGTTCAGAAAATGTATTTTTTTACGTAATAATGTTTATTTTAATATTTTTTACCCACAGAGAAAATATTAAACGCTTGAAAAATAAAGAAGAAACTAAGACAAAAATTTATTAATTTGACTATCAAACTCTTTTGAGTAGTTTGTTATTTTATGAATCTAGTCATAGTTGAAAGCCCTGCTAAAGCGAAAACAATTAATAAGTATTTAGGTGATAACTATACCGTTTTAGCAAGCTATGGTCATATTAGAGATCTTCCTTCAAAAAATGGATCAGTTGATCCTGATCAAAATTTTAAAATGGAATGGGAAGTTGATAGCTTTTCAAAAAAATATTTAAAAGAAATTACTGATGCTGCGAAAGATTCTTCAAAAATAATTCTTGCTACTGACCCAGATCGTGAGGGTGAGGCAATAGCATGGCATGTAAAAGAGTATTTAAATGAAAAAAAACTTTTAAAGGATAAAGAAATTGAACGTGTGGTATTTAACGAAATAACAAAAAAAGCTGTCACACATGGTATTGAAAATCCAAGACAGATAGAGCCCTTATTAGTCGATGCTTACATGGCTAGAAGAGCACTAGATTATTTGGTAGGATTTAATATATCGCCAATACTTTGGACTAAACTACCTGGTTCAAAATCTGCAGGTAGAGTTCAATCTGTTGCATTGAAATTGATCACTGAAAGAGAGCATGAAATTGAATTATTCAAGCCTGAAGAATTTTGGACATTAAGTATTAATTTTCAGGATGAAAACAAAAGTAACATTACAGCAAGTATTTCTCAACTTGATGGAGAAAAAATTGAAAAATTTTCATTTAAAAATAAAGAAGAAATTGGGAAGGCAATTGATAATATTAGGAACAAAAAATTTAACATAACTGATATTTCCTCAAAAGTTGTTAGCAGAAATCCCTCAGGACCCTTTACTACTTCAACACTTCAGCAGGTTGCCTCTAGTAGATTAGGTTTTGGAGCATCAAGAACAATGCAAATAGCACAAAAACTTTATCAAGGAATAGAAATTGAAGGAGATACAGTTGGGTTAATTACATATATGAGAACGGATGGAACTAATTTGTCAGCTGATGCTGTCACTGATTTTAGAAATTTTATTAAAAAAGAATATGGTAACGAATACTTGCCAGAAAACCCAAATAATTACTCAGGAAAAAAAGCAAAAAACGCTCAGGAAGCTCATGAAGCAATAAGACCAACTGATATTAATAGAAATCCAGACTCTATAAAAAAGTATTTAAGTTCTGACCAGCAAAAATTATATTCTTTAATTTGGTCTAGAGCTCTATCGTCTCAAATGGAAACAGCAAAATTTGACAGAAATACAATAACAATTGAGTCTGAAGACGGTAAAACTATATGTAAATCAAGCGGATCGGTTTTGAAATTTGATGGATTTTTAAAAGTTTATTCAAATCAGAGCAAAGATGATGATGAGCAAATTTTACCTGAGATGTCAAAAGGACCAATTAATATAGAAGCTCTTATTGATGAACAACATTTTACCCAACCTCCCCCACGTTACTCTGAGGCGAGTTTGGTTAAAAAATTGGAAGAGTTAGGAATTGGAAGACCTTCAACTTATGCAAGTATCATTTCAACAATAGCAAATAGAGGTTATGCTGAAATAGTTAACAAAAGATTTTTTCCAACTGATAGAGGTAAATTAATTTCTGCGTTTTTAGAAAAACTATTTTCAAAGTATGTAGATTATAACTTTACAGCTGGACTAGAGGATCAGCTAGATGAAATAACTTCTGGAAAAGAAAGTTGGTTAAAAGTCTTAGAAATGTTTTGGAAAGATTTTAATAGTAATGTTTCAGAGGTAAAAGAAAAAAGAACTAGAGAAGTTTTAGATCTTTTAAATGAAAGTTTGGGAGCATTGATATTTGACACTGATAAAGAAGGAAAGATAGTTCGAAAATGTCAGTTATGTGACACAGGTTCCCTTAGTTTAAAAAATAGTTTTAGAGGAGGTGCCTTTATTGGATGCTCAAACTATCCTGAATGTAAATTTACAAGACCACTATCAAAAGCTAAAGCGGCTGCTCAATCACAACTTGCTGAACCAAAATTTCTTGGAAAACACGAAAATGGAAATGATATTTTTCTAAAAAATGGAAGATTTGGTCCTTATCTTCAGTATGAGAAAGTTCTTGAAGAAAAGATTGAAGAAGAAAAACCTAAAAAAAGAAAAAAAACTAAGAAAAAGAAACCTGAAGTTAATGAACTATTGAAAAATGTATCTATACCAAAAGGAATTGAATTAGAAAGTATTGATTTAGATAAAGCAAAATTTTTATGTTCACTTCCTAAATCATTAGGCATTAATCCAGAAAATCAAAAAGAAATCACTTTGAACACTGGTAGATTTGGACCATATTTAAAATGTGAAAATAAATCAGCTAGAATAGAAAATGTCGAAGAAATTTTTTCTATAGGATTAAATAGAGCAATTACACTCATTGCTGAAGCAAAACCTGGAAGAATGTCTTCTTCAATTATTAAAGACTTAGGGGAGCATCCTGAAGATAAAAAGCCAGTACGAATCATGAAAGGTCAATATGGACCATACATTAAATACAAATCTCTAAATGCAACAATACCAGAAGAAAAAGACCCAGTAGAGCTAACAATGGAAGAGGCTCTCATATTAATTGAGAAAAGAAGAGAATACGATAAAAATAAAAAATCTAAAAAAAATAAGAAAAAATGAAAATAATTAAAATAATAATTTCAGTTTTATTCATTTCTTTATTTAGTTTAACATTCTCATCTGCTGAAGATTGTTCAAAATATGATAAATTAAGTAAAGAATATGCAACATGTACCTCTGATAAATTAAAGAAAGAAACTGCGCAAAAAGCAGAGGAAATAAAATCTAAAACTGCAAAAAAAATTGAAGATGGTAAAAAAAAATTAAAAAACTTTAATTTAAAAGAAAAGTTTATCAAATTTAAAAATAGTAAAACACATAAGGAGTTTACTGAAAAATAAAATGGATTTTGAAAATAAAATTAAAGAATTAAAAATTAATCTTCCAGAGGCAAAACCGCCTGTTGGATCTTATGTTGCAACAAAAATTGTAGGCAATTTACTTTATATTTCCGGACAAATTTCTATTTCAGAAAATGGTGGATTAATAAAAGGAAAAGTTGGAAAAGATCTATCTGTCGATGATGGTTACAAAGCAGCTGAAAGATGTGGTTTAAGTATTATATCTCAAGCAAAAGTAGCTTGTAATGGAGATCTTTCTAAAATTAAATCGTGCGTAAAATTAACAGGATTTGTTAATTCAACTGATAACTTTACAGATCAACCAAAAGTAATTAATGGTGCTTCAGATTTAATTGCTTCTGTTTTTGGTGAAGCTGGTATGCATACTAGAGCAGCAGTAAGTACAAATAGCTTACCACTTGGGGTATCTGTTGAAGTTGATGCAATTTTTGAGTTAAATTAAATTATCTTCCTATACCAAAATATTTAAAACCTAGTTTTTTAATTTTATTTGGTGAATAAATATTTCTCATATCATAAATAATAAGTTTTTTATTTTTTGAAAATTTTTTGAAATTAATTGATTTAAAATCATTCCATTCTGTATGTATAATTACAATATCTGATCCTTTAATTGATTCCTGTATTGAATTAGAAAATTCAACATTTTTTAATTTTTTAAATTCTTTTTTTGATCCTGTAGGATCATAATATTTAATTTTCGCACCTTTTTTGGATAAAAATGGAATTAATTTTAGGCTAGACGAGTCTCTCATATCGTCAGTATTTGCTTTAAAAGTTACACCTAAAAAAGATACAACTTTATTTTTAATTTTATTATTTAAAATTAAACTAACTCTTTTGGATAATAAATCAGATCTTAAATCATTAGATCTGATAACGCTTTTTACCACTGATAAATTAGTTTTGAATTTATCAGCGGTTGAAACTAAAGCTTTGGTGTCTTTTGGAAAACATGACCCACCGTATGCAGGTCCAGCTCTTAAAAATCTGCTACCAATTCTTTTATCTAGTCCAATTCCTATTGAGATATCCTCAATATCTATACCAGTTTTTTCACATAAATTTGATATTTCATTTATAAAGGTAATCTTTGTTGCTAAAAAAGCATTTGAAGCATATTTAATTAACTCGGCTGCTCTTCTTTTTGTAGAAAGAAATTTTGCACCTTTTGATATTAGTGGTGAATATAAACTTTTTAATATTCTCTGGGATTTACTATCATTTGACCCAACTACCACTCTATCTGGATAGATAAAATCTCTAATAGCCTCACCTTCTCTTAAAAATTCAGGATTAGATACAACTGAAAAAAATTTTTTATTTACCTTTTTAGATATAATTTTTTCAATCTCATCACCCGTTGTCACGGGCACAGTCGATTTATTGATTATAATTTTAAATTTTTTAATAGATTTAGATATTCCTTTTGCAGCAGCATATACTTGGCTTAAATCAGCACTATTACTATTTTTTTTGGTTGGTGTTCCTACACATATAAAAACAATATCTGATTTTTTCACCGACTCTTTTAGGTTTGTAGAAAAATTCAGTCTTTTATTTTTATAATTTTTTACAACTAACTCTTCTAAACCAGGTTCGTAAATAGGAACAATACCCTTTTTTAAATTGTTAATTTTTTTTAAATCTTTATCAACACATATGACATCATTACCTAAATCAGAAAAACAAACGCCACTAACTAAACCAACATAGCCTGTGCCAATCATACATAATTTCATAATTTTCCTATTTCTTTCGAGGAGTTGATATAGCCACTCATGGTTCCACAATCAAGATACTTACCTTCAAAATTATGAGCTATGAATTTTTCTTTATCATTAATTAATAGCTGTATTGCATCAGTGATATGTATCTCTTTACCTTTACGAGGTTTAAGAGATTTTATTTTTTTAAAAATTGTACGCGGTAATATATACCTTCCAATAACAGCATTGTTAGATGGTGCTTTTTTTACTGATGGTTTTTCAACTACACCATCTATAACATAATTTCTTTTATTTAATTTTTTATTAATTTTATATACACCCCATCTAGAGACATTATTTCTTTTTACTTTCATAGATGCCATAACTGAAGCTTGATATTTTTTATGAACCTTAATCATTGACTTAGAACAATTTTTTCTAATTATTAAATCATCTGGTAACAACATTAAAAAATATTTATTTTTAATATATTTTTGTGTCTTAAGGACTGCATCACCTGTGCCCTTTGGAATATTTTGAAAAACAAACTTAATTTTATTCTTATATTTAAGTATTTTTTTATATTCATTAATTATTCTAGGATCCTTTTTTTTTTTAATAATATTTTTATAAAACTGATCACTATAAAAATATTTTTTAATCATTAATTTTTTAGTAGAGATAATAAACACGATCTCTTTAATACCTGCATCAATACATTCATCAATAATATATTCAATTCCGGGTCTTCCATTAATGGGTAAAAGCTCTTTAGCAAAAACACTTGTTAAAGGTAGTAACCGAGTTCCAAGTCCAGCTAAAGGAATAATTGCTTGTTTAATCATTTAAATGTTTTACTTATTAAATATTTTTATACAAATGAAAATTTTATTAAACAATACGACATTATTTGAATCATTAAGGCCATTTAATGACCTGGGTTTTGTTCCTACAATGGGTGGAATACATAAGGGTCATTTATCACTAATAAATAAATCAAATAAACTTTGTAAAAAAACAATTGTAAGTATTTTTGTTAATCCAAAACAATTTAATAATAAAAAAGATTTAAAATCTTATCCACGAAATATGAAGAAAGATTTAAAAATTCTTAAAAAAAGCAAAAAAGTTGATTTTGTTTATCTTCCTAAATTTAAAGACATATACAAAGATAAAAAAAAATCAAAAATTACATTGCTAAAAAAAGATAAAATTTTGTGTGCTAAATTTAGAAAAGGTCATTTTGAAGGTGTTTTAGATGTAATGAATAAACTAACTAAAATTGTAAAACCTAAGAAAATATTTATGGGAGAAAAAGATTTTCAACAACTATATTTGGTAAAAAAAGAATTGGGAAAAAAATATAAAACTAAGGTTGTTCCTTGCAAAACAGTTCGAGATAGGAATAATGTTGCACTTTCATCAAGAAATCTTCTTTTAAATAAGTCTAGTTTAATCATTGCAGCAAAAATTTATAAAAAAATAGTAGATATTAAAAAAAATATTAAAAATAAGAAAAATATTTCAAGTTTTTTAAATCTTCAAAAAAAAGAATTAAAAAATAATTATAAAATTAAAATTGATTATTTAGAGCTAAGAAATATAAATAATTTAAAAATTTCAAGTACAAAGAAAAATTCAAGATTATTTATTGCCTATTATTTAAACAACGTCAGATTAATTGATAACCTGTAATTTTATAAAAAATATGCCCCAACACCTAAAAAAGAAACAAAACCAATTACATCAGTAATTGTAGTCACAAAAACACTTGAAGCAATTGCTGGATCAATATTCATTTTTTTCAAAGTAAAAGGAACTAGTATGCCAAATAATCCAGCTATGATCATTGTTAGTACCATTGATATTGCTATGATCAATGAAAGTATACTATCTTGAAACCATATGTGTACAATTAAAGCACTTATTGCTGCAAACATAATTCCATTTAATATACCAATAGAAAATTCTTTAAATACATTGGAAGAGAAATTATTTTGAGTTAAATCATTCGTAGCTATAGTTCTTACTGTAACTGCAAGTGTTTGCATTCCAGCATTTCCTCCCATCGAAGCTACAATAGGCATTAAGAAAGCTAATACTACCATTTGTTCAATAGTTGCTCCAAATAAACTAATGCACCATGTGGCTAGAAAGGCAGTAAATAAATTAAGCAAAAGCCAATTGAATCTTCTCTTTGTTTTTTTTACAACTCCATCAGTAATTTCTTCATCTCCTACCCCTGCTAATCTTAAAGCATCTTCCTCAGCTTCCTCTTTCAAGACTGTTAAAACGTCATCGTTCATAATCATACCGACTAATTTATTGTTTTTGTCTACAACAGCAGCTGAATTCAAATTGTAATTTTCAAATAAGTTAGCAACTTCCTCTTTATCCATTTCAACAGGAATTAATAATTGAGATTCCGACATAATTGTTGCCATTTTAGTATCTCGAGGTGTTGTTAAAACTTTAGATGAAGGAACAGTACCTATTGGTTTAAAATCTTCATTAACAATAAAAATTTCTAAAAACTCTTCTGGTAAATCTTTGTTTTCTCTTAAATAGTCAATTGTTTGACCTACAGACCAATTACTTGGTATAGCTGTAAATTCACGCTGCATAAGTCTAGCAGCGGTATCTTCTGGATAGCTTAAGCTTTCTAATAAAGCAAATCTATCTTTTGGGGGTAAAGAACTAAGAATTGCATTTTTGTCCTCTTCAGGAACATTTTCTAATATAGATATTGCATCGTCTGACTCGAGACCCTTTAGAATACTAACTATAGAGTCAGATGATAAAAAAGTAATAATTTCCGATTGAATAGATTCATTTAATTCAACAAAAACGTCTGGATCAATATTAAAATTATTTAACTTAATTAAACTTTCTCTATCCCCATCACTAAGGTGCTCAATAATATCTGCAGCATCAGCAGGGTGCATTTCATTAAATGAATTAGTAATAAATTGGGCATCATTGTTAGCTATTTTGCTAGTAACAACTCTTATATATTCTTTATTAAATTCAAAATTTACTTTTTTATCTTTAGTTTTTTTAGTTAAAGACATAAATCTACCTATAATTTAGATTTGCACTATTAATACATAATAAAGATAATACAAATTATAAATGAACATTGAGATCAAAAAGTCAATAAAACCAGTAAATTATTTTGATGCTATTAATATACTAGAGTCAAGATTAAAGGATTTATATGAAAATAATGAGCAAGAATTAATTTGGACTTTGGAGCATAATGAAGTTTTTACTGCAGGAACCTCCTATGAAGAGAATGAGATTATTGATAAATCCATTAAAATATTAAGAACGAATAGAGGTGGTAAAATCACTTACCATGGCCCTGGTCAATTAATTTGTTATTTTGTTTTAGATTTAAGGAAAAAAAAGGATATCAGAGAATTCATAACAGTTATCGAAAAAACAATAATTCAAACTCTAAAATTTTATAAAATAGAAACTTTTCCAGATAAAGATAATATCGGTATATGGTATAAATATAATAATGAAGTTAAAAAAATTGCTGCAATAGGTATCAGAGTTAGCAAATGGATTGCTTATCATGGTTTTGCAATAAATATAAATAATGATCTAGAAAATTATAAAAAAATTATACCATGTGGTATTTCAGACAAAGGAGTAACTAATTTAAAAAATATTTTAGATCAGGATTACTCAAATCTAAGCGATATATTAATTAAAAATTTTATTTCAAATTTGAAAATCTAAGTCTTTTAGATTTTAAAAGTTTTTTAAAATAATCAGGTAACAACGCTGAATAAGTATGTTTTATGTCATTAATTTTAAATTTAATTTGATATGAATGTAACATTAAATTTTTATTAATTCCTTTATTAGAATTTGATAATTTATATTTTGTATCTCCAAATATAGGATTTCCAATTGCATATAATTGTTTTCTTAACTGATGTTTTCGTCCAGTAATAGGTTTTAATTCTAATAGACTTGCTTCAGAATTTTTATCAATAACTGTAAAAATTGTTTTTGCTTTTTCAATTATTTTTTTATCACCATCATACTTAATTAAATCATCATCCCATACACCAGATTTTTTATTAATTTCACCTTGGCATATAGCTAAATAGATTTTGTGTACTTTTCTTAACCTAAATAAAGAAGTAAGTAATTGAGCGCTCTCTCTGTTTTTAGCCATAATAAAAACTCCAGAAGTATCTTTATCCAATCTGTGAACAGAATATGGTTTTGTTCCTTCAAAAATTTCACTTTTAGCAAAAATATCAACTAGATTTTTTTTTGATTTAGTTCCACCTTGAACCGATATGCCCGAAGCTTTATTTAAAACTACAAAATTATCATTATTGTCAATAATTTGATCTTCATTTGATTTGATAATTTCTTTTGAAGGTGAAAACTTAATTTTTTTTTGCTGAATTGACTCTTTAAATTCAATATTAAATAAATTTATCTCGTCTTTTGTTTTTACTTTAAAAGAACTTTTTACTTTTTTTTTATTAAGCTTTATTTTTCCAGTTCTTAAATATTTCTCAACGAGACCTTGTGGAATTTTTCCAATTTTTAATCTTAACCATCTGTCCAAACGCATTTCATTACACGTTGAATCAACGATGTAAGATTTTTTCATGATTTAAGATTTAAGCTGTAGCTTGTTTTTTCTCTTCTATTTTAGGAGTTTCTTTGGTTATATCTTTTTTTGGTTTATCAGCTCTTTTTGCTTCAACGTCTCTATCAACAAATTCAATTATTGCCATTGGAGCATTATCTCCATATCTAAATCCAGCCTTAATTATTCTTGTGTAACCGCCTGTTCTATTTTGATATCTTTTAGAAAGTGTTTTTTTAACTTTATTTGCTAATTTAATATCCTGTAATTTGGAAACCAACATTTTAGTTGTTTGTAAAGTTTCTTTTTTACCTAATGTTATAATCTTATCTGCTTGTGGTTTTAGAAATTTAGCTTTTGGCAAAGTGGTTTTAATCTGCTCATACTTAATTAAAGAATTAAGCATATTCTTAAGTAGAGCTTTTCTGTGCTCTGATGTTCTATTTAACTTCTTATTTGCAAAACCATGTCTCATTAAATTGCTTCCTCCAATTTCTTAGACATTTCTGCAATATTATCTGGTGGCCAATTAGGTATTTCCATTCCTAAATACAAAGACATGCCGGTTAAAACTTCCTTTATTTCATTTAATGATTTTCTTCCAAAATTAGGTGTTCTCAACATTTCACCTTCAGATTTTTGAACCAGGTCACCGATATAAATAATATTATCATTTTTTAAGCAGTTCATTGATCTAACTGATAACTCTAACTCATCCACTTTTCTTAGTAAATTTTTGTTAAATTCAGGTTCAGTAGAAACTTCTTTTATAGGAGCTTCAACTGGTTCATCAAAATTTACGAACATTTTAAGTTGATCTTGGAAAATTCTAGCTGAATAAGCTACAGCGTCTTCAGCAGAAATTGATCCATTAGTTTCAACTTCCATAATTAACTTATCATAATCTAATGCTTTACCTTCTCTGGCAGTGCTTACCGAATATGAAACTTTTTTTACTGGACTATAAAGTGAGTCTATAGCAATAAGGCCTAATGGTGGCTCTTCAGGTTTATTTAGCTCTGCAGGAACATATCCTTTACCTGTATTAACATTCATCTCCATATGAAAAGTAGTATTTTCATCTAGATTACAAATAACTAAATCAGGATTTAAAATCTCAACGTCTGCAACTGGAGCTATATCTGAAGCTTTAATTTCTCCAGGTCCTTTTGCGTCTAAAATTAATTTTTTTGTACCCTCAGAATTACTTTTTAATGCTAAGGATTTTACATTTAAAACGATATCAGTAACATCTTCTCTAACACCTTTTATTGAAGTGAATTCATGCAAAACTCCATCAATTTGAATAGATGTTACAGCAGCTCCTCTTATAGAGGATAATAAAATTCTTCTTAGAGAATTTCCTAAAGTTAATCCGTAACCTTTTTCTAAAGGCTCAGCTACAATTTTGGCATGGGTTAAGTCATCACTTATTTGAACATCTAACTTAGATGGCTTTATTAATGACTTCCAATTTTTTACATTAACATTTTCGACTTCCATTAAACTCTCCTTTTCTTTGGTGGTCTAGTTCCATTATGAGGCATAGGTGTAGTGTCTTTTATTGATAAAATCTTAAATCCTCTGGCTTGTAATGCTCTTAACGCTGTTTCTCTTCCTGATCCAGGTCCTTTAACCTCAACAGATAAAGTTCTCATTCCGTACTCAAGGGCTTTCGAGGCTGCAGAATCAGCTGCTATCTGTGCAGCATAAGGTGTTGATTTTCTTGATCCCTTAAACCCTTTTTGTCCGGCAGATGCCCATGAAATTACATTTCCATTTGTATCAGCAATAGAGATAATAGTATTATTAAATGTTGATTGCACATAAGCAATTCCATTTAAAATATTTTTCTTAACTTTCTTTTTTTTTGAATAAGAACTTTTTACACTTTTCTTAGTAGACTTTTCTACTTTCTGATCTTTATTCTCAACTTTATCAGTTTTAGCCATAACTATTTTTTAGTTGGTGTTAATTTTTTTCCAGCAATAGCGATTGCTTTTCCTTTTCTTGTCCTTGCATTACATCTGGTTCTTTGTCCTCTAACAGGTAATTTTTTTCTATGTCTTGTTCCCCTGTAACAAGCTAGATCAATTAATCTTTTTATACTTAATGAATAATCTCTCCTTAAATCACCTTCTACTTTAAAGTTTTGATCGATGTACTCTCTAATTTTTAAAATCTCTTCATCTGTTAATTCATTTACTCTTTTAGCCCTTGGAATTTCTAAAGATGAACAAATTTGCTGAGAAAATTTATCACCAATCCCATAAATATAAGTTAAACCTATATGAACAAGTTTATTCTGTGGAATGTTTATACCTGCGATACGAGCCATAATTTTTGTGATAAATTGTGCCTTTTATATAAGAAGATTAATCAAAGTCAACGTCTTATACATTGATAAAAGCGTCTATTTTCCTAGTTATTTCCACAATTTCTAAGTCTCCATCAATCTCTTTAAAATTTGGATTCTCAGAGTAGAAGTTTAGAACTGGTTGGGTTGTTTCCATGTATTTCTCATACCTTTTAACTATTGTATGAGCGTCATCATCAGACCTATTTTCTATAATTTTTCTCTTCTCAAGCCTTTTGAGTATTGTTTCTTTATCTACGTTAAGAAATAAAATTAAATCTATGCTTTGATTTGAATTTTCTAGTAACACTTCTAAATTTTTAGCCTGACTTAATGATCGAGGATATCCATCAAAGATTAGTTTATTTTTTTTTTTAGGATCAGATATCAAATTTTCTATAAGCTTATTAACAATATCATCACTTATAAATTTTCCATTCTTCATATCATTGGTTATGGCTTTACCAATATTCGAATTTTTTTTGATTTCTTCTCTTAAAAGATCACCTGTTGAGATTTGAAAAGCATTTAATTTGTTTACTAGATATTTAGACTGAGTACCTTTTCCAGCACCAGGTGGTCCAAATAAAATTATATTCACTTACTTACCAAATTTTGTTTTTTTTATTAGTTGTTCGTATTGTGAACTCATTAATCTTGTTTGTATTTGTGTTACAGTATCGATAGCTACTACAACAACAATTAATATAGATGCACCACCTAAATAAAAAGGTATTGGATAGTTTGCAATTAAAAATTCTGGCATCAAACAAACTAGTGTTAAATATAGAGCACCAATCGTAGTTAATTTTGTTGAAATATTTTCAATATACAACGCAGTACTTTCACCTGGTCTAATTCCTGGTACAAAACCTCCATACTTTCTAAGATTCTCAGCAGTTTCAGTTGGATTGAATGTTATAGACGTATAAAAAAAAGTAAAAAATATTATTCCTGATGCATACAGCAACATATAAAGAGGTTGACCTTGCGTAAAATAAGAGCTCAAGTTTAAAAATGTTTCATTGTTAGAAAATGAAAAATTTGAGAATGTTACTGGTAGTAATAGAAGTGCAGAAGCAAAAATTGCAGGAATTACTCCAGCCTGATTTATTTTTAAAGGTAAATGTGATGACTCTCCTCCATACATTTTGTTTCCCATTTGTCTTTTTGGATAATTAATAAGAATTTTTCTTAACGCTCTTTCCATAAAAACTACAAAAAGAATTGTAACAATTAATAGAACAAATATAGCTAGGATCATAAATGTTGAAACAGCACCCGTTCTACCTAATTCAAAAGTTGTAACCAAAGCTCTTGGAATTTCTGCTACAATACCAGCAAAAATTATTAACGATATACCGTTACCAATACCCCTTTGAGTGATTTGTTCTCCCAACCACATTAAAAATATTGTTCCTGCAACAATGGTTGTAACAGTAGTTATTTTAAAAAAAGCACCTGGATTGATTACTAAGTCAGCCGAAGACTCTAAACCAACGGATAAACCATATCCTTGCACTGTTGCAAGTAACACTGTTCCATATCTAGTAATTTGTGTAATTTTAGCTCTCCCTGTTTCACCTTGAGCTTTTAGATTTTTAAAATAATCAGAAACTCCAGTCAAAAGTTGAACTATAATTGCAGAAGAAATGTAAGGCATTATACCTAATGCAAATATTGCCATTCTGCTAACTGCACCACCTGCAAAAACATTAAACATGCCAAGCAATCCTTTTTGATTACCTTCCATCATGATTTTCAATTGTTCAGGATCTATACCAGGTAAAGGTACAAAAGTTCCAAATCTATAAACAGCTAATATTAAAATAGTAAATATAATTCTATTTCTTAAATCATTTGTTGATGATGATGCGCTCATATAAACAAACTATTTTTTTAATTGAATAGATCCACCAATTTTTTCTAGTTTTTCTATTGCTGATTTAGAGGCTAGGTCAGCTTCAATATTAATTTTATCTTTTACTTCCCCAGAACCTAAAATTTTTAATTTTTTAGAGTTTTTATTTATTAATTTAAGTTTTTTTAATAATTCTGAGTTTAATACTTCATTTGGATTAATATTTTTTTTGTCTATATAAGATTGAATTTTATCTAGATTTAAAATTGCGACACTCTCTTTTGATATTGGGTTAAAACCTCTTTTTGGAAGTCTTCTGTATAACGGCATTTGACCACCTTCAAAACTTTTTATAGCTACTCCAGATCTTGATTTTTGACCTTTAACACCTCTTCCAGATGTTTTGCCTTTTCCTGAGCCAATTCCTCTTCCAACTCTAATTTTAGATTTATTGATTTTTTCTCTATTATTTAAAGTAATCATTATCCTCTTTTTTCAATTATTTCAGAAATTTTTTTATTTCTAATAGCTGATATTTGTTTTGGTGAACTTTGTTTCATCAATGCTTTCATTGTAGCTCTAATAACATTGTGTGCATTAGAAGTTCCCATGGATTTTGCAACAATATCTTTTAATCCTAAAACTTCACATACCGCCCTGACAGGTCCACCTGCAATTATACCTGTACCTTTAGAAGCTGCTCTTAGCACTATTCTACCTGAACCATCTTTTGCCTTAACATCATGGTGAATTGTTCTGCCTTCTCTTAATGGTATATGAGTAAGTTTTCTTCTTGCCATCTCATTTGCTTTTTTAATAGCATCAGGTACTTGTTTAGCTTTTGCGTGGGCTATACCGATTTTACCTGCTTGATTTCCAACAACTACAAGTGCTGAAAAACCAAATCTTCTTCCACCTTTAACAACTTTAGTAATACGATTTATGTGGACTAATTTTTCTAATATATCGTCAGTTTTTTTATCTTTAAAATTTTCCATAATTAAAATTCCATTCCGTTTTCTCTTAAAGTTTCTGCAAAAACTTTAATTCTACCGTGATATTTGTAAGAACCTCTATCAAAGTAAATTTTAGTAATTTTTTTCTCTTGAGCTTTTTTAGCTAATTTTTGAGCAACCAATTTAGATAATTCTGTTTTATTAACTTTATCAACTGATTTAAGATCTTTTTCTATAGATGAAGCTGATAACAAAGTTATTTTTTTTGTATCATCTATTATTTGAGCTGAAATATTTTTTGATGATCTGGAAATACTTAATCTAAATCTATCTTTTGAAGCAACTCTTTTAACTTTATTACTAACTCTAAATCTTTTTCTGATACTTGTGTTTAATTTCATTATTTTTTCTTACCCTCTTTTTTAAGAACATACTGTCCTTTTTCTCGAACACCTTTTCCTTTGTAAGGTTCTATTTTTCTTAATGTTTTAATTTTAGATGCTACTTCACCAACTAGCTGTTTATCAGATCCCGTAACTTTTAATGTTGTTTGTTTTTCAACAGCTATTTTAATGCCTTCTGGTATATCAAAATTAATATCATGGCTATAACCCAATTGTAAATTTAACTGATTCCCTTTTAATGCTGCTCTATAACCAACTCCAACTAATTCTAAGGTTTTTTCATAACCTGTACTGGATCCAATAACAGCATTATTGATTAAACTTCTATTCATTCCCCAAAGTCTCTTTGAGTTTTGATCGACTTTTTTTGGTTTTATAGAAATTTCTTTTCCTTCAATTATATCTAAATTAAACATATCAAGATCAACATTAATTGATTTTTTTCCTAGAGGTCCCTCAATATTTATAATGTTACCTGCTAATGCAACCTTTACTTTTTCGGGAATTGATATGTTTATTTTACCTATTTTAGACATTAAAATACCTTACAAATTATTTCACCACCAACTTTTTGTTTTCTTGCATCAATATCAGTCATTACTCCTTTCGGAGTTGAGACTATAGCAATTCCTAAACCGTTATTTATTTTAGGTAAACTATCTGCAGATGAAAAAATTCTTCTACCTGGTTTTGATACTCTTTCAAAAGCGCTGATTACTGGATTACCAGAATGATATTTTAGTTCTAATGATAACATTGGTTTTTTTTCTTCAGAACTTACTTTAAAATCTTTGATGAAACCCTCATTTTTGAGTATATCAGCAATTTTTGTTTTAAAATTAGACGAGGGTAATTCTACTTTTTTATGATTTCTGGCTTGAGCGTTCTTCACTCTTGCAATCATATCTCCTATTGGGTCAGTTAAACTCATAATTTTCCTTTCTACCAGCTAGATTTAACTAAGCCAGGTATCTTTCCTTGTAATCCTAATTGTCTTAAAGCAATTCTTGAAATCTTTAATTTTCTGTAAACACCATGTGGTCTTCCAGTAATCTCACATCTATTCATAACTCTTATTTTTGCTGAGTTTCTTGGCAGTTTAGATAATTTTTGTTGGGCTTTAAATCTTTCTTCTAATGGAATTTTTTTATCCATAACAATTTTTTTTAAAGCTTGTCTTTTCTTATAAAGCTTATCTGAAAGCTTAATTCTTTTTCTATTTTTATTAACAGCGCTTAACTTTGCCATATTTAATTATCTCCTTTTTTAATAAATGGAAAATTCATCTTTTCCAGTAAAGCAAAACTATGTTCTTTATTTATAGCTTTAATAACAATTACTATATCTAAACCCCTTACTTTGTCTGCTCTGTCAAAGCTTACTTCTGGAAAAATTATATGCTCTTTGATACCAAATGTATAATTACCAAATTTATCGAAACCTTTTTGTGATAAACCTCTAAAATCTTTAATTCTAGGTAGTGCAATATTCACTAATCTATCTAAGAATTCATACATCCTATTTTTTCTTAACGTTACTTTTAAACCTGCATTTGATCCTTTTCTTGTTTTAAAGTTCGCAACTGATTTTTTAAACTTTGTTGTTACTGGTTTTTGTCCAGTAATTTTAGCCATATCTTCTTCACATGATTTTAAAATCTTAGAATCTGTAGCATCTAAACCAAGACCCATATTTAAAACAACTTTTTCAATTCTGGGAGCCATAAAAATATTTTTGAAACCAAACTGAGCCTTTAATGCAGCCTGAATTTCTTTATTAAATATTTCTTTTAATCTTGGTGTCATTATTTTTTAGCCTCTTTTTTCTTAGCCGCTTTTTCATCAATTAGTTTTAAGTTTGAAATATGTATAAAACTTTCTTTAGGAAAAATTCCACCTTTTTTCTCTTTGGTTGTTTTAACGTGCTTTTTAACCATGTTTATTTCTTTAACCTTTGCTCTGTTATTAGCTCTATCAATTTCAATAACTTCACCTTCTTTTTTTTTATCTTTTCCAGTTAAAACTCTTACTTTCAAACCTTTTTTAATCATTATAAAACCTCCGGTGCCAAAGAAATAATTTTCATTTGACCTCTACTTCTTAATTCTCTTGTAACTGGACCAAAAATCCTTGTTCCTACTGGCTCTCCTTTGTCATCAACTAATACAGCTGCATTATTATCAAATTTTACTTTTGAACCATCATTTCTGTGAATTCCTTTTTTAACTCTCACAACGACAGCTTTATGTACAGATCCTTTTTTAACTTTTCCTTTAGGCATCGCTTCTTTAACTGCAATTACAATAGTATCACCAATGCTAGCGTACCTTCTTTTTGATCCACCTAATACCTTAATGCACTCTATTCTTTTTGCACCAGTATTATCAGCAACTTGTAATTCTGTTTGAACACCAATCATTACTTATTACTCTCCATAACTTGAAATTTTTTATTTTTAGAAAATGGTTTGCTCTCAATAATTGAAACTTTGTCACCAGTTTTATACTTATTATTCTCATCGTGAGCATTATAATTTTTTCTTACTCTGATTACTTTTTTTAAAACTGGATGTGAATATTTACGTTCTACCATAACAGTAACTGTTTTATTTGGTTTATCACTTATAACTACACCTGTAAGTACTTTTTTAGGCATTTGCTTTTCCTTTTAAATTTGTTTTTAATTTTGCTATCGTTCTTCTAGTTTCCTTAATTTTAGCTGGGTTTGTTACTTGTGAATTCATTTTTTGAAATCTAAAATTAAAAAGATCTTTTTTAAGTTTATCAATATTCTTCACTATTTCGTCCTTTGATAATTTTTTAATTTCTTGTTTCTTCATTATGCAAATCTCTTAATAGTTTTGGTCTTAATTGGTAATTTTGCTGATGCTTTGTATAAAGCTTCTTTAGCAATTTGTTCGGATACTCCATCAACTTCAAACAGTATTCTTCCTGGTTTTACTCTACATGCAAAGTATTCTGGCGAACCTTTTCCTTTACCCATTCTGACCTCGATTGGTTTTTTAGAAACTGGTATATTTGGAAATATTCTTGTCCAAACTCTTCCCTGTCTTTTCATATGTCTTGTTAAAGCAACTCTAGCTGCTTCTATCTGTTTTCCTGTAACTCTTTCCGGTTGTAAAGCTTTTAATGCGTAAGCACCATAATTGATAGTACTCGCTCTTGTAGCAGTACCATGAATTCTACCTTTATGGGCTTTTCTCCACTTTGTTCTTACTGGTTGAAGCATTATTGTTTACCTTCCTTAGGAGTTACCTTGTTTGTCTCTTGACTAAATTCTCTAGCAAAAACCTCACCTTTGTAAATCCAAACTTTAATTCCAATAATTCCATAAGTTGTAAGAGCCTCAGCTTCTGCATAATCTATATCAGCTCTTAACGTATGTGATGGAATACTCCCATCTCTTAACCACTCTGTTCTAGCGATTTCATTTCCACCAAGTCTTCCACTAACTGAAACTTTAATTCCTTTGGCTCCTAGTCTAATACATGATTGCATTGCTCTTTTCATCGCTCTTCTATAAGAAATTCTCTTCACAAGCTGCTGAGCTATGTTTTCAGCAACTAGGTAAGCATTAGTCTCTGGTTTTTTAACTTCTTTAATATTTAGATTAACTTCATTTGTTGTGAATTTTGAAAGATTATTTTTAATCTTATCTATATCACTCCCTTTTTTTCCAATAACAAATCCGGGTCTAGAAGTATAGATTGTAACATAACATTTATTAGATGTTCTTTCGATCATTACCTTAGATACGCCTGAGTTGATTACATTTTTTTTGATATATTCTCTAATTTTAAAATCTTCGATTAGATAATTTCCAAAATCTTTTTTCTTAGCATACCACACAGAGTCCCATCCTCTGTTGACACCTAATCTAAAACCTACAGGATTAACTTTTTGCCCCATGCTTCTCCATTTGTTTTGCTTCTGATAAAATTATTGTAACAGTTGACCAAGGTTTTAATATTGGTGCCGCTCTACCTTTGGCTCTTGGTCTAAATCTTTTCATAACTATTTTTTTTCCACAATATGCTTCTTTGACGATTAATTTATCAATATCGTATTGAAAATTATTTTCAGCATTGGCAACTGCTGAGCTTATTGTTTTTCTAACATCTCTAGTAACTCTTTTTTCTGAAAATTGTAAATCTCTAATAGCAACATCAACCTTTTTACCAACGATACTTCTAAGTATTGGATTTAACTTTCTAACGCTTGATCTTATGCCGTTGTTAACAGATTTCACTGTTTTGTCGTTAGATTTGTCTATTTTCTTTTTCTTGCCCATATTTATTTCTTATCTGCTGTTGCTGGTTTAGCTTTTTTGTCAGCTGGTGTATGACCAAAGAACGTTCTTGTTGGTGCAAACTCACCTAATTTATGTCCAACCATATCTTCTGAAACAGTTATTGGTATAAATTTTTTTCCATTATAAATTTGGAAACTTACCCCTACAAAATCTGGTAAAATTGTAGATTTTCTAGACCAAGTTTTAATAGGAATTTTCTTTGGATCGTCTTTATACTTGTCGACTTTCTTCATCAAGCTTTCTTCTACAAATGGTCCTTTCCAAACTGCTCTAGCCATTACTTGGTATCCTTCCTCTTATTTCTTCTCTTAACTATAAATTTATCAGTTCTCTTATTATCTCGAGTTTTTAAACCTTTAGCAGATTGTCCTGTAGGTGATACTGGATGTCTTCCTCCAGCAGATTTACCTTCACCACCTCCATGAGGGTGATCAACAGGGTTTTTAACGACTCCCCTTGTATGAGGTCTTCTACCCAACCATCTTGATCTACCAGCTTTTCCAATTTTAATATTTTTTTGATCTGGATTACTTAAAATTCCAATTGTAGCTAAAGCTCTTGAATCTATTTTTCTAACTTCACCTGAAGCTAATTTTATTAAACTATAGTTACCATCTAAACCACTGATAGTTACCGATGAACCGGCTGCTCTAGCTATTTTTCCACCACCACCTGGCTGTATCTCAACATTATGTATATTGATGCCTACTGGTATATCTTGTAATGGCATACAATTGCCTACTTTAATTTCTTTTTTAGAACCACTTTCAATTTTATCTCCAACTTTAATTTTTTGTGGTGCCAAGAAATATGAATGAGTACTGTCCTCAAATTTAACTAACATAATATAACATGATCTATTTGGGTCGTACTCTATTCTTTCAACAGTGGCCTCCATATCGAATTTTTTTCTATAAAAATCAACATGTCTGTACATTTTTTTATGTCCACCAGCTCTGTTAATAGAAGTAATATGACCGTTGTTATTTCTACCTTTCATAGCATTTTTAGGAGAAACTAATGACTTAAACGGTTTACCTTTCCATAAACCTGTTCTATCAACTAAAATTGTACCTCTAGTAGATTTTGTATACGGTTTGAAAGTTTTTAATGCCATTTACTAAATTCCTGTTGTTAGATCAATACTTTGACCCTTTTTTAAAGTTATTATTGCTTTTTTATATCCAGATACTTTTACTTTTCTACCTCTGGTAACTTTTGTTCTGTTTTGTTTATTGATAATATTTATTTTTATCACATTAACTTTAAATATTTTTTCTATATTTTTTTTTATATTTTTCTTATTCGAACCATTCTGGACTTTAAAAACAATTTTATTAAGTTCAGATAAATTAGTAGATTTCTCAGTTACCACCGGTGAAATAATTTTGTCGTATAAGTGAATTTTTTCCATTTTATGAATATCTCTTTTCTAGTTCTTTTACAGAACTTTCTGTTAAAACTACTTTTTTAAATTTAATGATATCGTAAGCACTGAAATGATTAATATCTGTGACCTTAACATTTGGAATATTTCTTACAGATTTTTCAATTTTTTCTTTTGAACTTTTATCTAAAATTATAAGTGAATTAGTAATTTTAAGTTTATTAATAATTGAATTCATCTCTTTTGTTTTTTTAATTTCAGAACTAAAGTCATTTAAGATTAATAAGTTTTTATTATTATTTTTTTCTGTAATTAAAGAAACTACACTTTGTTTTTTTTCAGTTTTATTCAATTTTCTTTTTTTATATGCTAATTCACCTTTTGGTCCATGAGCAATACCACCACCTACAAATATAGGGGCTTTTCTACTAGCATGCCTCGCTCCACCTGTTCCCTTTTGAGCATATATTTTTGATGTTGGGCCTCTTACTTCATTTTGTTGTTTAGTTTTTGCGTGTCTTCCTTTGTAATTAGCATTCGTTTTGTAAAGAACAGCACTTACCAACTTGTGGTTAATTTTTGCTGAAAAAATATTATCTAAAACTTCGATACTATCTTTTTTTCCATCTATACTAATTTTATCTAGTTTCATTATTTTTTCTTCTTTTCAGGTGTTTTTTTTGCTTCTTCCGCAGCTGCATGTTTCTCACCAATAGTCATTTTACTGATGTTTTTGACTGATTTTTTAACAATAACCTCTGTATTTTTAGAACCAGGAATTGACCCTTTTAAATAAAGAAGCTCGTTTTCTAAATCTGTTTTTATAATTTCAATATTTAGCATAGTTCTCAATTTATCTCCCATATGACCAGCCATCTTTTTTCCTTTAAAAACTTTTCCTGGATCTTGACTATGTCCTGTTGAACCATGTGCTCTGTGAGATATAGAAACACCATGACTGGCTCTTAAACCACCAAAATTATGTCTCTTCATAGCACCTGCAAAACCTTTACCAATTGTTTTTGATCTTGTGTCTACAAATTTAATGTCTTTGAATATTTCTAAACCAAACTCGTTTCCTTCTTTGTAAACAGATGTGTCGTTTACTCTAAATTCTTTTAATTTTTTCTTAGCTTCAGTATTTTTTTTAGCAAAAACACCTTTCATAGCTTTTGTTAATTTTGAATTTTTAACTTTCCCATATCCAAGCTGAACAGCCTTGTACCCTCTTTTTTCTTCTTCAATAACCTGAATAACTCTAGCTTTTTCGACCTTAAGTACAGTCACAGGAACTAATTGACCAGATTTATAGAACTCTCTCGTCATGCCTATTTTCTTTCCTATTAAAGCTATCTCACTCATAATTAAATTTTTATCTCCACATCTACTCCAGAAGCTAAATCAAGTTTCATTAATGCTTCTACAGTTTGTGGTGTTGGTTCAATAATATCTATTAATCTTTTATGAGTTCTTGACTCAAATTGCTCTCTACTTTTCTTGTCAATATGAGGTGATCTTAAAACTGTATATCTTTCAATTCTAGTGGGTAATGGTATTGGTCCCTTAATTGTTGCTCCAGTTCTTTTTACTGTATTTACAATCTCTTCTGTAGAAGCATCTAGAACTTTATTGTCATATGCTCTTAATTTAATTCTAATATTCTGTTTTTCCATGATTAACCTGCAATCTTCTTAGTAACTTCGTCTTGAACATTTTGTGGTACTTTTGAATAATGATCAAAAAACATTGAATATTGTGCTCTACCTTGAGACATTGATCTTAAATTATTTATATAACCAAACATGTTAGCCAAAGGAACCATTGCTGTTATTACGGTTGCGTTACCTCTTTGCTCTTGAGTGCTAATTTGGCCCCTTCTACTATTTAAATCACCTATAACATCACCCATGTAGTCCTCAGGAGTTACTACTTCAACTCTCATTACTGGCTCTAATAATTTTAGCCCACCTTTTGTACATGCTTCTTTAAAGCAAGCTCTGCTTGCTAATTCAAATGCTAGTACACTTGAGTCAACATCGTGATGCAATCCATCTAAGATAGTTACTTTGTAATCAATCATTGGAAATCCAGCTAAAATTCCAGTATCTGAAACAGTTTCTATTCCTTTTTCAACACCAGGGATAAATTCTTTTGGAATTGCACCACCTTTAATTTTGCTCTCAACATCTCTACCTTTACCAGGTTCTTGAGGCTCTACTAAAAGTTTAACTTTTGCAAATTGACCAGCGCCACCACTTTGTTTTTTGTGAGTGTATTCAACCTCTGAAGCAGCTTCTATAGTTTCTCTATAAGCAACTTGTGGAGCTCCAACATTGGCTTCTACTTTAAATTCTCTTTTCATTCTATCAACAATAATATCCAAGTGTAGTTCACCCATTCCCTTAATAATTGTTTGTCCTGACTCTTCGTCTGAAGTAACTCTAAAAGAAGGGTCTTCCTTAGCTAACCTGCCTAATGCTTCACCCATTTTTTCTTGGTCCGCTTTTGTTTTTGGTTCTACTGCAATTTCAATTACTGGATCAGGGAACTCCATTGGTTCAAGAAGGACAGAATTTTCTTTGTCACATAAAGTATGTCCTGTAATAGTATTTTTTAATCCTGCTAAAGCAACTATATCACCTGCATTAGCTTCTTTAATATCTTCTCGAGAGTTTGCATGCATTAAAAGCATTCTTCCAACTCTTTCTTCTTTTTCTTTAGAAGAATTGAAGACTGCTGTACCAGTTTTAATTGTACCAGAATATATTCTAATAAAAGTTAGTGAGCCAACAAATGGATCGTTAGCCACTTTAAAAGCTAAAGCAGAAAATGGAACACTATCTTCAAATTTCATTTCCATTTCATCTTCACTACCTAATTTAGTTCCTTTGATAGATCCAATATCTACGGGACTTGGCAAGTAGTTCACAACTGCATCTAGTAAAGGCTGAACACCTTTGTTTTTGAATGCTGAACCTGTCAAAACTGGAACAAAATTAAAATTTAGAGTTCCTTTTCTTATGCATTTGACTAAATCTTCCTCTTTAATTTCATCGCCATTTAAATAAGCTTCCATTAGCTTTTCATCTTGTTCAACAGCTGTTTCAACTAATTCTGTTCTATATTTTTCTGAAATTTCTTTTAAATCTTCTGGAATTTCTTTGTATTCCCATTCAGCTCCTAGTGCCTCATTTTTCCAAACTTGAGCTTTCATTTTAACGAGATCAACTACACCAGATAAAGAGGCTTCAGCTCCTATAGGGACTTGCACAACCAAAGGTTTGGCACCTAATCTATCTCTAATCATGTCTACACATCTAAAGAAATCAGCACCTGTTCTGTCTAATTTGTTTACAAAACAAATTCTTGGTACTTTATACTTGTCGGCTTGTCTCCATACAGTTTCGGATTGTGGTTCTACACCTGCAACACCATCAAAAACAGCAACAGCACCGTCTAAAACTTTTAAAGACCTTTCTACTTCAATAGTAAAATCAACGTGACCTGGAGTGTCTATAATATTAATTCTATGATCATTCCAAAAACAAGTAGTAGCTGCAGATGTAATTGTAATTCCTCTTTCTTGTTCTTGCTCCATCCAATCCATTGTTGCAGCACCATCATGTACCTCACCAATTTTATGGCTTTTACCTGTGTAGTATAGGACTCTTTCGGTAGTAGTTGTTTTACCAGCGTCTATATGGGCCATGATCCCGATGTTTCTATATTTATCTAATGAATGAGTTCTAGCCATATCTTGTTACCACCTAAAATGAGCAAATGCCTTATTAGACTCTGCCATTTTATGTACATCCTCTCTTTTTTTAACAGCAGCACCCTTTTTTTCATAAGCATCATAAAGCTCATTAAAAATTTTATCTGCCATATGTTTATCTTTTCTTTTTCTTGCTGACTCAACTAACCATCTGATAGCTAAAGCTTGTGCTCTTTTACTTTTTACCTCAACAGGAACTTGATAAGTTGCACCACCAACTCTTCTAGATCTAACTTCTACAGTTGGTTTGATATTGTTAATTGCTTCATTGAAAATATTAATCGGTTCATCTTTTGTTTTTGTTTTAATTTTATCGATAGCATCATAAACTATTTTAGCAGCAATACCTCTTTTACCATCATACATGATGTTGTTGATTAATTTTGGAATAATAGTTGATTTGAATTTTGGATCAGGAACTACATTTTTTTTTGGCTGAGTTTTTTTTCTAGACATTATTTACCTTTTTTTGTTCCGTATAAAGATCTTCTTTTTTTTCTGTTTGCAACACCTTGAGTATCTAGATTACCTCTTAAAATATGATAACGGACACCTGGTAAATCTTTTACCCTACCACCTCTAATCAGTACTACCGAGTGTTCTTGAAGGTTATGACCTTCACCAGGAATATAAGCTGTAACTTCAAATCCATTTGATAATCTTACTCTAGCAACTTTTCTTAATGCTGAGTTTGGTTTCTTAGGAGTTGTTGTATAAACTTTAACACAAACACCTCTCTTTAAAGGTTGTTTTTGTAGAGCAGGAACTTTGTTCCTTGCAGCTGGTTTAACTCTTTTTTTTCTTAACAACTGATTAATAGTTGGCATAAATTTTTTTTAAAATTAATTAATTTATTTTTAGATGAAAATAACTGACAGGTTATTTTGTGGCAGCGTTTAGTACTGTTAGAAGCACTACATTCCAACCAAAAACATCGCCAAATTACTTATTAATAGCACTTTGTCAAACTAAAACTGCAATTTTTAGGCGATTTTTTTACTGATTTGCTTGAGTTTCTTCAGGTTCTGACGCTTCAATTTTTTCTTGTTCAGACAAAAAATTATTATCGTCCTCTAGAGCCTTATTGTTCCATCTATTTTTGATATTACCTGTGCCAGCAGGAACTAATCTACCAACTATAACATTCTCTTTTAAACCATTTAGTGGATCAATTTTACCTTTGATAGCTGCATCTGTTAGAACTCTTGTTGTTTCTTGGAAAGAAGCAGCAGAAATAAATGACTCTGTTTGTAATGAAGCTTTTGTAATACCCATTAAAACTCTTTCACCAACTGCTGGTGTTTTCCCGTCAGCAACTAGTTTCTCATTAACATTATCAAATTTGATTCTATCGATAACTTCACCAGGTAAATAACTAGAATCACCGCTTGATTTAACTTCTACTTTTTTAAGCATTTGTCTTAAAATAGTTTCTATGTGTTTGTCATTAATTATTACACCTTGCAATCTATAAACTTCTTGAACTTGGTTTACAAAATACTCTGTTAATTCTTTTATTCCTAAAATTCTCAAAATATCATGTGGTAAAGGTTGGCCATCTAAAAGATACTCTCCTTTTTGAATTTTTTCACCTGGATTAAAATTGATATGTTTGCCTTTTGGTATCAAGTAATTTGAAGGTTCAGATCCATCTTCAGGAACAATAGATACTCTTTGTTTACCTCTAACTTCTTTTCCAAAAACTACACTTCCATCATTTTCAGCAATGATTGCACTATCCTTAGCTTTTCTAGCTTCAAATAACTCAGCAACTCTTGGGAGACCTCCGGTAATATCTTTTGTTTTTGTAGTTTCCTTAGGTAATCTTGCAATTACGTCTCCAGCGTAAACTTTTTGACCATCTTTAATTGATAAAATTGAATCTGGTACTAAATAATATCTAGCTTCATTATCATCAGCTTTTTTAATTACATTTCCTTTTTCATCTCTAAGAGTAATTCTAGGTTTTAAATCAGTACTTTTTGATTGGCCTCTCCAATCAATTACTGATTTAGAAGAAATTCCTGTTGCATCGTCGGTAGTTTCTTGAATTGATAAACCATCTATCAAATCTACATAACTAGCAGTACCACTTTTCTCTGCAATAACTGGTGTTGTGTAAGGATCCCATTCACATATTTTAGTATTAGCTTTGACTTTATCCCCGTTGTTGAAAAATAATCTTGAACCATAAGCAACTTTATAAACTGCTATCTGAACACCTTTGTCATCCTCTATAGAAAGTTGAGTGTTTCTTCCCATAACAATCAAATTCTTTTTAGAGTCCTCTAAAATATTTGAGTTTATAATTTTTAAAGTTCCATCACTTTTAGTCACTATTTGAGAATCTTGTTTAACAGAAGCTGTTCCTCCAACGTGGAATGTTCTCATTGTTAGCTGTGTCCCTGGTTCTCCAATTGATTGAGCAGATATCATTCCAATAGCTTCTCCAACATGAACCATCTTACCTCTTGATAAATCTCGTCCATAGCAAGTAGCACAAACTCCTTCTTTGGAGCTACATGTCATTACTGAATAAACTTTAATTGATTTAACTCCTGCAGCATCAATTTTATCGCACCCTGCCTCATCAATCATTTCAGATTTTTTAATAATTACTTCACCTGATAAAGGATTTTTAACATCAGCAGCTGTTACTCTTCCTAACGCTCTTTCAGATAAACTAACAACTACATTACCACCCTCTAAAATTTCAGAAAGTTCAATAAATCCAGGATCATCACAATTAATTTTAGTTATTGTTAAATCTTGCGCAACATCACATAGTCTTCTTGTTAAATATCCAGAACTAGCTGTTTTAAGTGCTGTATCTGCTAACCCTTTTCTAGCTCCGTGAGTTGAATTAAAGTACTCTAAAGCAGTTAATCCTTCTTTAAAGTTTGAAATAATTGGACTTTCGATAATTTCCCCTGACGGTTTAGCAATCAAACCTCTCATACCTGCTAATTGTTTCATTTGAGCAGCAGATCCTCTAGCTCCACTGTCTGCCATCATAAATACAGAATTTATTTTCAATCCTTCATCAGTTTTTTCTGTAGCTGAAATTCCTTTCATCATTTCTCCGGCAACTTTATCTGTACACTTAGACCAAGCATCAACAACTTTGTTGTATTTTTCACCTCTTGTAATTAAACCTTCTGCATATTGAGTTTCATAATCTGCAATTAATTTCTTAGTATCATCAATTAATTGAGTTTTATTTTCAGGGATTACAAGATCGTCTTTTCCAAACGATATTCCTGCCTTAAATGCGTGTTTAAATCCTAAATCTTTAAGCTTGTCACAGAAAATTACAGTTGTCTTTTGACCACAAAATCTAAATACAACATCAATTATTTCTGAAACTACTTTTTTAGGTAATAATCTATCTACTAAAGAGAACTTAATGTTGCTATTTTTCGGTAATAAATTTGCTAATAAAAATCTTCCAGCTGTTGAAGTATATTTTTCTATTTTCTTGTTCCCTTGCTCATCTACAGTCTCATATCTTGAAATGATAGTGCTATGTACATTTATTTGACCAGACGATAATGCAAATTCAATTTGATCTGAATTTGTAAAGTATCCAGCAGGTTTATCAGATATAGGTTCTTGTGAAAGATAGTAAATTCCTAAAATCATATCCTGACTTGGAACGATAATTGGTTTACCATTTGATGGAGAAAGAATATTATTTGTAGATAACATTAATATCCTTGCTTCTAATTGAGCTTCTAAACTTAACGGCACGTGAACTGCCATTTGGTCACCATCAAAGTCAGCGTTAAATGCTGCACAAGTTAAAGGGTGTAATTCAATTGCATCTCCTTCAATTAATTTTGGCTCAAATGCTTGAACTCCGAGCCTATGAAGTGTTGGTGCTCTATTTAAAAGTACCGGATGCTCTCTAACTATCAATTCTAAAGCGTCCCAAACTGCATTTGTTTCTTTTTCAACTAATTTCTTAGCTTGTTTAATTGTTGAAGCTAAGCCTAATTTATTTAATCTTGCATATAAAAATGGTTTAAATAACTCAAGAGCCATTTTTTTTGGTAAACCACATTCATGTAGTTTTAAATCAGGACCGACAACAATTACTGATCTTCCTGAATAATCTACCCTTTTACCCAATAAATTTTGTCTAAATCTTCCTTGTTTACCTTTTAACATTTCAGCAAGAGATTTAAGTGGTCGCTTACCAGTTCCTGTTATCACCCTACCTCTTCTACCGTTATCAAATAGAGCGTCCACAGACTCCTGAAGCATTCTTTTTTCATTTCTTACAATGATATCTGGAGCTTTAAGATCCATTAATCTTTTTAATCTATTATTTCTGTTAATTACTCTTCTGTATAAATCGTTAAGATCTGAAGTAGCAAATCTTCCACCATCAAGAGGAACTAATGGTCTTAATTCTGGTGGTATAACTGGTACAACAGTCATAATCATCCACTCAGGTTTTTGACCTGTTTCAATAAATGACTCTATTAATTTTAATCTTTTAATTGCTCTTTCCTCATTAACTTTTGATTTGGTTTCTTTAATAAAGCTAACAAGATTTTTTCTTTCTAATTCTAAATCTAAATTTTTCAGCATCTCAAGAACAGCTTCTGCTCCTATACCCGCTGTAAAACTTTCTTCACCAAACTCATCCTGGTATTTTGCTAATTCTTCCTCATTTAAGAGTTGATTTTTTTGTAAACCAGTTAAACCAGGTTCAATTACTATAAAGTTTTCAAAATAAAGAACTCTCTCTATTTCTTTTAATTTCATGTCTACTGTCAAAGCAATTCTGCTTGGAAGAGACTTTAAGAACCAAATATGTGCTACTGGTGTAGCAAGATTAATGTGGCCCATTCTTTCTCTTCTTACATTTGATTTTGTAACCTCAACACCACATTTCTCACAGATAATCCCTCTAAATTTCATTCGTTTATACTTACCGCATAAACACTCATAATCTTTTATTGGTCCAAAAATCCTTGCACAGAACAAACCATCTTTTTCAGGTCTAAACGTTCTATAATTGATTGTTTCAGGCTTTTTAATTTCACCAAATGTCCAAGATTTAATCTTCTCTGGGCTAGCAAGGGAAATTTTAATGCTATTAAAATTTTGAGCTTCTGAAATTTCGCTGCCCTTAAATAGATCTGTTAATTCTTTTTTCATTAATTAAGCTCCACATTTAATGCTAATGATTTAATCTCTTTAACTAAAACGTTAAATGACTCTGGTATTCCAGACTCAAAGTTCTCTTCACCTTTAACTATAGTCTCGTAAACTTTAACTCTTCCTGCCACGTCATCTGATTTAACAGTTAAAATTTCCTGCAATGTATATGATGCACCATATGCTTCGAGGGCCCACACTTCCATTTCACCAAATCTTTGACCACCTAATTGTGCTTTACCACCAAGAGGTTGTTGTGTAACCAAACTATAAGGTCCTGTAGATCTAGCATGAATTTTATCCTCAACTAAGTGATGAAGTTTAAGCATGTATATTATTCCAACTGTAACCGGTCTATCAAATTTTTCACCTGTTCTTCCGTCCCATAAGTAAGTTTGTCCGGATCCTGGTAAATTTGCTAGTTCAAGCATCTCTGTAACATTTTTTTCTTTAGCACCATCAAAAACAGGTGTTGAGATTGCTATACCATTTTGTAAATTTTCACAAAGATCTTTAAATTCACTCTTACTTAACTTATCGACTTTATCTTTAAAAATTTCTTCTCCATAAACAGATTTTAAGAATTTATCGATTTTTTCTGTTCTCTCAATTTTTTTATTATTTTCATTAACTAAATTTTTAACTTGTTCACCAAATTCTTTACATGCCCAACCCAAATGTGTCTCTAAAATTTGTCCAACGTTCATCCTACTTGGAACACCCAGAGGATTTAATACAATATCGACTGGTCTACCGTCTTCCCTATATGGCATATCTTCAACAGGTACAATTTTACTTACAACTCCTTTGTTTCCGTGTCTTCCAGACATCTTATCACCAGGTCTTAATCTTCTTTTTATAGCAACGAAAACTTTTACCATTTTCATAACACTTGGTAATAAATCGTCACCACTTCTAATTTTTAAAACTTTATCTTCAAATCTCTCTGTTATGTCCTGTTTTGCATTATTATATTGTTCTTTTAATTGAGCTAATGTTGCTTCGTCATTTACATTTCCTACTGTAATTTTGAAAACATCGTTAATTGATAGTTTATTAATTGTATCAAAATCTAACTTAATTCCTTCAGATAAATCTTTTACTTTTTTAGTTAAAGATGATCCTGAAAGGAATTGTGAAGCTCTTTGTTTAATACTTCTTTCTAATATTTCTTCCTCAACAATTTTATCTTGTTGAACTTGTTCAATTTCAGCTCTTTCAATAGTTATTGATCTTTCATCTTTCTCAATTCCATGTCTATTGAATACTCTTACATCAACTATAGTTCCACTTGATCCTCTAGACATTCTTAGAGATGTATCAGTTACATCAATGGCTTTTTCTCCAAATATTGATCTTAATAATTTTTCTTCAGGACCAGATGCTGAGTCTCCTTTTGGTGTAACTTTACCAACTAAAATATCTCCAGCATTAACCTCTGCACCAATATAAACTATTCCAGATTCATCAAGGTTTTTTAAAGCTTCTTCATTTACATTTGGTATATCTCTTGTAATTTCTTCTTCACCAAGTTTTGTATCTCTTGCCATTATTTCGTATTCGACAATATGGACAGATGTAAATACATCATCTGTAACACATCTTTCTGAAATTAGGATTGAATCTTCAAAGTTGTAACCTTGCCATGGCATGAATGCTACAGTAACATTCTTACCTAAAGCAAGTTCACCTAATTTTGTTGAAGGACCATCGGCAATGATATCTCCAGATTTAACTTTGTCCCCAACTCTAACTAGTGGTCTTTGATTTATGCAAGTATTTTGGTTTGATCTTTTAAATTTTTGAAGGTTATAGATATCTACACCAGACTTACTAAAGTCTGTTTCCTCAGTTACTTTTATAACAATTCTTTTACCATCTATTTTATCAACAATTCCGTCACGTTTAGCAACAATAGTTACCCCTGAGTCTAAAGCAACATCACTTTCAATTCCTGTACCTACAAGTGGCGACTCTGGTTTTAATAATGGAACTGCTTGCCTCATCATGTTTGATCCCATTAAAGCTCTGTTTGCATCATCATTTTCTAAAAATGGAATTAATGATGCTGCAACTGAAACTAATTGTTTTGGTGATACGTCAATGTAATCAATAGTATCTGGTTTAGCTAAAAGAAAGTTTAGGTTTTGTCTGCACGAAACTAGTTCTTCAGTAATTTTTCCAGTTTTATCAAGTTTTGTATTTGCTTGAGCAATAGTAAATTTTGTTTCTTCCATTGCTGATAAGTATTCGACTTTATCTTGAACTACACCGTCTTTTACTTTTTTGTATGGGCTTTCAATAAAGCCATACTTATTAATTTTTGCATATGTGGATAAACTATTAATCAAACCAATATTTGGACCCTCTGGTGTCTCAATTGGACAAATTCTTCCATAGTGGGTTGGGTGCACGTCTCTAACTTCAAAACCTGCTCTTTCTCTTGTTAAACCACCCGGACCTAATGCTGAAACTCTTCTCTTGTGAGTGATTTCAGATAACGGATTTGTTTGATCCATAAACTGAGATAGTTGTGAACTTGCAAAAAAATCTTTCAATGAAACTGTTAATGGTTTTGCATTAATAAGATCTTGTGGCATTGCCGATTCTACATCTAGAGTTGTCATTTTTTCCTTAATAGCTCTTTCCATTCTGTAAACTCCAATTCTAGCTTGGTTCTCAACTAACTCTCCAACAGAACGTACTCTTCTATTTCCTAGGTGATCTATGTCATCAACATCATCTTTACCATCACGTAAATCTAACATTTTGTGAATTATTGCAATTATATCGTCGTTTCTTAATATAGTGATTTTGTCAGAACACTCTTGGTTTAATCTTGAGTTCATTTTAACTCTTCCAACATCAGACAAATCATATCTGTCTGAGCTGAAGAAAAGATTATTAAATATTTGAGTTGCTATCTCTATGGTTGGTGGCTCACCAGGTCTTAGCATTTTATATATTTCTGTGATTGCTTCGTCTTTAGTATTATTTTTATCAGCTAAAATAGTTGTAAGTAGATAAGGCCCTTTATTTATAGAGTTTGTAACAGAAATTTGAAGTGTATCTATATTTGCATCTAAAATTTTTTGAATAATTGTGTCATTTAGTTCAGTCCCAATTTTAAATACACCATCCTCTTCTTCATTAACTTTGACATCTCTGTGTAAAAACTTACCAAACAATGACTCTCTAGAAACTAGTATGTCTTTCAAACCATCATTAGCTAATTTTTTTGCACTTAAAAAATTAATCTTGTCGCCTAATTTAATTACTACTTCACCAGTCTTTGCGTCAATTACTTCTTCTGAGAAATTTTTTGCCTTATAATTTTCTGGATTAAATTTAGTTTTCCATTTTTCAGTTTTTGCATCAAAATTATACTTTTCATTTTCATAGAACTCATCCACTATTTCTGTTTTTGTATAACCTAAAGCTAATAATAAAGTAGATGAAAAAATTTTCTTTTTTCTATCAATTTTAAAATATAGAAAATCTTTAACATCATACTCAAAATCTAACCAAGAACCTCTATTGGGTATTACTCTACAATTAAATAAAAGTTTACCACTTGCATGAGTTTTGCCTTTATCATGATCAAAAAATACACCTGGACTTCTATGCATTTGGTTTACTACAACCCTTTGAACACCGTTAGTTATAAAAGTTCCACTATTAGTCATCATAGGAACTTCACCCATATATACTTCTTGCTCTTTTGCTGATAAAATATCTTTTGTGTTATTTTCTTGATCTATTTCGTAAACAACTAATCTTAAAGTACACTTAAGAGCTGATGAATATGTAAGACCTCTTGCTATACATTCTTCAACATCAAATTTAGGTTTCTCTAATCTGTATGAAACATACTCTAAAGTTGCTTTGTCATTTAAATCCTCAATAGGAAAAATACTTTTAAATACTCTATCAAAACCTTTAGTAAGTTCTACTGCCTCAACATTAAATTCTGTTAATTCTTTGTACGAATTTTTTTGTACTTCAATTAAGTTAGGTATAGATAAACTCTCTTTTAGTTTACCAAAACTTTTTCTAATGTTTTTCTTTTCAGTAAAAGATAATTGCATCTATGTTTGTAAATACTGATTAAAAATAATCAGTATTCGAATTCTTTCTATTTAATTTATTTAAGTTCTACTTTAGCGCCAGCAGCTTCTAACTTAGCTTTGATCTCTTCAGCATCTTTTTTATTCACACCAGATTTTACTTCTTTTGGTGCTCCTTCTACAAGATCTTTAGCTTCTTTTAAACCTAATGAAGTAACTGCTCTTACTTCTTTAATAACATTAATTTTTTTATCGCCTGCAGAAACTAACATGATTGTAAAATCATCTTTATCTTCTGCCGGAGCTGCACCACCTGCTGCTGCTGGAGCTGCTGCTGCCATTGGAGTTACACCCCATTTTTCTTCTAATTGTTTTGAAAGTTCAGCTGCCTCTGCAACAGTCAAACTTGATAAGTCTTCAATAATTTTGTTTAGGTCAGGCATATGTATTACTCTTTGGGTTGTGTTTCAGAATTTTCTGCCGTCAAACTACTCATTTTTTCTGAATGTGCAAGCAAAATACTGATTAATTTAGATGCAGAAGCGTTCAAAATACCCACTATATTGGCTCTTGCTTCATCTAATGTAGGTAAACTAGCTACATTTTGGACACCGGCCTGATCTAAGACCTCATTATCCATAATTCCACCAATTAATTTTAAATTTTCATTATCTTTTGCAAATTTTGAAAGAATCCTTGCAGACATTATAGCATCCTCTCCAAATGCAACTGCGGTAGGACCGGTAAATAAATTTGATAAATCTTTACACTTAGTTTTTTCTAAAGCTAATTTTGTAATTCTGTTTTTTGTGATTTTAAAAATTATACCATGTTCTCTCATTTTTGTTCTCAATTCATCTAATTGAGTCATAGTTAAACCTTGGTAATGGGTAACCATTACAGCTTTGCTGTTTTCAAACTTGCTAGTCATTTCATCAATATAATTTTTCTTTTCTTCTTTATTCATCATAACTATATCAATTTCCCTAATTTAACTTTATATGAAACACCCATTGTTGATGTAGCAAATGCACTTTTGATTAAGTCACCCTTCAAAGTATTATTTGATTTTTCTTTTTCTAAAGCATCTAAAATTGCATTGTAGTTTTTTAATAATTGATCATCATTAAAAGATTTTTTACCAATACTAACTCCAATGTTTCCGTCTTTATCATTTCTAATTTCTACTTGACCAGATTTAGCGTTAGTTACAGCCACTTTAATATTTTCAGAAACTGAACCAAGCTTTGGATTAGGCATTAATCCTTTTGGTCCCAAAACTTTTCCTAATTTAGAAAGTTTAATCATCATACCTGGAGTACAAATTAATTTTTCAAAATTTAATTCTCCTCCTTTAATCTTTTCAATAAAGTCATCACCACCTACAATGTCTGCTCCCGCATCTTTTGCATCTTGTGATTTATTATCTTCGCAAACTACAGCAACTTTTACTTTCTTACCTGTGCCGCCAGGTAAATTAACAACAGTTCTAATATTAACTTCACTTTTCTTTTGTTTGTTATTTATTTGAAAACTTAAATCTAAAGACTCATCAAATTTAGTTGTGCAGTTTTTCTTAAGTTCAGGTAATAATTTTTCGATAGTCTCAGCACCTAAATCTTTAGTCTTTTCAGGTAATTTTTTATATCTTTTAGATACCATTATTCTTTTACCTCAATTCCCATTGATCTTGCTGATCCTGCAATAATTTTTATAGCTTCTTCAATATCATGAGCGTTTAAATCATTCATTTTCTCTTTTGCTATACTCTCCAATTGTTTTTTTGAAATTGAAGCAACAATATTTCTTCCAGGTTCTTTGGATCCACCTTTAAGTTTTACTGCTTCTTTAATATAAAAAGATGCTGGAGGTGATTTAATTTTAAAGTCAAATTTTTTATCTTTATATACCGTAATTTCCACAGGAACAGGCTTGCCTGCCATAGACTTAGTTTTATCATTAAAAGCTTTACAAAACTCCATTATATTTACACCACGCTGACCTAGTGCAGGACCAACTGGGGGAGCTGGATTAGCTTGACCGCCTTTAATTTGTAGTTTTATAAACCCACTTATTTCTTTTGCCATTAACTTACCTTCTCAACCTGATTATATTCTAAATCTACAGGTGTAGGACGACCAAATATAGAAACTGACACCTTAAGTCTAGCTTTTTCTTCGTCAATTTCTTCTATCATTCCAGTAAATGATGCAAATGGACCATCTACAACCTGAACTTTTTCACCCACGCTATAATCTACGCCAGATTTTGGCTGAGCAACACCATCTTTGATCTGACCTAATATTTTTTCTACTTCTTTATCTGAAACTGGAACAGGTATACCTTTTGTTCCTAAAAATCCACTTACCCTCTTTATGTTCTTAATCATGTGATAAATGTTATTATCCATCTCACTCTTAATTAAAACATAACCTGGGAAATATTTTTTTTTTCTTTGAATTCTTTTACCTCTTTTTACCTCTGTGACATCATGAGTTGGTACAATAATTTCTTCAAATTTATCAGAAATTTTAGCTTTATCTGCTTCTTCTTTTATTAATGCAGCAACTTTATTTTCGAAGCTAGAATGAGATTGAACTATGTACCAATTTTTCATTAAATGCTCACTTTAAGTAAAAGTTCTAAGAAAATTTTCAAAACCTGATCTAATAAAAGAAAAAATAAGGACATAACTACTGCCATAACGAATACCATCAAAGCTCCTTGTAAAGTCTCTTTCCAAGTTGGCCATGTAACTTTAAAAGCCTCTTGCTTAACTTCCTGTAAAAATTTAATCGGGTTTTTCATAATCAATAAGCTCAAATTGGCAGGAGCGGAGGGACTCGAACCCTCAGCCTCCGGTTTTGGAGACCGGCGCTCTACCAATTGAGCTACACTCCTATTTATAGAGTTACTCTATAATTTTAGTTACTACTCCTGCTCCAACAGTTCTTCCACCTTCTCTAATTGCAAAGTTTAATTTCTCTGCCATAGCAATTGGTGTAATTAGTTTGACAGTAAATTTAGCATCATCACCTGGCATAACCATTTCAGTACCAGCTGGTAACTCTACTTCACCTGTAACGTCTGTTGTTCTAAAATAAAACTGCGGTCTATACTTTGTAAAGAATGGAGTATGTCTTCCACCTTCATCTTTTTTAAGTACATACGCTTGAGCTTCAAATTTAGTGTGTGGAGTAATTGAACCAGGCTTACATAGAACTTGACCTCTTTCAATATCAGTTCTCTCAATACCTCTCAATAAAATTCCAACGTTATCACCAGCTTCACCAGAGTCTAAAAGTTTTCTAAACATTTCAACACCAGTACAAACTGATTTTTTAGTTTCTCTAATTCCAACTATTTCAACTTCTTCACCAGTTTTAACTACACCAGACTCAACTCTTCCAGTTGCAACTGTTCCTCTTCCAGAAATTGAGAATACGTCCTCAACTGGCATCAAGAATGGTTTATCAACTTCTCTAGCTGGTTGTGGAATATGTTCATCAACAGCTTTCATTAATTCTAAAATTGAATTTTTTCCAATTTCATCATCTCTACCTTCTACTGCTGCTAAAGCTGAACCTTTTACGATTGGTGTTTTGTCACCTGGGTATTTGTATGATGTTAAAAGTTCTCTAATTTCTTCTTCAACAAGTTCAATCATTTCTTTATCATCAACTTGGTCTACTTTATTTAGGTAAACTACGATTGCAGGAATACCTACTTGTCTTCCTAAAAGAATATGTTCTCTTGTTTGTGGCATAGGACCATCAGCTGCGTTAACAACTAATATTGCACCATCCATCTGTGCAGCACCAGTGATCATGTTTTTAACGTAGTCAGCGTGACCAGGACAATCTACGTGAGCATAGTGTCTTTTTTCAGTTTCATATTCAACGTGTGCTGTTGAAATTGTTATACCTCTCTCTTTTTCTTCAGGTGCTTTATCGATTTGATCGTAAGCAACTGCAGTTCCACCGCCCGCTTGTGCTAATACATTTGTAATCGCGGCAGTAAGAGTTGTTTTACCATGGTCGACATGACCAATAGTCCCAATGTTACAGTGGGGTTTATTTCTTACAAATTTTTCTTTTGACATTACGTTTTTACCTCAGTTTTTTTTTGTTTCTAATAACTTTAATTTCTTGGAGCGGGTAAAGGGAATCGAACCCTTACATCCAGCTTGGAAGGCTAGCGTTCTACCATTGAACTACACCCGCACAACCCCAAGAGTAACACTCCATGTTACTTAAAATTTATTAAATGGTGGAGGGGGAAAGATTCGAACTTTCGAAGACCGAAGTCAACGGGTTTACAGCCCGCCCCATTTGACCGCTCTGGAACCCCTCCCTTGGGGAAGTGTCCCCTTGTTCAATAAAGCTTCAAATAACATGGGTTTTATATATTTTATTTATGCAAATGCAACACGTGATTTAATAAGTAAATATTAAAAAAAACGTGTAAAACACTTAATAATTTATGAATAAATCGTCTTTTTTCATTGTTGGCCAGCATGCAGTAATTGAAGCTCTAAGAAACCCAAAAAGAAAGGTTTTAAGGGTCTTTTTAACAGAAGAATCTAAAAAAAATATTCATAGAAAAAACCCAAATAAGAACATTTTAGAGGATGTCAAAGTTTATTTTAAATCTAAAAAAGAGTTGGACAAATATACTTCTAAAGAACAATTGATGCATAATGGTTATGTTGCTGAAATTGAACATTTGGATCAACCTGACCTAAAACAATTTATAAAAAATAAAAATAATTTAACATTTGTTTGTCTAGATGAAGTTACTGATCCAAGAAATATTGGTTCATTAATCAGAAGTGCTGCATCATTTGATATTGATGGATTAATAATTAAAGAGAGACATTTTCCTCGTGATAGTAAGTTAATGTATAAATCAGCAAGTGGTTGTATGGAACACATGAATATATTTCAAGTCTCTAACATTAATTCTACACTTAAAAATTTAAGAGAAAAAAATTTCTGGGTTTATGGTTTTGATGCAAAAGGTCAAAAAGATTTCACTGACATCAAATGGGAAGGAAATAACATTCTTCTATTTGGATCAGAAGGATTTGGCATGAGACAGCATACAGGTAAATATGCAGATTTTTTTGTAAAAATTCATATAAATGAAGAAATAGAAAGTTTAAATATCTCAAATAGTGCTGCAATTGTATTTCATCACCTCAGTTATTTAAAAAAAAAGAGTTGATTATTTAACAAATAATTAATAATTATTGCGCATGCCCTTGTAGCTCAGCTGGTAGAGCAATTGATTTGTAATCAATAGGTCCGCGGTTCGAATCCGTGCGGGGGCACCATCATTCAATAAATTCAATACTTATTTTTTTGCAAAGTTAATTTCTAATTAATTTTTTATGTTGAGTGTGACCAGAGTGTGACCACTTTTGTAGACCAATCAAGTAGTCATTTAAAAATTTTTTTCATTAATCAAGATTACCAAATGGTGCTAAGACTCTCTCTAAAGCTGCCATCAATTCAACTGGGAATTCAGTTTCTTCTCCTTTACGATATAGTTTTTTTAAATCTAGATTAACCTTTTTTAAAGTTTCTTTTTTCATCATTTTGAAAGTTATAATACCAACTAATATAATCCCATAATCAACTGGTTCAGAGATATCACTATCTATTTGTGAACTTCTTTCATTAAAATAATACTCCATATCTTCTAAGTTCTTATCTAAATTTACAATTGCTAGCATTTGCTTTTTTGCAATTTTTCGATTAGCTTTTTTTGAGTAATCAATAAATTTATAACTATTATAAAAACTTGCTATGTTTTTATAATTTTTTCGAATGAACTCAGATCTTTTCTTTGCTTCCCTCTTAGTTTTAGTTTCATTATTGCTTAACTGATTTAAACTATCATTTAATGAAGAACCAAGGTCATCATCAGATTCTCTTGATTGATTTGATTTAGTTTCTCGCATTTCTTTTGGATCAGGAAGTTCAGCTTTGTTTTTAAATATAACGAAGCAAGCAGCCACTATTGCTCCTAAAAATAATATTAGACCAAGTGTGTTTTCCATAAAAAAATATACCGATAGGCCTATAGGGTTACTATATCAAAAATATTTTTTACTTATCACCTTTGATTGCACCTATTACACAACCTAATGTATAAATTCCAAATATAATTTGAATTATTCCTGTAGTAAAAATTAAACCAAGCACTCCAATTGCACCCAAGATAAAATATTTACCTTTAAATTTATATCCATATTGAGACATCCAAAATCATACCACTGTGCTCATAGTGTGACCAGACTAAAAATATTTAAAGATTATTGCTGCAAACAAATGTTTATTTAAACTTTAGCAATTGATTTGTAATCAATAGGTCCGCGGTTCGAATCCGTGCGGGGCACCATCACTCAACAAATTCAATACTAATTATTTTTGCAAAATAAATTTACAAGTAAATTTTATACTTGATTGTGCCAGCATAGTGCCATGGTCAAGTAGTCTTTTTTGATGTTAATTAAAATTTTGGACTAGTTTTCTTACAACTGCCAGTGATAATAAGAGTTTCACCATCTTCAGCACTCCATATTCTTGTATACTTGCCAGTTGTTCTATCTATAGAAAATCGTGCACTAATTAAATCTATTACAGTATAATAAAAGTCATACCTATTCTCAGTGGTTACTAATCTGGTTTTGCTGATTGGGCCAGTTGTTAAACTATACAAAGTTCCCTGATTAAGTTTTGGAAATAATTTTAGTTCAGTGATGACAGTGTCGTCGTCTGAAATACAAGTCAATTTAACTTCGTTTGCGTAAGCATTCCCACTTAACAATAAACCCAGAACCACGATCCCTAAAAATTTTTTCATTTAATCTACCACGCGGTTAATTTCCAACACTCATCGACATCTTCAATACGAACATAACAACCTAAAAAAGACATAATTTTAAATGCACAAAAACCTCCAACTAAAATAATGACCACAAGCATTATTGGATTAATTTTTTTCATTTACTAACTAGTCTCTCTTCTTATTTGCTCAATTTTAATTTTTTTTTGTAAACTTCTGTTTTTATCGTAAAGAAGATTAAACTTTATTTTATTATTAGTTTTTACTGTAATTGATTTAGCATTTCTTACTTCTAAATTATCTGCAACTGCACTTATTGGTCTTTTTAATGGATTTAAATTTGTTATAACAATTTTAGTTTTGTCACTTACTATTTTACCCTTCCATCTTCTTGGTCTAAACGCACTAATTGGAGATATTGATAATTTTTTTGAATGAAGACTTAAAATAGGTCCATGAACTGAAAGATTATAAGCTGTACTACCAGCTGGCGTTGATACTAATACACCATCAGAAACTAGTTTTTTAATTATTTGCTTAGAACCTTGCTTAATAGATAATGATGCTGCCTGCCTACTTTGTCTTAAAACAGAAACTTCATTGATTGCTATAGATCTTCTAATTTGATTATTTCTAGTTTTAACTATCATTTCTAGAGGAAAAATTGTAACCAAGTTTGCTTTTGATAAATTTTTAATAATATCTTTAGATGAAAATTTATTCATAAGAAAACCATAATTTCCAGAATTTATTCCATAAAAATGTTTTCTAGAATATTTATTCTTTTTAAGTGTTTGTAGCATAAAACCATCACCACCGATAACTATGATCAGATTCTCTTTTTTGAAATGAATAGACTTAATTTTTTTTAATAATAAATTTTTTATTTTTGACGATTTTTTATTTTTATCTGAAATAATTTGAAGTTTACTCATTTAATGGTGCCCTCGGCCAGACTCGAACTGGCACTCCGCAAGCGGCAAGGATTTTAAGTCCTTTGTGTCTACCAATTTCACCACGAGGGCATTAATGAATTTCATGAGTATTTATGCTAATATTTATAATTGAACAAGTCTTATAAGTAAAATTTTTAATCTTTTCTGCTTACCATTATAATTTTTGGATTTTCTCCCACTTTTTTTCCTCTATCAGTTAACAAAATAATTTTTCCATTTTTAAGTAATAAAATATCTCTAATTCTACTTCCAATATTAATATTTTCTTTATAAATAACGAAATTATTATCAAAATCATAAACAAAACGAACTAGTTGCTTAGTAACTAAAGTTGACACAATTAAATTATTTCTCCACTTGTTAAAATAATCATTTTCATAAACAATTAAATTTGAAATCCCCAATTTATTTCCCCATGAAAAAATGGGTTTAAAAAATTTATCGTGAGTATTGTTTGTTTTGTCTATAGGCCAATCTTTCTTTATATCATTTGCTTCCTTTATATAAGCATCGTTAGATTTATAATTCGTACCAAATGTTGCGATTGGCCATCCATAATTTTGATTTTCTAGAATTCGATTTAATTCATCTCCACCAGTTGGTCCATGTTCAGTGGCAAAAATATTCCTACTTTTGTCAACATACAAACCTTGGGGATTTCTGTGACCATATGAAAAAATACTATAATTAAAATTTTTAATATTTATTTTTATTATTTTTCCGTAAAAATTTGATAGATCTTGACTCAAACTTGGTCCATTTACTCCATCAGCATAAAAATCACCTATGGTAAATAATATGTGCTCATCATCAAATTTAGCTAATCTCCCACCAGCAGATGCAGCAGCAAATTTTGGATTTTGTGTTAATTCAACTGACAAACACTTCTTTGTAGAAAAAATATTATTCCAGTCTGAAATATTAACTGTTCTGCTATCTAAAATTTTTGAAAAATAAACACCAATAGTGTAACAATCTTTACTCTCATTATAATCTAGCGAACTGGCAATGAATAATTCTTTATCAAAATTTGAAAATTTCTCTATAATGATATCTTTTACACCAAAGTATTTTTCTGCATTTTTTCCTACGATGCTTTCATTATTTTTAATAAAAGATTTTTTATTATTATTTATTTTAGGTGAATTAATTTTTTTAATATTAAATTTATTTTCTTTTAGCTTATTTTCTTTAATTAAAAATAGATCGCCATCTCCAGACATATATAAAATATTATTATCTATTTGAGCAATACCACCATAATTTGAATATACAGGGAGGGTTAAATAATTTAATTCCAGAAAATTATACGCACTATCAATTATAATTGTTTCTTCTTTTTTATTAGAGCTGGCATTTTTATTAGCAACAATTTTCTTAGCACTAGTAAAAACATTTCCTAAAGATAGATTGTATTTTATAAAATCTTTAAATTTAGATATTTTTTCTGGATTTTCATAAGTCCAGCTGATTGCAACTACTAGTGTAACGAACCATATTAATAAAACAACATACAATCTTTTTTTCATTTTTTTATTTATTGTTAAAAACTGTAATAACAGTTTTTTGATCTTCTATTGAAAATACTTTAAACTTATATTCCGTTTCATCAAATTCTTCTTTAAGAGCTTTATACTCTCCAACGTCCCAACCTGGAAAATTATATAATTCGTCAAAAAGAATTGTTGCACTTGGAACCAAATATTTTTTAATTTTTTTTAAAATAAATTTAGATGTTTCGTAAGTGTCAACATCAATGTGAATAAAATTAATTTTTGGATTTTCTTTTTCTAAAAAGGTATCCAGTGTATCCTGGATCCAACCAACTATTGGAACTACATTTTGATTTAAACTTGGAGTTTTTTTATTTAAATTAAATGTACCGATAGCCTCTGTATTACCTACCATATCTTCTTTTAAACCTTCAAAAGAGTCAAAAGCATAAATTTTTTTTACATATTTTGATAAATCATTTACTGAAGCACCCTTGTAAACTCCAAACTCGATATATGTGAATTCTTGATTTGGATCATTTCGTACAGCATTTTTAATTGCATATTCTCTTGTTCCTTTAGACCCTAAAAATAAAGAACTTTTGAAATATTTTTTAAAATGATTATAACAATTTTTTTTTTCTTCCTCAGAATAAATATCAAATATAGATTTATTTTTCTTTTGTGGTGAAATTTGACTAATAATAAAACTTAATAATTTTAAAAATTTTTTTATATAAAACTTAATGTTTTCTCTCATAATCCTTAATATAATGGACTAAATTGGTAAATACCAGTTCTCTTTAATGCTTTTATTAAATTTTAAATAGATATTATTAAAATTATTATTTTTGAGGTTTCCAATTATAAGTAGATATCTTTAAGCTTTAATTGATAAAAAAAAATTATTTAAATAATTTGATTATGATTTTAATGCTTTAATTAAAAGACTTTTATTAAGTCTACAATCTTGATAACCCTTTTTAACTACATTTAAATATCTTTCTGTAGGAAATTTGAACGGAGATTTTTTAACCATTGTATAAGTCATAACTTTTTTTCCATAATAATAAAAATAATATTTTTTATAAAGAATTGGATAATCTTCATATACGTCTAATTTTTTTTCATCACTTTTAGAAATTTCAAATAAAGCGCCTGGAACAAAAGAATTTTTTTTTGGCTCAATATCTGCGGCTCTATACTTACTTCTAAAAGTTAATCTGAAATTTTTTAAATTTATTTTTTTTAAAAAAATACTATCTTTGCATCTGCGCTTCATTTGAAAATGATGAAGATTACTACCATAAGCAAAATAAAGCATTATCTATCCACTACCTCAATTTTTTTCTCATTTATAAATTTTAAAATTTGTGAATTACAATTATCAATTTTAGTTTGATCTTCTGATCTTATTACTATTGAAACACCTAATTTTCCTGCATGAAAAAAAGGGTAGCTGCCTATTTCAACATCTTTATTATTATTTTGAACTATCGTCAAAGAATTAGCTATTTCACTTTCAACAGTTTTTAAGCTTATTGTTAGACTTTTGATAGGTTCGCCACCTATGATACTATTAGTTAAGCCACCTAACATTGATTTCAAAATTGAAGGAACTCCAGGTAAAGAAAAAACGTTTTCTACATTAAAACCTGGTGCACCACTGGTTGGATTTAAAATTAATTTGGCATTCTCTGGCATCCATGCCATCTTTTGTCTACCTTCATTAAACTCACCTGGTTGATAATAAGCCTCTAAAATTTTAAAAGCTTCTTTATGAACTTCGTATTTTACTCCAAATGCTTTTGAAACTGATTGAGCGGTAATATCATCATGAGTAGGTCCAATACCACCAGTTGTAAAAACATAGTCATGTGTGGATCTAAGTAAATTTATAGTGTCAATAATTGTCTGTTCAACATCAGGTATTACTCTAACTTCTGAAACATTTACTCCAATTGAATTAAGCCAAATTGCTAGAGTTGAGGTATTTGTGTCTTGAGTTCTGCCAGATAAAATTTCATTACCAATAATTAAAATCGATGCATTAACTTTTACTTTTTTATCCATATGAAATATATAATTTAGTTATGGAATTTACCAAGTCTTTAATAAAAGGCAAACTAATCAAACGTTATAAAAGGTTTTTTACTGACGTGAAGCTCGATAAAGAAATTGTCACAGCTCATTGTCCTAACACGGGATCTATGAAAGGTTTATTAGATGAAGGCAATGAAGTTTATTTGCTACCTAATAACGATCCAAAACGAAAACTTAGATATGGATTGGAAATTATTAAATCTAGAAAAAATTTGGTCGGGGTGAATACTCACATGGCTAATAGAATAGTTGAGCATGGGCTCAAAAACAATCTTATAAATGAACTTAAAAATAATGACACCATAAAACCAGAGGTTTTTTTTAATAAGGAAACTAGATTTGATTTTTTGTTAGAAAAAAAGAAACAAAAAACCTTTATTGAAGTAAAAAATGTTACATTATTTAGAAATAAATATACAGCAGAATTTCCAGATGCACCAACAACAAGAGGAATTAAGCATTTATTAACCCTTATTGATGCCATAAAAAAAAGTTATAAAACATATTTAATATTTTTAGTTCAAATCCAAAATATGAAATATTTTAAAATAGCTAAAGATGTAGACGAAGATTATTATAAGGCTTATTTAATAGCTAAAAAAGCTGGTGTTAATTTTTTAGCTTATAGATGTGATATAAGTTCAAAAAGAATTTTTATAGATAAAAAATTAAAAATTATTGATGATTGATTATAAAGAGAAATTTGAAAAAATGAGAGTTGCAGGAAATTTAGCTGCAAGAACTTTAGATATGTTAACAGAATATATTAGAGATGGCGTTTCAACTGATTATATTGATAAGTTAGGATATGAATTTATAAGAGATAATGGTGGGTACTCTGCCCCACTATATTATAGAGGTTTTACAAAATCTTTATGTACATCTTTAAACCATATTGTATGTCATGGTATACCTTCTGATAGAATTTTACAGGAAGGTGATGCTGTAAATGTTGATGTGACAGCAATAGTTGATGAACATTATGGTGACACAAGTAGAATGTTTTGTATTGGAAAAACTCCAGTTAAATTAAATAATCTTATAGATGCTACTTACGAATCTATGATGAGAGCTATTAGAATTTTAAAACCTGGAATTAAATTGGGAGATATTGGTTATGAAATTCAATCATTTGTAGAAGAAAAAGGATTTTCAGTAGTCAGAGATTTTTGTGGTCACGGAATAAGCACAACATTTCATGAGTCGCCAAATATTTTACACTATGGTAGAAAAAATACAGGAATGGATTTAAGACCTGGTATGACATTTACGATAGAACCTATGATAAATGCAGGTAAATACGATGTTAAAATGTTGAATGATGGTTGGACAGCTGTTACAAAAGATAAATCTTTATCTGCACAATTTGAACATACGTTGGGAATTACTGAAAATGGTTATGAAATCTTTACAGAATCTGCTAAAGGTTATTCAAAGCCTCCATACTTATAATTAATGATTAAAAGATATTCGCGAAAAGAATTAACTAATATTTGGTCAGAAGAAAATAAATATAAAATCTGGCTTGATGTAGAAGTTGCAGCTGCTGAGGCAATGGAAAAACTTGGTCAAATTCCAAGAGGTGTTGCTTCAGTTGTAAGAAAAAAAGCTAGAATTAATGTAAGTAGGATTCACAAAATAGAATCTGAGGTAAAACATGATGTTATAGCATTTCTAACTTCGGTAACTGAAAAAGCTGGAATTAAAGCTAGATACCTTCACCAAGGTATGACCTCATCTGATGTTCTTGATACTAGTTTTAACATTCAGTTGGTTCAATCAGGTAAAATGATTTTAAAAGATATAGATCAACTTTTAAAAGTTTTAAAAAATCAGGCTAAAAAGTATAAACTTACACCTTGTATGGGAAGAAGCCACGGCATCCATGCTGAACCAATTACTTTTGGCTTAAAATTGGCTTCATTTTATGAGGAATTTAAAAGAAATAGAAAAAGACTAAAGGATGCTATTGATGAAGTTTCTACTTGTGCGATTTCTGGTGCTGTTGGTACATTTGCTAATATTAATCCAAATGTTGAAAAACAAGTGGCAAAGAAATTAGGTTTAAAAATTGAACCAATTTCCACACAAGTAATTCCAAGAGATAGACATGCATTTTATTTTTCTGTTTTAGGTATTATTGCAGGATCTATTGAAAGAGTAGCAGTTGAAATAAGACACTTACAAAGAACTGAAGTTTATGAATTACAAGAATATTTTTCTAAAAATCAAAAAGGGTCTTCCGCTATGCCTCACAAAAAAAATCCAATATTAAGTGAAAATTTAACAGGATTAGCCAGGATGGTTAGAAGCGCTGTTGTACCAGCTCTTGAAAATATAGCTCTTTGGCATGAAAGAGATATATCTCATTCAAGTGTGGAAAGAAATATTGGGCCTGATGCAAACATAACAACTGACTTTGCATTGGTTAGACTTACAAATATTTTAGATAACATGATTGTTTATCCAAAAAAAATGCTCGAAAACTTAAATTTAACAAAAGGGTTAATTTTTTCTCAAGAAGTTATGTTGGAATTAACTAAAACAGGATTAAGTAGAGAAAAATCATACAAGTTGGTACAATCTTATGCAAAAAAATGTTTTGCGGAAAATTTAAACTTAATTGACGTCATTTCATCTGATAAGTTTATAATGAGCAAAATTTCGCTAAAAAAACTAAAATCTATTTTTGATTATTCTAAACACTTTAAAAATGTAAATTTTATCTTTAGAAGAGTTTTTAAATAATGAAAAAAGGTAAAATATTATACGAAGGAAAAGCTAAAATCATTTATGCAACAAATGATAAAAACTTAGTTATCCAATACTTTAAAGATGATGCAACTGCATTCAACAATCAAAAAAAAACTACCATTGAAGGTAAAGGTGTTTTAAATAACAGAATATCAGAACATATACTCTCTAACCTCACCCAAATAGGAATTAAAAATCATTTAATAAAAAGATTAAATATGCGTGAGCAAATTATTAAACTTGTAGAAATAATTCCGATAGAATTCATTGTAAGAAATGTTGCAACAGGTTCGATTACTAAAAGATTGGGCATTGAGGACGGTACTGTATTAAAAGAACCTTTGATTGAATACTGCTTAAAAGATGACAAACTTGGAGATCCATTAATATCTGAAGAGCATATTTTAGCATTTGATTGGGCCTCAAAAACAGAAATCGATAAAGTTAAAAAAATGATTTTAAGAATTAATGATTTTATGATTGGGATGTTTAGGGGTGTAGGAATTAAACTTATCGATTTTAAATTAGAATTTGGAAGAATTAAAAATCATGGAAAAAATGAAGTTATTTTAGCAGATGAAATTAGTCCTGATACGTGCAGACTATGGGATAGTATTACAGAAAAAAAATTAGATAAAGACCGATTTAGAAAAGATCTGGGTGATTTAATACCAGCCTATACTGAGGTTGCTAAAAGATTAGGTATACTTCATGAGCAATCTAATGTTTCAGCGGTAAATGTAACTAAATTATCTTCAGTCAAAAGAAAGAGGAAATGAAAATTTCGGTAATTATCACTTTGAAAAAAGATGTACTTGATCCACAAGGAAAAGTTATTCATCAAACTCTGGATGGAATGGGTTTTAATGATGTTAACGAAGTTAGACAAGGTAAGTATTTTGAAATAGATACAAAAGAAACTGATAACGACAAAGCAAAAGCAAAAGTTGAAGAAATGTGTAAAAAACTTTTGGCAAATCTTGTAATTGAAAATTATAAAATTATTGATCAAAAGTAATTAATGAAATCATCAGTTATTACTTTTCCAGGTTCAAATTGTGACAGAGACATTAATGTTGCTTTGAAGAAATTTGGATTTAAAAACAAAATGGTTTGGCATGCAGATGTTGAATTACCAAAAAGTGATTTAGTTGTATTGCCAGGTGGGTTTTCATATGGTGATTACTTGAGATGTGGAAGTATGGCATCTAAATCAAAAATAATGCAGTCTGTAATTAACTTTGCAAATTCAGGAGGTATGGTTATGGGCATCTGTAATGGATTTCAAATATTAGTAGAAAGCGGTTTAGTTCCAGGTGTTTTGCTTAGAAACAAATATTTAGAATTTATTTGTAAAAACGTTTTTGTAAAAATTAATAATAAACAAAATAAATATTTTAAAAATGTTGATAATGAAGTTTTAGAATTTCATATAGCTCATAATGAGGGTAATTATTTTTGTAGCAACGATCAATTAAAAGAAATTGAGGATAATAATCAAATAGCCATTAAGTATTGTGATGAAAATGGAAAAATAGAAGATCAATTTAATCCTAATGGATCCATAAAAAATATTGCTGGTATATTTAATAAAGAAAAAAATGTTTTAGGAATGATGCCCCACCCTGAAAGAATGATTGATACATCTTTGTCTGGTGAGGATGGATCATTGTTTTTTAAAAACTTAATAAATAACTTAAAATGATTGTAAACGAACAAGTAGCAGTTGATCACGGTTTAAAGAAAGATGAATACGCCAAAATTTGTGAGCTATTAAAGAGAACTCCCAATATCACAGAACTTGGTATTTTTTCTGCGATGTGGAATGAGCATTGCTCTTATAAATCATCAAGACTACATTTAAAGAAGCTACCTACTAAAGGAAAAAAAGTTATTCAAGGTCCTGGAGAAAATGCTGGCGTTATCGATATTGAAGATAATGATGCAATAGTTTTTAAAATAGAAAGTCACAATCACCCTTCATTTATTGAACCTTACCAAGGTGCTGCTACTGGGGTCGGTGGTATTATGCGTGATGTATTTACAATGGGCGCAAGACCAATAGCTAACTTGAACTCAATACATTTTGGATCACCACAACATAAAAAAACAAAGAATTTACTAAGAGGTGTTGTTCATGGCATAGGTGGTTATGGAAACTGTATGGGTGTTCCTACAATTGCAGGCCAAACAAGTTTTGATAGCTCATATAATGGAAATATTTTGGTTAACGCTATGACATTGGGATTAGTCAAAAAAGATAAGATTTTTTATTCTAAAGCTGCAGGGTTAAATAAACCGGTAATTTATGTTGGGTCTAAAACTGGAAGAGACGGAATACATGGGGCAAGTATGGCCTCAGCTAGTTTTGACGAAAAAATTGAGGAAAAAAAGCCTACAGTACAAGTTGGAGATCCATTTACTGAAAAACTTTTACTTGAAGCTTGTTTAGAACTAATGGCCGGTGATTCAATCATAGCTATTCAAGATATGGGTGCTGCCGGATTAACTTCTTCAAGTATCGAAATGGCCTCAAAAGGAAATTTAGGTATAGAAATTAATTTAAACAAAGTACCTTGCAGAGAAGCCAAGATGACACCCTATGAAATAATGCTCTCAGAGAGTCAAGAAAGAATGTTGATTGTTTTAGAAAACGGCAAAGAAGAACAAGCAAAAAAAATATTTGATAAATGGAACTTAGATTTTGCTGTGATTGGAAAAACGACTAAGTCAAAAAAAATAGAACTTTATTTTGATGAAGAAAAAGTTGCAGACATTCCAGTTAATACCTTAGTTGAAAACTCTCCTATGTATGATCGTAAATGGAAAAAAGCAAAGTTACCTAAAAAAAATAAAGTTAAAAAAGAAGACATTAAACATCTGAAAATATTTGATGTTTTGAAAAAAATATTAGCAAACCCAAATGTATGTAGTAAAGAATGGATTTGGCAGCAGTATGATCATACAGTTATGGGAGATACAATACAAAAACCTGGTGGGGATGCAGGAGTTGTAAGAGTTCACGGAACAAATAAAGCAGTGGCTGCTTCTGTAGATTCTTCTGCGATTTATTGCTGGGCTCATCCTTTAACTGGTGGAAAGCAAGTAGTGTGTGAAAGTTTTAGAAATCTAATATCAGTGGGAGCTAAACCAATTGCTATCACTAATTGTTTAAATTTCGGTAGTCCTGAAAATGAGGAAAATATGGGTGAGTTTGTTGAATGTGTTCAAGGTATAGGTGAAGCAAGCGAATATTTAAACTTCCCAGTGGTTTCAGGAAATGTTTCTTTTTACAATCAAACAAAAGACGAAGGTATAAAACCTACACCTGCAATCGGTGGAGTTGGGTTAATTAAAGATTTTAAGAATATGATTACTATGGATTTTAAAGAAGTTGACAATTTAGTTTTGGTAATTGGAAAAACTGAGGGGCATATTGATCAAAGTTTATTTGCAAGAACTATTTTGGATGAAAAAAATGGACCTCCACCTGAGGTAAATCTTTTTAACGAAAAAAATATTGGAGAAACTTTGCTCAAATTGATTGATAATAATTTAATAAAAAGTGCACACGATGTTTCTTTAGGTGGTATAATTGTGGCGGTAGCAAAAATGTGTATTAAAGGTAAAAAAGGAATAAATATTAAAAAACCTAAATATCTAATCAATGAAATAGAGTACTTATTCGCTGAAGATCAAGGTAGATATATTATAGAAATAAACAAAAAAAATTTAAAAAAAGTAGCAGATATATTAAATAAAAATGCAGTCCATTTTGATGAACTTGGAATAATTGGTGGAAATAAACTGTATATTAATGATAAGACAAAAGTTACAATTGACGAATTGTCAACTTCAAATAAAAGTTGGCTTACAAACTATATGAGTAAATAATGGCGATGGATTTAAAAGAAATTGAGAATTTTATAAAAGAGGCAATACCAGATGCTATTGTTGAATTACAAGATTTGGCAGGTGATGGAAATCATTATTCAGCAACCATCACTTCATCTCAATTTTCTGGAAAAAGTAAAATTGAGCAACATAAAATGGTTTACAACTCATTAAAAGGTAGAATGGGAAATGAACTGCATGCATTAGCAATTAAAACAAAGGAGAGTTAAAATGGATCAACAAACAAATGATTTAATAAAAAATGAAATTGAAAATAACGAAGTATGTTTGTTTATGAAAGGCACACCTGACGCTCCACAATGTGGATTTTCAATGGCTACTTCAAATATTTTAAAAATTCTAGAAGTAAATTTTAAAGGTATAAATGTATTAGAAAATCAAAATTTAAGAGAAGGAATTAAGGTTTTTAGTGATTGGCCAACAATCCCACAACTTTATGTTAAAAATGAATTTATAGGTGGATGTGATATTATTAAAGAAATGTACGAAAGTGGTGAGTTAGCAAAACTTTTTGAAACTAAAGGAATAAACTTTAAAACTAAAAATTAAGTTATCTTTTTTTCTTAAATACACAAATTAAAGATTTTCCGAATTTATAAAATGTTAGAAAATCTATAATTCTTGAGATCGGGATTAGAAAATTCCATAAACTAATTTTTAATTTTAAATTCCCTGATCCAAGAGAAAATATTTTGTTAATTATTAAAAGTAAGAAACCTATTGAATCATAATAAAGTATTTTTTCAATTTTTAAGCCACATTTTTCAGATATTACTCTAAAATCTTTTTGGTTATATCTTTTGAAGTGACCAACTGATTTATCAAAATCACTATAAAATATTTGATGTGCGGGGACACTAAAAATTAAATATCCTCCAGAATTTAATTTTTTAGATGCAGTTTTTACTTCAAATAAATCATTTTTAATATGTTCAAGCACATCAAAATAGATGATTGTGTTAAATTTTTTTTTTATATTTTTGATTGATTTATTTTCTATAGATACGTTTTTATCTTTAATTTTTTTTTTTAAAATTTTGAAAAGAATTTTATCTGGTTCTATTAATGTAATATTTCTCAATAACTCTTTATAAACTATTGCTAAACCTCCTTTTCCCGCACCTACCTCAAGAAAATCATCGTTTAAGTATTTTTTAAACAATGAAAGCTGATAATGTCTAAAATTGATTGCTGAGTCAAAATGATCTAATTCAAATCCACTATACTGGACCTGTTTCATGAAAACTATCTAGAGTAATATTCAATTACTAAATTTGGTTCCATTACAATTGGATATGGAACTTCTTCAAATTTAGGTACTCGAACAAACTTTAATTTTTTATTTTTTTCATCCATCTGAATATATTCTGGAGTTTCTCTTTCTTTGTTTGCTAGAGCAATATCAATAATAGCAAGTTGCTTGGATTTATCTCTTATCTCAATTGAATCCTCTTCTCTAATCAAATAACTTCCAATATTCACTTTTTTACCATTTACTTTTACATGACCATGATTAATTAATTGTCTAGCTGAAAAAATTGTTGTTGCAAATTTTGCTCTGTAGATCACGGCATCTAGTCTTCTTTCAAGAAGGCCAATTAAGTTTTCACCAGTATCACCTTTGAGCATTACTGCTTTTTTGTAAATATTTCTAAATTGTCTCTCGTTAATGTTACCATAATAGGCTTTTAGTTTTTGTTTAGCTTGAAGCTGTATTCCATAATCTGAAGGTTTTGATGTTTTTGATTGACCATGTTGTCCTGGTCCATAAGCTCTAGTATTAAAAGGACTTTTGGGTCTTCCCCAAAGGTTAACTTTTAATCTTCTATCTACTTTATGTTTAGAGTTTAATCTTTTTGTCATTTGATAGTGGGCTTTATAAACTTACTCATAATTTTGTCAATCAACGTTTTTTACCTAAACTTGCAAATACCCCTGATAAAATACGTGTTTCTTTTGTTGATAATTCCATCCTATAAAAAATATTCCTCAAGTTTTCAAGCATTATCGGTTTCTTCTCTTTTGATTTAAAAAAATTAATCTCTTCAAGATTGTGTATACAAAGATTTGCCATAGCAACTATCTCTTTTCTAGATGCTGATTTAACTTTATTTGATTTCTTAAAAGAAGATGCTTTTGAATTAATTATGCTTGATAGATATTGAGCAATTATTATTAAGCTGTGAGACAAATTTAATGATTTAAAATCAGGATTAGTTGGAATTTGAAGAGTGTAATTTGCATAGCTTATTTCGTTGTTTGATAAACCAGATGCTTCTGAACCAAATAAAAAAGCTATTTTCTTTTTATAATTAATTTTTTTTAAATCTTCTAATTGGATATGTTTAATATTTTTATTTCTAAATCGTGCTGATGTTGCAATTACAATATCAATATTTTTTAAAGATTTTTCCAAATTTTCAAAATTCTTTGCTTTGTTAATTATATTTTTTGCTCCTACTGAGGTTGCTAAAATTTTATCATTTGGAAATATTGGTTTAGGATCAATAACAATAAGTTTATTAAAATTAAAATTTTTCATTCCCCTTGCACAGGCTCCAATATTTTCAGAGAGTTGAGGTTTGTGTAAAATGAAAGAAATATTGTTAATAGACATTAATCTATGCCATGATTTCTATTATAATTTGAAAAGGGTGATGGTTTAATGTCATTTAAATATTTTGGATCTACTGTCCAAATAGAAACTTTTAAAGGATAACATTTTGCTACATCGGATGAATGTTCAGATCCGCAATCACCACCTGGACAAGCAGAAAGTGCACCCAATAAATCTGTTTCGGCAAAAAACTCTAAATAATCACCAGGTCTAACAGGGCTTGCTTTCATAAAGTATTGCTTAGTATTGCTAGTAAATCCAGTTAACATAAAAACATTTAATACATCATGAACTATTTTTTCTGCATGGTCTAATTGAATATTTTTCTCTTTTACCAAAGCTCTTGTTAAATTTGAGTGGCAACAATAGTGATAATCGTTATCGTTTAAAAGTTTTGATGTATAAGGATCACATCTTGTACCAATAACATCGTGGACCGACCCACCATCTTTATCATAATCGTACCAATCTAAAGTATCCCAAGTTATTGTTGCTAATGACCTTAAGTATGGAAAACTACTAAACATTTTATCTCCTACAGAAAGATGTGTTCCATAGAGGGCTCTAGTTTTTCCTGAATAAAATTTCTCTTCTAAATTATTTAAATTAAATAAATTTAGGTCTCCAACTTGGGGGCCATCTAAACTCTCAATTCTAAAGAACTCACCAAATTTGACCTCAAAAGTTTTTGCGTCTCTTGGGGGAATAATAACTTCATTTTTTTTAACTAAGTTCTCTCGTGCAGAATGTAAAGTTCTTAAATTATTTTCTTCGATATTAGTGTTTGGATAACAGACGATAGGTTTGCCACCTACTCTTGAGTCAGCATCCAATGGTTTTTCTGAAAATTTTTTAATTTTCATTTTTACAAACTACCAGGAGCCTTATCCTTAAATAACTTATAATCCAGACTGTCTACCAGAGCTTTGAAAGATGCATCAATAATATTTGGTGATACTCCAATAGTAAACCAGTTAACACCTTTCGAATCTGTACTTTCAATACTAACTCTTGTTACAGCCTCTGTTCCAGTATTTAAAATTCTAACTTTATAATCAACAAGTCTTAAATCTTTTAAATATTCTGAATATTTTGCAAGCTTTTTAACATTCTTTCTAATTGCATTATCTAGAGCATTAACAGGTCCATTTCCTTGTCCTTCACACAAAATTTTATTTCCATCTACTTCTAATTGAGCTTTTGCATAAGAAACTATTTCTCCTGCATGATCTTTCTTTACCGAAACATCATATTCATTAATTGAAATATACCTTGGTATCTCCCCCATTAATCTTCGAGCTAACAACTCAAAAGACGCGTCAGCACCATCATAACTATAACCAATAAATTCTCGATCTTTCACTTCTTCTAAAAGTTTTTTAATTTTTGAATCACTTTTCTCAACCTTGATTCCAATTGAATTCAATCTTGACATTATATTTGATTGACCTGATTGATCTGAAACTACAATATTTCTTGAATTTCCAACTTCTTCAGGATTAATATGCTCATAAGTTTTGGGATCTTTTTGTACTGCTGAAACATGCATTCCACCTTTATGAGAAAAAGCAGAAGCCCCTACATATGGTAAATGTTTATTAGGTTTTCTATTTAAAATTTCATCTAACAATCTTGAACATTGAGTTAAATTTTTTAAATTTTCTCTTTTAATACTTAGTGCAAACTTATCTGAAAAATCTTTCTTTAAAAAAAAAGAAGGAATTAATGACATTAAATTTGCATTGCCGCATCTTTCCCCTAGGCCATTTATTGTACCCTGAACTTGTCTAACTCCTGATTGAACTGCAGCAAGACTATTAGCTACTGCATTTTCAGTATCATTATGAGCATGTATTCCTAAATTTTCTCCTGGAATATGTTTAGTTACTTCATTAACAATTTCAGTTACTTCGTGAGGGAGTGTTCCTCCATTTGTATCGCATAAAACAATCCATCTTGCTCCATTATCAAAAGCAGCTTTTAAACATGATATTGCGTATTCAGGATTAGATTTATAGCCATCAAAAAAATGTTCTGCATCAAACATGAACTCTTTTCCAGATTTAACAATATGTTTTGTGCTTTCACTTATATTAATTAAATTTTGTTCATTGCTTATTCCGAGTGCAACATCCACTTGAAAATCCCATGATTTTCCGAACAGACAAACAGAAGAGCTTTTAGAATTAATTAAAGATGAGAGCATGGGGTCATTTTCTGCACTATGTTCTGATTTTTTAGTCATTCCAAATGCAGTTAATTTTGTTGATTTAAAATTATGATCTTTATTGAAAAACTCAGTATCAGTTGGATTTGCTCCAGGCCATCCTCCCTCAACATAATCTACACCTAATTTGTCTAAAGCTGATGAAATTTTTTCCTTATCATCAATTGAAAAATCTACACCTTGGGTTTGCGCTCCATCACGTAATGTTGTATCAAATATATAAAGTTTTTCTTTACTCATTTAAATTTCCAAGTCGTTTTATCATCTTTATCTTCTATTAAAACACCTTTGTCTAAAAGCTCATCTCTAATTTTGTCAGCTTCTTCATAATTTTTGTTTTCCCTAGCTTTTTTCCTATCTTGAATTTTTTGCCAAATTTCTTTTTCAGAAATTAAAGCTTTACTAATTTTAAAATTTTGCCAATTTTCTTTATTTTCATTTAATAATCCTACAAATTGACAAGCTGCAACAAAAACAGATTTATCTTGATCGTTACCTTTTTGAGATTTGTCATATAATTTGTGTAAATTTGCAATATATCCAGGTGTATTTAAGTCATCATAAAGTGGTTGAAGAATTTGATCAGAAACCTCAGAATTATTTTCAATATCTAAATATGAATTGTACCATTTGTTAATTGTATTTTCACAATCCTCGAGAAGTTTATCATTCCAATCTAATGGCTGTTTATAATGTGCGCTCAGTAAAGCTAATCTTAAAACCTGACCCCTTATCTTATTTCTAAAATCTTTTATTTTTAAAATATTTCCTTGAGACTTGGCCATTTTTTCATTGGACATGGTGATGAATGCATTGTGCATCCAAAATTTAGCAAATAATTTTGTATCATTTGCGCATCTTGATTGAGCTATTTCGTTCTCATGATGAGGAAATAATAAATCAATACCTCCACCATGAACATCAAACTCCTTTCCTAAAAATTTTTTTGACATTGCAGAACATTCTAGATGCCATCCTGGTCTTCCTTTCCCCCATGGAGATTCCCACGAAGGTTCTTCACTTTCAGATGGTTTCCACAAAACAAAATCTTCTGAATTTTTTTTATTTTCACTAACTTCTACTCTAGATCCAGCAATTAGTTCATCTAATTTTTTGTTTGATAGCTGACCGTAATCTTTGAATTTTACAACCTCAAAATAAACATGTTTATTATTTTCATAAGCAAATCCTTTTTTTATTAATTCAGAAATCATTTCAATCATCAAATCTATATTTTCTGTTGCTTTAGGCTGATGGGTTGGTTCTTCACAATTTAAATAATGACAATCTTCACTAAAACTTTTAGTTACTTTGCTTGTTAATTCTGAAATTGAAATATTATTTTCTTTTGAAGATTTAATAATTTTATCATCTACATCTGTAATATTTCGCACATAAGTAACTTTTGGGTAATTTTTTTTAAAAATTTTAAATAGAATATCAAATACAACTATTGGTCTTGCATTTCCAATATGAGGATCATCATAAACTGTTGGACCACATACATACATTCTAATGTTGCTTTTATCTAGTGGAACAAACTTCTCTTTTTTATTTGTTAGATTGTTTGTTAAAAAAATATCTTTACTCATTATTTTAGGAATATACTTAAAAAATAGATTTGTGAATCTATTTGATTAATTTGGAATTTTGCATACAGGAATTGGCTCCATTTTATGCAAATTTTGTTTTCTAATACTTTCGTATTTAGCTCGATTAGCTGAATTTGGATTATTCATAGCTTCTTCTAATTCTTCATATTTTAGTCCTAGTTGACCTTCATCAGTTCTTCCATCGTCCCATAAACCATCCGTAGGGGCTGCATCTATAATTTCTTTTAAAATTCCAAGCTCTTTTCCAAGCTGCCAAACTTCAGTTTTATCACAATCAGCTATAGGAGATATATCTACACCACCATCTCCATATTTTGTGTAAAACCCAACACCAAAATCTTCAACTTTATTTCCAGTTCCAACTACTATTCCTTTATTCGCTGCAGCAACTTGGTAAAGCGTTGTCATTCTCAATCTAGCTCTAGAATTCGCCATTCCATGTTCATTATCAAAATTTGATAAACTGGAACTAAAAGCCAAAAATAATTCATCTAAATTGATAGTATGTGCTTCAACATTTTTAAAATTTTTAACTAGCCACTCTTGATGCTTTAAACTTAAGTCATGTTGATGTGATTTCTGTTTAATTGGCATTGATAAAACAATAGTTTTTAAACCTGTGATTGCACTTAATGTACTAGAAACTGACGAATCTATTCCTCCAGAAATTCCTATAACTAATGTCTCTGCCTTACTTGGCATATTATTTACATAATCTTTAATCCAGTTAGAAATAAAATTTACTTTTTCTGAAGCATTCATGATTTTAAAGTATTAGATATTTAAAATTTTACAATGTCTTATGATGCCGCTCTATCTGCATTTTTAGAATAAGAGCTATTCTTTTTAATCTCATCTGAAATCAAAAAAGCTAATTCTAGAGCTTGGTTTGCATTTAGTCTTGGGTCACAATGCGTATTGTATCTAGATGATAAGTCTTTTTCAGATATTTTTTGAGCACCACCAATACATTCTGTTACATTTTGACCAGTCAATTCTATATGAAGACCACCAGCATAACTTCCTTCACTTTGATGGCAAGTAAATACATTTTTAACTTCTTTTAAAACACTGTTAAATGGTCTAGTTTTAAATCCTGTTGCAGCTTGAATTGTATTTCCATGACATGGGTCGCAGGACCATATTACATTTAAACCTTCTTTTTTAATTGCTCTTATAAGTTTAGGTAAATGTTTTGAAACATTGTCTGCCCCAAATCTTGAAATCAATGTAATTTTACCTTTTTCATTTCTAGGATTAATTCTGTTGCACAAATTAATTAAATCGTCAGCTTTTAAAGTTGGCCCACATTTAATTCCAATTGGATTTTCTATTCCTCTACAAAACTCAACATGTCCCCCATCTAACTGCCTAGTTCTATCTCCAATCCACACAAAATGAGCAGATGTATCGTGATTTTCCCCCGTTGTAGAATCTACTCGAGTCATTTTTTCTTCAAATGGAAGCAGTAGAGCTTCATGAGAAGTCCAAAAGTTAACTGTTTTTAATCTTCTATTAAAATCTGAATTAATTCCACATGCATCCATAAATGCTAGAGCGTCAGCTATCCTATCTTCTAAATCTTTGAATCTTTTTAATTCGGGAGAATTTTTGATAAATCCTAAATTCCAATTATGAACATTCTTAAGATCTGCAAACCCACCGTGACAGAAAGCTCTAATAAGATTTAAAGTTGCTGCAGATTGAGAATATGCTTTAAATAATCTTTTTGGATCTGGAATTCTTGCTTTTTCAGTAAATTCCATTCCGTTAATATTGTCACCTAAGTAACTTGGTAACTCAACACCATTTTTTGTTTCAACAGGTGAGCTTCTTGGTTTTGAAAATTGTCCAGCAATTCTTCCAACTTTTACAACTGGTAAAGATGCTGAGTACGTTAATACTAAAGACATTTGTAACATTAGTTTGAATGTGTCTCTTATGTTATCTGGATCAAATTCTGCAAAACTTTCAGCACAATCTCCTCCTTGAAGCAAAAATGCTTTACCATCCACAACTTCAGCTAATTGACTCTTTAGATGTCTAGTTTCTCCAGCAAAGACTAATGGTGGAAATTTTTCAATCTTGGTTAAAACCATTTCCAGCTCCTTTTTATCTGGATATTCTGGAACATGTTTGACTGGGTATTTTCTCCAACTATTTTTTTTCCAACTTTTCATATTCAACCTAGAAGTGTTTTAGCAGAGTTTTAAGTTTATTCAACAGTGACAGATTTAGCCAGATTTCTTGGCTTATCAATATCATAACCTTTTTTAAGAGCAGAATAATATGCTAATTTTTGGAGAGGAATTGTTAAGAGAAACGGAAGTAAATCATCATTTGTATTCTCGACCTCAATAGTTTCCCAAATATTTTCTGAAATAACTTCATCTGAACTTTTATTAGTAATCAATAATACCTTTGCTCCTCTAGCTATAACTTCCTGCATATTTGAAATTGTTTTTTTATAATAATTATCTCTGGGAGCCAAAACTACTACGGGCATGCCCTCTTCTATTAAAGCAAGTGGACCGTGTTTCATTTCACCTGCTGGGTACCCCTCTGCATGAACGTAGGAAAGTTCTTTAAGTTTTAAAGCACCTTCTAAAGCTATTGGATATGAATAACCTCTCCCTAAAAACATTGAGCCTTTCGCTTCGTTAAATGTAGAAGATATTGCTTGGATGTCATTATCATGTAGTAAAGTTTTTTCTAATAATCCTGGTAAATCTTGTAAGTCTTTAATTTTTTCTTGGTATTGTTTTTTTTCTATTTCATTTCTCAATGATCCAAATTTTAAAGATAAAATATACAAAACAAGTATTTGACCTAGAAATGCTTTTGTTGATGCAACTCCTATTTCAGGACCACAATGAATTGGTAAAACAAAATTAGAGTCTCTTGCAATTGAACTTTCAATTACATTGACTACCGCACATGTCTTCATATTATTTTTATTACAAAGATCTAATGCTGCATAAGTATCTGCTGTTTCTCCTGATTGTGAAACAAAAACATATAGAGTCCCCTTTTTGAACCTATTTTTTCTGTATCTAAATTCTGATGCTATATCTATGTTAACATCCAAGTTTGTAAGTTCTTCAAACCAATATTTAGCCATTAAACATGAATGATATGCAGTACCACAACCAATTAAAGTTATTGAATTAATCTCTTCTATTTTCCATGGGAAATTAAAAATATTTATCTCTTTATTTACATTGTCTATATATTCTTTGATTCCAGTTTTGATTGTTGTTGGCTGTTCTTCAATTTCTTTTGCCATAAAATGTTTGAAATCACCTTTGTCATAACTTGCTTCATCTGATGATAGTTCTAATATTTTTTTATTAACTTTTTTTCCTTCCTCGTTAAAAAAAAGAACCTGATCTTTTTTAACTATACAAAATTCACCATCATCAAGATAAGTAATTTTATTTGTCATAGATTTTAAAGCATAAGAGTCTGATCCTAAGTAGTTTTCATTTGGGCCATAACCAACAGCTAAAGGTGATCCTCTTCTAGCACCAACTATTAAGTCTGGCATATCTTTAAACACAATACCAAGTGCAAAACTACCATGAAGTTGTTTTAGTGTTTTTGTTATAGCCTCTTCTAATTCTGAGATTTTTAAATTTTCTGTTATTAAATGAACGATTACCTCTGTATCTGTCTGTGATTTGAAGTTATGATCTTTGTTAATTAAATGTTTTTTTAATATTGTAGAATTTTCTATAATTCCATTGTGAACTACTGATACATTATGAGAGGAATGAGGATGAGCATTTACACTATTCGGGATACCATGTGTCGCCCATCTTACATGCCCGATACCAATATTTCCTCTTAAGTTTTTTAAATCAAAATTATTCTCTAAATTATTTACTCTACCCTCTGATTTTACCTCATTAATTTCACCATCTGAAAGTGTAGCTATACCAGCTGAGTCATATCCTCTGTATTCTAATTTTTTTAACGAATTAATTATATTTGCTGAAACAGGTTTGTTGCTTGATATTCCAATAATTCCACACATATTTTATTTTTTTTTTCTTTTGTAATTTTTAATTTCTAATTGTGGCGATCTTGTTAATGCTAAAGATTTTTTTCTAACATTCTTTGTAATTACTGATCCGGCTCCAACAATACTATCGTTGTTTATGATAATTGGAGCAACCAATGAAGAATTTGAGCCTATAAATACTTTATCTTTAATTTTTGTCTTTTTTTTACTTACTCCATCATAATTGCAAGTAATTGTACCTGCACCTATGTTTACTGATTTTCCAATTTGAGCATCTCCTACATAAGATAAATGATTTACTTTAGATTTTTTTCCTAAGGTGCTTTTTTTTATTTCGACAAAATTACCTACTCTAGATCCTTCTTTTAAAATTGTATTAGGTCTTATTCGGGCATATGGACCAATCTCAACTTTATTTTCAATTTTACAAGATTCTAAATGTGAAAAAGATTTTATAATTACATTATTCCCAATTTTGACCTTAAAGCCAATAACAACATAGGGTTCTATAGTTACGTTGTTTCCAATCTTTGTATCTTTTGAAAAAAAAATAGTTTCAGGACCAATCATCTTAACTCCTGATTTTATAAATTTCTCTCTAAGTTTTTTTTGACTTGAGTCTTTCATATTGATCTTATTTATATTAAGTATATTGTTTGATTAATTCACAATTTATTTCTTTAAAATACTTTAATAATGAAACAAAAATTTACAATTTTATTTGATTTAGACGGTACATTGGTAGATACAGCGCCAGATTTAATACATGCGCATAACCATGTAATGAAAAAATTTGGTTATCCTACGAAAACTTTAGGAGAATTAAAAAATGCTGTTGGTAAAGGAGCAAAAGCTATGATGGCAAAAGCTAATGGTCAGTGGAAGTGGTTTGATGAAAAAATTCAAAATGAAATGACTGATGAATTTTTATCTTATTATGGAAAAAATATTTTACACGAAAGTAAATTAATCATTGGCGTAAAAGAATTTTTAAATTGGTGTAAAAATGAAAATATTTCTATGGCAGTGTGCACTAATAAAACTGAACACTTAGCAGTTGATCTTTTAAAAAAAATTGGGATTTATGATTATTTTGAATATGTTGCAGGTTACAATACTTTTGAATATTGCAAACCAGACCCTCGACATTTAACAACCGTAATTGAAATTATAGATGGCGATAAAAATAAATCAATTATGATTGGTGATAGCGAGACAGATGCTAATGCTGCTAAGGCTGCCGAAATTCCAATAATATTACTAAAATATGGATATACAGAAAAAAGATCTGATGAAATTCATCATAATCACATTATAAAAGACTTTGTAGGTATTGAAAAAATAATATCTAAATATCTTTAATATTGATTAATTTATTTTAACTATTAAAACAAAAATTACAAATTAGGAGTTATTTTGTTATTACATACAGTTAAAGTATATCCGTCAAAAATTAATCTTCCAAAGAAGAAACAGCTTGCCTGGAAAATTGCAGAGATAGCTAGCGATAATGCTAAGTTAAATAAAGATGCAATTGAAATGGTTATTAATAGAATAATTGATAACGCATCTGTTGCAATAGCATCACTGAATAGGAAGCCAGTGATATCATCTAGAGAGATGGCCTTAAAACATTCAAGAAAAAATGGTGCCACTATATTTGGTGTAAACTCAAAATTAAAATTTGATTGCGAATGGGCCGCATGGTCAAATGGAACCGCAGTTAGAGAATTAGATTTTCATGATACTTTTTTAGCTGAAGATTATAGTCATCCAGGTGATAACATTCCTCCACTTATAAGTGTTGCTCAACAAAATAAAAAAAGTGGATTGGATTTACTAAGGGGAATAATTACTGCTTACGAAGTTCAAGTAAATTTAGTTAAAGGAATTTGTTTACATAAGCATAAAGTTGACCACATTGCTCATTTAGGACCCAGTGTGGCTGCTGGATTAGGAACAATGTTAAAATTAAATACCGAGACTATTTATCAATCTGTTCAACAGGCACTACATACAACAATTTCTACAAGACAATCTAGAAAAGGAGAAATTTCAAGTTGGAAAGCTTATGCTCCAGCACATGCAGGTAAGCTTGCTATCGAAGCTGTAGATAGAGCTATGAGAGGTGAAGGTGCTCCAAGTCCAATATATGAAGGTGAGGATAGTGTAATAGCAAGAATATTAGATGGAAAAAAAGCAATCTACAGAGTCCCTTTGCCAAAAAGAGGTGAAAGTAAAAAGGCTATTTTAGAAACATATACCAAAGAATATTCTGCAGAATATCAATCGCAAGCTTTAATAGATCTAGCAAAAAAACTAAAAATAAAAATCCCCAATTTAAATCAAATTAAAAAAATTGATATTTTTACAAGCCATCATACTCATTATGTTATTGGTACAGGTGCTAATGACCCGCAAAAAATGGACCCTAATGCAAGTAGAGAAACATTAGATCATTCTATCATGTATATTTTTGCTGTAGCATTAGAAGATGGGGATTGGCATCATGTTAAATCTTATACAAAAGCTCGAGCTAATAGAAAAAGCACAATTAAAATTTGGAGATCAATAAAAACATATGAGGATAAAAAATGGACAACAAAATATCATGATCCTAACCCAAAAAATAAATCATTTGGAGCTAAAGTTGTCGTAACTCTTAACAATGGAAAAAAAATAATAGAAGAATTAGATAAAGCAGATGCTCATCCATATGGAGCTAGACCATTTAGGAGACAAAATTATATAAATAAATTTTTAATTTTAACTGAAGGTATTTTGAAAAAAAAAGAAAGTAATCGTTTTTTAAAAACAGTGCAAAATTTAAAGAATTTAAAATCTGGCCAACTTCATAAATTAAATATTGAAGTAAGAAAAAGCATATTAAAACAAAACAATAAAAAAGGAATTTTTTAATGCACTTTGTCGAAAAAGAACCAAGTCAAAAAAGATTAGATTTTGATCAAAAATTAAAATCAAATAAAATATTAAGAGTTCCAGGTGCGTATAATCCTCTTACAGCAAAATTAATTGAAGAAATTGGCTATGATGCAGTTTATGTGTCAGGTGGAGTAATGGCTAATGATCTTGGTTTTCCAGATATCGGCTTAACTACACTGCAAGATGTTAGCACAAGATCATATTTAATTTCTAGAGTTACTAATCTTCCAACAATAGTTGACATAGATACAGGGTTTAAATCTTGTAAAGAAACTATAGAAACATTTGAGAAATTTGGATTAACTGGTGTTCATTTAGAAGATCAAATTGAGAGAAAAAGATGCGGGCATCTTGATAATAAAGAACTTATTTCAACTGATGCTATGGTTAAAAAAATTAAAGAATGTGTCGCCACAAAAAAAGATCAAAATTTTAAAATTATCGCACGTTCAGATGCTAAGAGTGTTGAGGGTATTGATAAAATGATTGAAAGATGCAAAGCCTACATTGATGCTGGTGCAGAAATAATATTCCCAGAAGCTCTTCAAGATGAAAAAGATTTTGAAAAAGTCCGTAAAGAACTATCTTGTTATTTATTAGCTAATATGACTGAATTTGGTAAATCGAAATTATTTAATTACAAAGAATTAGAAAACTTTGGATATAATATTGTGATTTATCCTGTAACAACACAAAGATTAGCAATGAAAAATGTAGAAGATGGATTAAGAGACATTTATGCAAATGGACATCAAAATAATATTATAGATAAAATGCAAACTAGAAAAAGACTCTATGAATTAGTTGATTATGAAAAATATAATTCATTAGATGAAAAAATTTATAATTTTAGCACGGAAGGACATGAATAATGAGCGATGATATAAAAAAAGGCTTACTAGGTATTGTTGTAGATGAAACTGAAGTATCAAAAGTAATGCCAGAAATAAATTCTCTTACTTATAGAGGTTATGCTGCTCAAGATTTATGTGAATATTGCAGATTTGAAGAAGTGGCTTATTTAATTTTAAACAAAGACTTACCTAATACTTTGCAATTAAGAAAATTTGAAAAGGAAGAGAAAAATAATAGAGAATTAACTAAAAATTTATATGAAATTATTAAACACATGCCTAAAAAATCTCACCCAATGGATGTAGCAAGAACAGCTGTGAGTGTGATGGGATTGGAGGATAAAGAAACTACTGACTCTTCACCAGAAGCTAATATGAGAAAAGCATTAAGAATTTTTGCTAAAACCCCAACCGCTTTAGCTGCTTTTTACAGAATTAGAAAAGGTAAAAAAATTATTAAACCTAAAAAAACATTAACTTTCGCAGAAAATTTTTTTTACATGTGTTTTGGGAAAGTTCCTCAAAAGGAAATAGTTAAGGCATTTGATGTATCTCTAATTTTATACGCCGAACATAGTTTTAATGTTTCAACTTTTACTGCTAGAACAATTACAAGTAGTTTGTCTGATATTCATGGAGCAATAACAGGAGCTATTGCTAGTTTAAAGGGTCCATTACACGGTGGAGCAAATGAAGAAGTAATGCATATGATGAATAAAATTAAAAAACCCGAAAATGCTTTAAAATGGATAAACAGTGCTCTTAAGAATAAAGAAGTTGTAATGGGTTTTGGTCATAGAGTTTATAAATCGGGTGACTCTAGAGTTCCAACTATGAGAGAATATTTTGGTAAAGTTGCTAAAATTAAAAAAGATAAAAAATTTGAAAAAATTTATGACATTGTAGAAAAAGTAATGATTAAAGAAAAAAACATCCATCCCAATGTTGACTATCCTACTGGACCAACTTATCACTTGATGGGCTTTGATACTGATTTCTTTACACCTATTTTTGTAATTTCTAGAATAACTGGTTGGTCCGCTCACATTATGGAACAGCATGCTGCCAACAAGCTTATCAGACCTTTGGCTAGCTACAAAGGAAGTAAGCATAGAAAAGTAATGGAATTAAACCAAAGATAGCTTAGTTTTTTTCTATTTTAGCAAACCTATCATTGCATATTATTGAACATCTTAAACCATGCTCAGAACTAAACTCATCTATAGCTTTTTTAACTCCTGGTGCGTATGATAAATCATAATCATCACAAAGAATAGTTCCTCCATTAATAACAACATCTTTACAGCAATCTAGGTCATTTTTAACTGTTTGATAATCGTGACCACCATCAAGAAATACAAAATCAATTTTAGACATATCAATTTTTTTTAATAATATGTTTGAATTTCCTTTAATTAGGGAAACATTGTCTTTAAATTTTTTTAAAAGATCATTAACAGCTTCTAAACTATATGGATTTTGTCTTTTTATATAATTGAAGTATAAATTTTTGATAGGATTAGAAAATTTAGTATTAGGTATTACCTCTTTTTGATTTTCTAAAGTTTCTGCAAACAAATCCAGTCCTACATATTTAAAATCTTGTCCACGCGTACTGTAAAGTAGCTCACAGACATTTCGTGCAGTAACTCCATGAAAAACACCTACTTCAAGAAACTTTTTGGGATTTTTTTTAGCTATTTCGTTTAAAAAAAACTCTCCAACACCCTTTTGTTTTAAGCTTGTCTTTCTAAAATATTTTTTATATTTCAAAATAATATCAATCTAGATCGAGGTCGCCACAGGTAACCTTAGTAAAAACGCAAGTTGAATAATGATATGTGCTTTTTACATCTTTAACAACTCCTAAGGCTGTTCCTTCAATGGTTCCGGTAACTGTATTACACGCTGCAGTTAATAAGAAAAAAAATATAAATATATATTTTTTAAACATTAATTGTTTTAACTAAAAGCTTCCGCCCAAGTACCCTGAGTTGATGCTTTAGAATATTCAGTAGCTCTTCCTTCAAAGAAATTCATATGCTCAACTGCATTAAGCATTGTATCTAACCAAGTTAGTGGATTTTTTTGAATATCATAAATTGGTTCTAATCCTAATTGAATAAGTCGTCTATTCGCAATGAACCTAATGTAATCTTTAACTTCTTGAGCAGTTAAACCTTCCATTGGACCCATTTCAAAAGCTAAATCAATAAAAGCATCTTCGTGCTCAATAATTGTTCTACAAGCCTCGTACAATTCCTTTTTTAACTTTGGAGTCCATATTTCCGGATTTTCTTTTATAAATTCCTTAAATATTCTTATCATAGAATTACAATGAAGAGTTTCATCTCTAACGGACCAAGTAACAATTTGACCCATTCCTTTCATTTTGTTGTGTCTTGGAAAGTTTAATAGAATTGCAAAACTTGCAAACAATTGTAATCCTTCTGTGAATGCACTGAATACTGCAACTGTTTTTGCAATATCTTCTTTTGAGTTTACGTTAAAGTCTTGCATGTAATCGTATTTATCTTTCATTTCTTTATATTTCATAAATGCTGAATATTCAGACTCCGGCATTCCAATTGTATCTAATAAATGTGAGTAAGCAGCTACATGAACTGTTTCCATTGCAGCAAATGCTGTCATCATCATTAATACTTCAGTTGGTTTAAATACAGTTGTGTAATGTCTTAAATAACAATTATTAACCTCTACATCTGCTTGAGTAAAGAATCTAAAGATTTGTGTTAATAAATTTTTTTCTGATTGAGACAAATTTTTTTGCCAATCTCTAACATCGTCTCCTAAAGGTACTTCTTCTGGTAACCAATGAATTCTTTGCTGAGTTAACCATGCATCATAACACCATGGATACCTAAAAGGTTTATACACTGGGTTTTCTACTAGTAATCCCATTTTTTTTGGTTGAATAATCTCTTTATTAATTTTTTCTGCTACTGACATGATAAACACTCCTCGTACTCTTGCTGCTCGTTAGATTGTTGATTTTTAGATTTATAAACGTTTGCTGTTATGTCAGTTGATTTAGCATCATTGACATTTTCAGCTCTTTGAATTGATTTTGATCTACAGTAATAAAGGCTCTTTAAGCCTTTTTTCCATGCATCAAAATGAATTTTATGTAATTCCTTTTTATGAACATCTGCTGGTAAAAATAAATTTACTGATTGAGCTTGGGAAATATAAGGGGTTCTGTCACCACTAAGTTCAATTATCCAATTTTGATTAAGCTCAAATGCTGTTTTAAATACATCTTTTTCTAAATCAGTTAAGAAATCTAAATGACTAACAGATCCTTGGTTGGTAGTAATTGTAGACCATGTTTCAACATCATTTTTACCATGATTTTGTAATATTTCTTCCAAATATCTATTTTTAACATTGAAAGATCCTGATAAAGTTTTGTGTGTATAGCTATTTGCTGCAATAGGTTCTACTCCTGGAGATGCTCCACCACAAATGATTGAAATAGAAGCTGTTGGAGCTATTGCTGTTTTATTTGAAAATCTTTCTTTGTAACCATACTCAGCTGCATCCGGACAAGCACCTCTCTCTTCAGCTAAATCTTTAGATGCCTGATTTACTTTTTCATCAATATTTTTAAATATTTTTTTATTCCATGATTTTGCCATTACTGACTCAAGTGGAATTCTATTTTTTTGCAAGAATGAATGAAAACCCATTACACCCAAACCAACACTTCTTTCTCTTTCTGCTGAATATTTTGCATCTTTAAACTGGTCAGGAGCTTTGTTAATAAAATCAGATAAAACATTATCCAAAAATCTCATAACATCATTAATCATGTTTGGATCATCTTTCCATTCATCATATTTTTCTAAATTTAAAGAAGATAAACAACATACTGCAGTTCTGTCTCTTCCGTCTTTATCAATTCCTGTTGGCAAGGTTATTTCACTACATAGGTTAGAAGTTTTAACTGTAAGGTTTGCTAACTTATGGTGCTGAGGAATTTGTC
>CACKZH010000002.1 GCA_902604575.1 uncultured Pelagibacteraceae bacterium
GATTAAAGAAATATCTTTTGACCATGTTGAGATAATTACAAGAAAAAAAATTAGAAAAATTTCAATAAATAAAATTAGAAATTTACCAAAAAAACTAAAAACAAAAATAAATTCAGATTTAAAAAAAATTAGGTCAAAAAAATCAAATTTTTCAAATTTAAATTTTAAAAAAATTCCAAATATATTGGGTGTTTTAAATCTAACTCCTGATAGTTTTTCCGATGGAGGAAAATTTAACAAAAAAAATAAAGGTGTCAGTCATGCTATCAATTTATATAAAACTGGTGCTTCGTTAGTAGATGTTGGTGGAGAGTCTACAAGACCAGGATCAAAGGAAGTAAATAAAAATCGAGAATGGTATAGAATTAATAAGACATTAAAATTAATTGTAAAAAAAATACCAATATCTTTAGACACAAGAAAATCTGAAATTATGGAAAATGGTATTAGAATGGGTGTTAAACTTATTAATGATGTTTCGGGATTAAGCCATGATCCTAAAACAATAAATGTTTTAAAAAAGTATAAAATTCCATTTGTAATACAGCATTCAGTTGGGACACCAGAAAATATGCAAAAGAATCCAATATATAAAAATGAATTATTAGATATATATGATTATTTTGAAGATAAGATTAAGTTAATAAGGTCTAAAGGTATTAAACACAATAATATAATTTTAGATCCTGGAATTGGATTTGGAAAAAATTTGAAACATAATATGAATCTTATAAGAGGTGTTTCTATTTTTCATTCATTAGGTTTTCCTATACTAGTAGGAAATTCAAGAAAAAGATTTATTAAAGATATATCAAAAAAAAATGATAGCGAAACAAGGATCGGTGGAACTATGGCTTCTTCAATTTATTTAATGATGCAAGGAATTCAGATTTTAAGAATTCATGATGTTAACGAAGTTATGCAAGGTATTAAAGTTTTTAATCAGATAATCAAAAATTAATGGCAAAAAAATATTTTGGAACAGATGGAATAAGAGGTGCAGTTAACAGCAAATATATAAATGGAGATATGTTCTTTAAATTTGGACTTGCTAGTGGAACATACTTTAAATCTCAAAAAAAAAGAAAACAAACAGCAATAATTGCAAAAGATACGAGATTGTCTGGATATACACTTGAACCAGCTCTTGTCTCAGGTTTGGCTTCAGCTGGTATGCATGTTTATACCCTAGGACCCTTACCAACTAATGCGTTGGCTATGTTAACAAAAGAGATGAAGGCGAATATGGGTATAATGATTACCGCTTCTCATAATCCACATTTTGACAATGGTTTAAAATTGTTTGGTCCTGATGGAATGAAATTATCAGATAAAATAGAAAAAAAAATTGAAAGTCTCATTGATAAGAAAATCTCAAAAAATCTCTCGCATTCTGAAAAATTAGGAAGAGTTAAAAGATTAGAAACAGGCACCAAAAATTATATTAAAATATTAAAAAAAAATTTTACAAAAGAGTTCAATTTAAGAGGACTAAGAATAGTAATCGACTGTGCAAACGGCGCTGGTTACAAGGCAGGTCCTGAATTATTGAAATCATTAGGAGCTAAAGTCATAGCAATAGGCGTCAAACCAAATGGTTTAAACATTAATAAAAAATGTGGATCAACTTTTCCAAGAAACATTAGATCTGCTGTAAAAAAATATAAAGCACATATCGGAATATCTTTAGATGGAGATGCTGACAGAATTATAATGTGTGATGAGAAAAGCAATATAATAGATGGAGATCAAATTATAGCTGCTTTAGCAACAAGATGGAAAAATAAAAAAATGTTAAAAGGGGGAGTTGTTGGAACATTAATGTCAAATTATGGTTTAGAAAAATATTTTAAATCTAAAGGAATAAAATTTTTGAGGGCAAATGTTGGAGATAGATATGTTAAAGAAAAAATGCAAAAATATAATTTTAATTTAGGTGGTGAACAATCGGGACATATTATTTTAGGTAAATTTGCAACTACAGGAGATGGTTTGTTAGTAGCTTTAGAAGCTCTTTTTGCTTTAAGAAAAGGAAAAAAGGCAAGTGAATTTTTTGAACAATTTAAGAAAACACCTCAACTTTTAGAAAATATCGAGGTAAAAGATAAAAATATTATTAACAAACAAGAGATAAAAAAAATTATAAAAAATGTAGATAAATTAATTAAAGGTAAAGGAAGAATTTTAGTAAGAAAATCAGGTACAGAGTCTAAAATAAGAGTAATGGGAGAAAGTGAAAACAAAGCTCTTCTATATAAATGTGTGAACATGATTACGAAAAAAATTAAATAAATTGAAACCTAATTCTAAAATTTTAATTATTGCAGGATCTGACTCATCTGGTGGAGCAGGTATTCAAGCTGATATAAAAACTATCACTGCTCTTGGTTCTTATGCAATGACAGCAATAACTGCAGTTACATCACAAAATACCACAGGTGTAAAATCAATTGTTGGGATCAATCCAAAAGAAATTTTTAATCAAATTATTTATAGTTGTAAAGATATAAGACCTGATGCAGTAAAAATTGGTATGCTGCATTCTTCAGAGGTTATTAGAATGGTACTAAAAGCTTTGGATGTAATTAAAGTTAAAAAAATCGTATTAGACCCAGTAATGGTTGCTAAAGGAGGGGCTAAACTGATAGATAGTAAAGCTATTCAATTTTTAAAATTAAAAGTAATTAAAAAAGTATCACTTATTACTCCCAATATTCCTGAGGCAGAAATTTTAACTAAAACAAAAATTATAACAAAAGAGGATATGATTTTTGCCGCTAATAAACTTGTAGGTTTAGGAGCTAAAAATGTACTTATAAAAGGTGGTCATTTAAAACATAAAAATGTATTAGATATTTTAATAAACACAAAAGATCTAAAGATCTTCAAAAGCGAGCGTCACAAAACAAAGAATACTCATGGTACAGGTTGTACTTTATCTAGCTCAGTTACAACTTTTTTATCATGTGGAAAAACAGTAAAGAAATCTTGTGAGCTTGGAATTAAGTATGTAAATTCTGCAATAAAATCAAACCCTAAATATGGAAAAGGTAATGGCCCAATTAACCATCTCACTTCCTTAAAAGTAAACAGAAAATTTAAATAATGAAAAATATAGTCGTTGTTGGATCTCAATGGGGTGACGAAGGTAAAGGAAAAATTGTTGATTGGTTATCTGAACAGGCTGATGTAGTAATAAGATTCCAAGGAGGTCACAATGCTGGCCATACTTTAGTGATTGATGGTGTTACATATAAATTGAGACTACTGCCATCTGGAATAGTTAGAAAAGGTAAAATATCAATTATTGGCAATGGAGTTGTAGTAGATCCATGGGCTTTATTAGAGGAAATAGAAGAAATAAAATCTAAAGGCGTAGAAGTAAATGTAAATAATTTTATTATTTCTGAGTCTGCAAATTTAATTTTGCCTTTTCATAGAGAAATGGATGAGATTAGAGAGGATGCAGCAGGAAAAAGCAAAATAGGAACTACAAGACGTGGAATTGGACCTGCATACGAAGATAAAGTTGGAAGAAGATCTATAAGAGTTATGGATCTAAGATCTGAAAAAAATTTAGATCAAAGACTCGACTCTGTATTAGTTCATCATAATGCGATTAGAAAAGGTCTAGGAAAAAAAATTTTTGAAAAAGATCAGCTTAAATCTGATTTGCTTAAAATAGCACCTACAATATTAGAATTTTCTCAGCCAGTTTGGCTAAAGATTGATCAATTTAAAAAACAAAAAAAGAGAATTTTATTCGAAGGAGCCCAAGGTATTTTACTTGATGTAGATCATGGAACTTATCCTTTTGTAACTTCATCTAATACTGTTGCCTCAAGCGCTGCTACAGGAACTGGTTGTGGCCCTAATTCGATTAATTATGTTCTTGGAATTACAAAAGCTTATACAACAAGAGTTGGAGAAGGTCCTTTTCCTACAGAGTTAAAAGATGATGTTGGTGAACTTTTAGGAATACGCGGTAAAGAATTCGGAACTGTTACAAGCAGAAAAAGAAGATGTGGATGGTTTGATGGTGTTTTAGTTAGGCAAACTATTAAAGTTTCAGGAATTGATGGTATCGCTTTAACGAAATTAGATGTACTCGATGAATTAGATGAAATTAAAATGTGTGTTGCCTATGAGCTTGATGGTAAAAGATTAGATTATTTACCTGCTGCTGTAGAAGATCAAATAAAAATAAAACCAATTTATGAAACTTTTCCAGGTTGGAAAGCTTCTACAAGTGGAGTAAAAAATCTAGACTCATTACCCGAAAATGCAAAAAAATATATTTTAGCAGTAGAAGATTTTATTGGTGCAAAAGTATCAAGTATCTCAACTAGTCCAGAAAGAGATGATACTATTTTAATTGAAAACCCTTTTGAAGTTTAGTTTGCGGGTAAAAGATTTTTTGATTTAGCTAATAGAAGCATGTGCTTTTGAAGTTTTTCAAATGCTTTATTTTCTATTTGTCTAACTCTTTCTCTGCTAATTTTATATTTTTTACTTAAATCCTCTAGTGTAGTCGGGTCATCATTTAGTCTTCTTGAGTATAGAATTTCTCTTTCTCTATCGTTAAGAACTTTAATAGAGTCTTTTAATAAATCTTTTCTTTGCTCCATTTCCTCGTGCTGAGCAAATTTTAAATCATGATCAAGTTCTTTATCAACCAACCAGTCTTGCCATTCATCACCATCTTCTCCAACTTGAGCATTAAGCGAGAACTCTTTTCCAGAAAGTCTTCTATTCATAGAAACGACTTCTTCTTTACTTACATCGAGCTTATTAGCTATATGATCAACGTGTTCATCTCTTAAATCTCCTTCAGTTTCTGGAGAAATTTGATTTTTAATTTTCTTTAAATTAAAAAATAATTTTTTTTGAGCAGTAGTAGTTCCAATTTTGACAAGGCTCCAAGATCTTAAAATATATTCTTGAATAGAAGCCTTAATCCACCACATTGCATAAGTTGCCAATCTAAAACCTTTTTCTGGTTCAAATTTCTTGACAGCTTGCATAAGACCTACATTACCTTCTGAAATCATTTCATTAATAGGCAAACCATATCCTTTGTAGCCCATAGCAATCTTTGCAACTAATCTTAAATGACTAGTAACTAGTTTTTCTGCAGCTTTAATATTACCAGTCGTTTTCCAATTTTTTGCTAGCATATATTCTTCTTCTGCAGCTAACATCGGAAATTTTTTAATCTGCTCTAAATATGCAGATAGTCCACCTTCATTAGAAAGGGTTGGCAGATTGTTACTGATTGTTGTGCTCATAGAAGTGTTTATTTAATTAATTATACCTAATTTTCAATAATTTATTCTTCAGTGTTTCTAAGCATTTTTAGAATATTATTTAGATCTTGTGGCAAAAGTGAGGAAAAAATCATCTCTTTCTTAGTTCGTGGATGTATAAATCCTAAAGTTTTTGCATGCAGAAATTGTCTATTCAATTTAGTAATTGAATTTTGGATATCTAAATCAATATTTTTTAACTTTTTATATTTTTTTTTATATTTATCATCTCCAACTAGGCTATTACCTTTATAATTCATATGAACTCTTATCTGATGTGTTCTTCCTGTTTCTAATTTACATTCAACTAAACTTAAGGTTGGTGTTTTCTGATTTTCAAAAATTTCAAGTGTTTTATAATTTGTTATAGCTTTCTTACCTTTAGAACTACTAACTTCCATAAGTTGTCTATTTTTTGAACTACGAGTTATAAATGTCTCAATTCTTCCTGAGGAGGGTCTTAATTTTCCCCATATTAAAAGTTGGTACTCTCTTATAATTGTATGATCACTAAATTGTTTTGATAAATTTTCATGAGTTTCATTGTTTTTTGCAATTACAACTAAACCAGATGTGTTTTTATCAATTCTATGAACAATACCAGGTCTTAACTCGTCACCTATATTTGATAAAGAATCCTTGTCATAATGCATCAATGCATTAACAATTGTCTTATCATAATTTCCAGCTCCTGGATGCATGATTATTCCGGCAGGTTTATTAATTACTAATAGATCATCATCTTCGTATATTATTTCTAATTTAAATTCGTAAGGTTTAAGGGATGCGATTTCAGGCTCTGGAATCTTAAGATTTATAGTATCACCAATTGAGACTTTTTTTGACGGACTTTTAATTATTTCATTATTTAGTGTTAACTTTTCTTTTAAAATTAAATTTTTAATTCTAGTTCTACTAATTAATTCCTCTCTTTTGTTAATTAAAACATCAACCCTTAAATTCTTCTCATTCTCTTTGACTATAAAATTAATGTTTTTTTCCATAAAATATAATATTAATACTATATGCGCTTGTAGCTCAACTGGATAGAGCGCCTGACTTCGGATCAGGAGGTTCTGGGTTCGACTCCTAGCAGGCGCACCAATTTATTCTCCCATGTTTATCAAAGTTCCTTTTTCTCTTGCTTTATCGAAAGAGTAATAAAATACGGATATTGATAAAATTAAATAAAACCCATTAAGATAGACTGCATTTATAATATTTTCATAATTGACTGTTCCATTAACTAAAATATTTCTAGTCTCCTCAAAAATGTATACTAATGGCAATGCGAAAGCGATTGATTGGAAGATTCCTGGCAGTGTTTCAACTGGGTAGTATATACAGCCAAAAGGTGCTAACAAAAACATGGTAGACCATGCAATATTTTCAAAAGATGGACCAAATCTCAATAATCCTGCTGACACAAGTAGACCAAGCGTAATTCCAAATAAATATAAACTTAAGAAAAGAAAAGCCAAAGGAAGACCAAGTTTTAACAATGAAATTCCAAACAATGGAGAAGTTAACAATATTGCTGGTATTAAACCAATTAAAGCTCTAATTAAAGCTGTTAAAACTAAAGAGATAATTATCTCACTAATTTTCATAGGAGCAATAAATAGGTTTGTAAAGTTTCTGCTCCAAATTTCCTCCAAAAATAACATATTAAAGCCAATACTGGTTCTAAATAAAAAATCATAAAGAATTGCACATGAAAGAATAACTCCTACCGCACCACTGTAGTAAGTGCTATGAGCTGCAAAAAAATTAGAAATAAATCCCCAGAGAGTAATTTGAATTGAAGGCCAATAAATTAAGTCTAATATTCTTGGAAATGATCTAGTTATTAAATAAAAGTGTCTTAAAAAAAGACCATAAATTCTTATTAAATTCATTTTTATTTTCTCGCAATTTCTAAAAATACTTCTTCTAAATTTCTTCTTCCATACTTTGTTATTAACTCTTCAGGAGTTCCTCTATCCACTATTAAACCATCTTTCATCATTAAAACAGAACTACATAATCTTTTTACTTCTTCCATATTATGAGAGGCAAGCAAAACTGATATTTTTTTTTCCTTTTTGTATTCTTCTAAAAACGATCTTACAAAATCACCAGTTTCAGGATCTAATGAAGCAGTGGGTTCATCCAACAAAAGTACTGTTGGATCATTTATTAAAGCTTTAGCAAGACTTACCCTGTTTTTTTGCCCAGAAGAAAGTTCTCCTGTAATTTTGTTTAAAAGGTCTTTTAATCTAAGTTTATTTGCAAGGTGATCTATTCGGTCATTTAAATTTTGAATATTATATAATTTTCCATAAACAATTAAATTTTGTTTAACTTTAAGTTTTTTAGGTAATTCAATATATGGTGAAATAAAATTCATTTTGTGAAGAAGTAAGATTTTGTTTTTTTCAATATTTTCTCCGTTGATTAAAACCTCACCACTACTTGGTTTTAATAATCCTAAAATCATTCCAATAGTTGTAGTTTTTCCACATCCATTAGGTCCCAATAAACCAACCATTTCATTTTCATTAATTTTAAAATTTATATTAGTTACTGCTACTTTATCTTTATATTTTTTTGATAAATTTATTACTTCAATAGAATTTGTCATCAATATTTAGAGGCTCTCTTTAATCTATCGTTAATTGTTTTACCAAGACCTTTGTTTGGTATCGTTTCAACTGCAATCTTTTTAAAACCATCGTTTTTAATTTTTCTTAAAGTTGAATATAAATTCTTTGCAGCCTCCTCTATATTTTTCACTTTTGATAAATAATAATAGTTTTTTAATTTTGATTTTCTTTTTTTTATTAATAAATAAGCCTCGTTTTTTTTTGGTTTTTTAACATTGATTCTTAAAGGTATCCCGGGAGAGTAATGTAACGGAAACAAACCAGGTGATATTTTTTTTTTTGAATTTGTACTAATTAATAATTTTTTTTTTAAAACATTTTCAATTTTTTTAGCATCTAGGCCTCCATATCTTAAAAGTGAGGGTTTTTTTAAAAGATTTAATATTGTGGACTCAACTCCAATTTTACTTTTTCCTCCATTCAAAATATATTTTATTTTTGAACCAAATTCTTCTTTTACATCAGATGGTTTAACTGAACTTAATCTTGAAGATATATTTGCGCTAGGCGCAGCTACTGGATAATCTAAATTTTTTAATAAATTTCTGAACAATTTATGTTTAGGAAAACGTACAGCAATACTTTTTTTATTATTAGTCACAAATTTTGATATTTTTGATTCATTTTTTAATTTCAAAACATAAGTTATGGGACCTGGAGAAAAATTTTTGTAAAGTTTTACCAAATTATCATTTATATCACAGTCCTCTTTAAGTCTTTGAATATCGTAATAATGTACAATGAGCGGATTGTTAAATGGTCTTTTTTTAAGACTAAATATTTTCTTAACTGCACCATTCGAGTACGCGTTTGCAGCTAATCCATAAACAGTTTCTGTTGGTACTGCAACACAATGATTATTATCTAAATATTTTTTTGCTTTTTTGATATTTGATTGAATAGATTTCATGTATTAATAATTATTATTATATGAAAGATAAAATATTACCACTTGATTATGATCAGTACTCAGTTGAGGAGCTTACAGAAAAAGCAAATAAGATTATAGAGTCTTTAGAAAAGGAAAACGATTTAAACAATTCAGCTGACAGTTATCAAGAACTTCTAAAATTAAATAATATTATTGAAAAGAAATTTCATAAAAATTTTAAATCCATTGGGGAAGAGACAAATAAAAAGATTAAAGAGATAACTAAAAAATGAAAAAACAGCTTAATAAAATAGCCAAGGATACAAATAAATTTCTTAAAAAATATATTAATTCACAGAAATATTCTCACCTAATGTCACCCATGAAGTATGGTTTATTTCCAGGTGGAAAAAAAATAAGATCTAAAATCTTAATCGACTTAGGGTCATTATTTTCAATAGATTATAGAATATTGATAATAGTTGGGTCGGCCGTTGAATGTATTCATGCTTATTCACTTATTCATGACGATCTACCCTGCATGGATGATGATGATATTAGAAGAGGAAAACCATCAACTCATATAAAATTTGGTGAGTCTACAGCAGTTCTAGCAGGAAATTCATTACTGACTTTAGCTTTTGAAATTTTATCAAGTCCTAAATTGAAATTAAATGAAAAGATTAAAATTAACCTTATAAAAAAATTATCAGAATGCTCAGGTCATTTAGGAATAGCTGGTGGGCAATATTTAGACTTAAGTTATGAGAGGAAAAAAATATCAAGGAATAAAATATTAGAAATGGAAATAAAAAAAACTGGAATGTTATTTAGTTTTTGTTGTGCAGCTCCAGCAATAATTAAGAAAAAAACAATTCAAGAAATTAAATTTTTTGAAAATATTGGATCAAAAATTGGTCTATTATTCCAAATAGCTGATGATTTAATTGATCTGAAAAGTAATTCTAAGGAAGCTGGGAAAAAAACAGGAAAAGATCAAAAAAAAGGCAAAGCAACACTTATAAATTTAATAGGCTATGATGACTCACTTAAGTATTGTGATAAGATAATCAAAGAAATTAATAAGAATTTAAGAAAATATGGTTCAAAATCTAAAAAAATAAATGAAACATTAGGCTATATATTGAATAGAAAAAAATGAAAAAAAATTATCAATTTTTAAATAATATCAACTTTCCATCTGATTTAAAAAAAGTGTCTGAAGATAATTTACAAAAAGTAGCAGATGAGGTGAGGGAGGAAATGATAGGTGCTGTTTCAGAAACAGGAGGTCACCTTGGTGCTGGTTTGGGCGTAGTTGAATTGACAGTTGCACTTCATTATGTTTTTGATACACCAAATGATAAATTAATATGGGATGTAGGTCATCAATCCTACCCACATAAAATTTTAACTGGAAGAAAAGATAAAATTAGAACTTTACGGCAAGGCGATGGTTTATCAGGTTTTACAAAAAGATCTGAAAGTGAGTATGACCCATTTGGAGCAGCTCATAGCTCAACATCTATTTCATCAGCATTAGGAATTGCTGAGGCAAATAAATTAGAAAATAAATCTTCCAATGTAATAGCTGTCATAGGTGATGGAGCAATTAGTGCAGGTATGGCTTACGAAGCTATGAATAATGCTGGAGCATCTAAGACAAAAATGATTGTTATTTTAAATGATAACGACATGTCAATTGCAAAACCAGTTGGAGCAATGAGAACTTACTTGGCAAAATTATTTACGGGTAAAATATATTTTAGTCTTAGGGAAACTGTAAAATTAATTACATCTGCATTTTCAAAAAGATTTAGTGCCAAAGCAGGAAAAGCAGAGGATTTTTTCCGTTCAGCAGTTACCGGAGGTACATTGTTTAGTTCACTTGGTTTTTATTATGCAGGTCCTATAGATGGTCATGATTTATCAAGCCTAGTTCCAATTTTAAAAAACGCAAAAGAATCAAGACATGAGGGTCCTATAATGATTCATATCAAAACTCAAAAAGGAAAAGGTTATTCTTATGCAGAAAAAGCAAATGATCATTATCATGGAGTGTCAAAATTTAATGTTGAGACTGGCGAACAAGTAAAGAGTAAATCGAACCTTCCAGCTTATACAAAAGTATTTGCAAACACCTTAGTTAAACATGCCAAAAAAGATAGCAAAATAGTAGGAATAACAGCAGCTATGCCAGGAGGGACTGGCATGGATATTTTTGGTAAGGAGTTTCCAAATAGAATGTTTGATGTAGGAATAGCAGAGCAACATGCCGTAACTTTTGCAGCCGGTCTAGCGACCGAGGGTTATAAACCATATGCTGCAATTTATTCTACTTTTTTACAGAGAGCATATGATCAAGTTGTCCACGATGTTGCCATCCAAAGTTTACCAGTTAGATTTGCGATAGATAGAGCAGGATTAGTTGGTGCTGATGGATCAACACATGCTGGTTCATTTGATATAACTTATTTGTCAACTTTGCCTAACTTTATAGTCATGGCAGCAAGTAACGAAGCTGAACTAGTAAAAATGATTAATACTTCAGTAGATATAAATGACAGACCTTCTGCAATCAGATATCCAAGAGGAGCAGGAGTTGGGATTGATCTTCCATCAATAGATGAAAAAATTGAAATTGGCAAAGGGAGAGTCGTTCAACAAGGGACACAAGTTTGTGTATTAAACCTCGGAACTCGACTTGAAGAGTGTAAGTTAGCTGCAGAGGAATTAAAAGCAAAAGGAGTTTCAACAACTTTGATAGATGCCAGATTTGCTAAGCCTTTGGACGAAGAACTTATACTAAAATCTGCTAAGGAACATGAGTTTATGATAACTGTTGAAGAAGGATCAATAGGTGGTTTCGGTTCTCATGTTAAAAATTTATTAGCTGAAAGAGGAGTATTTGACAAAGGTTTAAAATTTAGATCAATGACTTTACCAGATGAATTTATTGAACAAGATGATCCAAAAAAAATGTACGATAAAGCTGGATTAAACAGTTCTCAAATTTCTAAGAAAATTGCTGATATTTTGTTTCAAAAGGAGACAATAAGAGTTGTGAAAAATTAATTTAAACTAACTACACTGGGCTTTATTCATTAAGTAGTGGTCAAGTAAAACACAGTTCATCATAGCTTCACCAATTGGTACAGCTCTAATTCCTACACAAGGATCGTGTCTACCTTTAACAGATATTGAAGTATTTTTCCCAAATTTATTTATAGTCTTTCTACTAGTTAAAATTGACGATGTTGGTTTGACAGCAAAAGATGCAACAATTTCTTGGCCCGTAGAAATTCCACCAAGAATTCCACCAGCGTTATTTGAATTGAATTTTAATTTATTTCCTTTTGAAGAAATTTCATCTGAATTTTGTTCTCCACTTAATTGTGCTGAGTTTATTCCTGCACCAATATTTACACCTTTAACTGCATTAATACTCATTAGACCTGAAGCTATGTCAGTATCCAATTTTGAATAAATTGGAGCACCTAAACCAACTGGGATACCTCTTGCTCTTATTTCAATCACTGCTCCACATGAGGATCCTGATTTTCTTACACCAAGCAAATATTTTTCCCATAATTTAATCATTGATTTATCAGGACAAAAAAATGGATTTTTTGAAATTACTTTATCGTTCCATTGATTTGTATCACATCCAAGAATTCCTAGCTGAGTTACTGCACCAATTACTTTAAATTTTTTACCTAATTTTTTTTGAAGTACTACTTTTGCTATTGCACCGGCCGCAACTCGTGCCGCAGTTTCTCTAGCAGAAGATCTTCCACCACCTCTATAGTCTCTAATTCCATATTTTTTAAAATAAGTAAAATCTGCATGACCTGGTCTGAACTTATCTTTAATGTTACTATAATCTTTGGATCTCATATCTTTATTGTAGATGATGAGAGAAATAGGTGTTCCTGTAGTTTTACCCTCAAATATTCCTGACAATATTTGAACTTTATCATCCTCTTTTCGCTGAGTTGTAAATTTAGATTGTCCTGGCTTTCTTTTGTCTAATTCTATTTGAATATCTTGCTCTTTAAGATTTATGTTTGGAGGACAACCATCAACAATACAACCAATTGCAGGCCCATGAGACTCTCCCCAAGTTGTGAAACGAAATAGCTTTCCAAAAGTATTAAATGACATTATTTATATTATATAGATTATTTTGTTTAAATTATGAATCAAAAAAACTCTTTAGGTCTTAATAGTTGCTTTCTTGATATAGATGATCCAATTCAATTATTTTATGAATGGATGGAGGAAGCAAAGAAAACTGAGCCAAATGATCCAAACGCTGTTGCTTTGGCCACGTCAAATAAAAACAATATTCCTTCAGTTAGAATGGTTTTACTTAAAGATTTCAACAAAGATGGATTTGTATTTTATACAAATTTAAATAGTCAAAAGGGAAATGTATTAAAAGAAAATCCGTATGCTGCAATGTGTTTCCATTGGAAAAGTCTCCTAAGACAAATAAGAATTAATGGAAAGGTGTCATTAGTTTCTGATCAGGTTGCAGATGAATATTATGCGTCTAGAGCTTATGAAAGTCGAATAGGAGCATGGGCTTCTAAGCAAAGTGATGAGTTAAATTCGCGAGAACAATTGTTAAAGTCCATACAAGATTACAAAAAAAAATTTAGCAACAAATCAGATGTGCCAAGACCAAGTCACTGGTCTGGATGGATTTTATCTCCAGATAGTATTGAATTTTGGCTAGATGGTGAGAACAGAATTCACGAAAGATTAAAATATAATAAAGATAACTCTGGAAAGTGGATAAAGTCTTTATTAAGTCCTTAAAAATTTCTTGATAAACTAAATGATGTTAATCTTTTAAGAATATTTTTTTCTTTAGAGTCTTTAAATACACTTAGAGAATTAGAGGCTAAATTTATATAGTGCTGTGCTTTTTGATAGCATTCCTGAATTATTTTATACTTGTTTATTAGAACAATAATTTCATTAAAGTCATCTTTTGTTCTTAACTGTTTTTTAAACATATTTGACAAAATTTTCTTTTGACCATTTTCTAATTTTTGAAAAAGTAAAATTATTGGTAGAGTTATTTTTCCTTCAAAAAAATCTTGACCAATTTTTTTACCAAATAGTTTGAGCTCAGCATTATAGTCTAGTGTGTCATCTGCTATTTGAAAAGTTAATCCCAAGTTTCTTCCATAAAATTCTAAAGCATCTTTTTCTTTATTTTCTGCGTCAGATAAAATCGCGCCAACTTTAGTTGCTGCTGCAAATAACTCAGCAGTTTTAGCTGAGATAATTTTTAAATATGTTTCTTCCAGCATATCAACTTCACCTTTATGTTGAAGTTGCAAAACTTCCCCTTGAGCAATTTTAGATGAAGTGGACGATAATAATTTTAAAACTTCTAGGTTTCCGTCTTCTACCATCATTTCAAAACATCTACTTAAAAGATAGTCCCCTATTAAAACCGAGGAATGATTACCCCAAACTTTGTTTAAAGTTTCTTGCCCTCTTCTAACAGTGCCTTCATCTATTACATCATCATGCATCAACGTTGCGCTGTGAATTAATTCAACACATGCAGCTAAATTTATATCTCTGGAGCCTTTAGAGTAACCACATAATTTTGCACTACCCAACGTTAGTAAAGCTCTTAGTCTTTTTCCTCCAGTTTCAATGTGATAATCTGTCATTTTTTGAACCAGCTGTACGTCACTTGATAATTTTGATTTTATTTTTTCTTCGGTTAAAACCAGTTTTTCTTCAACTGAGTCTTTAAGCTGAAAATATGAATCATTTATCTGATTTTTAAGCTGTACAACTGTTCCCATAACATTTTTAAATTAGTATAATTTGTTTATATATATTACTTATCAATTGACGCACCAGTTTCTTCAATTATAAGTAGTCTTTATATTCAATAAATAATTCTATAAGACTTACCTATGTTCTCTTTTTTTAAAAAGAAAAAAATTGTTGCCCACTTAAAATTAAGTGGAGTTATCGGTAATGCTGGAAAATTTAAACAAGGTATTGATTTTGCCGGTCAAGAAGAACTAATTAAAAAGGCTTTTTCTCTGAAAAAAGCTACATGTGTTGCAATATCAATCAATTCTCCAGGGGGATCACCAGTTCAATCTCATTTAATCTACACTTTTATTAGACAACAAGCAAAAAAACACAAAAAAAAAGTTATTGTATTCGCTGAAGACGTAGCAGCTTCTGGAGGTTATTTGATTTCTTGTGCTGGGGACGAAATTTATGCAAATTCAAGTTCAATAATCGGATCTATAGGAGTGATATATTCTTCTTTTGGATTTACTGAGTTGATAAAAAAAATTGGGGTTGAAAGAAGAGTTCATACTGCTGGCAAAAACAAAAGCACACTTGATCCATTTTTAGAAGAAAAAAATGAGGATATTGAAAGATTAAAAAATATTCAATTGGATCTTCATAAAGACTTTATAGATGTTGTTGAAAAAAGCAGAGGATCAAAATTAAATAAATCTGATGTAGAACTTTTTTCAGGTGAGTTTTGGTCTGGCAGTAAAGCAAAAAATTTAGGATTGATTGACGGAATAGGTAACGCACATGAAATATTAAAAGAGAAATTTGGTGAGGATGTAATTATTAAAAAATTTGAAAAATCAAAAGGATGGTTAAGTCAAAAGCTTTCTTCATCTAGCAATCAAGCAGATCAAATAGCAAGTATTTTAGATGAAAGATCAATTTGGCAAAGATATGGTTTCTAAAGCAAAAAAAGAAAAAAAAAAAATTCAAACATTCCAAGAAACAATTTTAAATCTTCAGAAATTTTGGAGTAAAAAAGGATGCATTATTCTTCAGCCTTACGATATGGAGGTTGGTGCAGGAACTTTTCATCCAGCTACTACCCTAAGATCACTTGGAACCAAACCATGGAAAGCAGCTTACGTACAACCATCAAGAAGACCTACAGATGGAAGATATGGAGATAATCCAAACAGACTACAACACTATTATCAATTTCAAGTTTTAATTAAACCTTCCCCTGAAAATATAAAAAAACTTTATCTAAATAGTTTATCTACTATAGGAATAGATCATAATGATCATGATATAAGGTTTGTTGAAGATGATTGGGAAAGTCCAACATTAGGTGCTGCAGGATTAGGATGGGAAGTATGGTGTGATGGAATGGAAATTACTCAATTCACCTATTTTCAACAAATGGCTGGATTTGATTGTAAACCTGTATCAGTTGAAATCACTTATGGCTTAGAAAGAATTTGCATGTTCACTCAAAAAGAAAAAAATATTTATGATTTAATGTGGAATGATGAAGGTGTAAAATATCACGAAGTTTTTCACCAAGCTGAAAAAGAATTTTCAGCGTACAATTTTGAACACGCGAATGTAGAAACACTTTTGAAAATGTTTGAAATGCATGAGTCCGAGGCAAAAGATTTGGTAGAAAAAAAAATTTCTTTACCAGCATATGATCAATGTTTAAAAGCCAGTCATGTGTTTAATATTTTAGATGCAAGAGGTGCAATCAGTGTTGCACAAAGAGCTGGTTATATTGCTAGAATAAGAGATATTACAAAATCTGCAGCAGGTGTTTGGTTAGACAGTCAAAAATAATGTCAGAGTTTTTTTTAGAATTATTTAGTGAAGAAATACCTTCAACTCTTCAACAAAATTTTAGGGAAGACTTACTTAAAAGTTTTAATGACTTTTTTTTTGAAAAATCAATTTTATTTAAAAAAAGCTCGTCATATTCAACACCAAATAGACTAGTGGTATTATTTGAAGGTGTTCAAAAAAATGTAGTATTAAAATCTGAGGAGATTAAAGGCCCAAATATTAAGTCACCAGAGTCAGCACTCGTGGGTTTTGTTAGGTCAAATAAAATCCTAAAAAAAGATCTCTACCAAAAGAAAACAGACAAAGGAGAATTTTACTTTTTCAAAACAAAATCAAAAAAATTGCACACACATGAATTACTAGAGGAATTTATACCAATAATATTAAATAAAATTCAATGGAAAAAATCAATGTATTGGGGAACTTTTGATCTAAATTGGGGTAGACCTTTAAAGTCAATTCTAGCTGTATTTGATAAAAAAAAGTTAAATTTTAATTTTCATCACCTCACATCTTCTAACTCAACCTTTATCGATACAGAATTTGAAGAAAATAAAAAGTCTTTCTTAGAATTTAAAAATTATAAAAGTTTTTTTAAAAAAATTGACATTATCGTTGATCACAATGAAAGAAAAAAGTTAATAGAAAAAAAATTCAACAATATATTAAAAAATAAAAATATTAAGATTCAAAATAATCCTAGATTACTTAATGAGGTTGTAGATTTAACAGATCAACCAAATATCCTTCTTTGTGAATTTGATAAGAAATTTTTAAATATTCCAAAAGAAATATTAATTATTACCATGCAATACCATCAAAAATATTTTCCTATATTTGATAATAAAGAAAATATTACTAATGAGTTTTTAGTAGTTGCAAATAAAAAAGATAAAAAGGGATTAATTAAATTAGGAAATGAAAGAGTGGTTGAAGCAAGATTAAGTGATGCAGAATTTTTTTGGAAAAAAGATAAATCTCAAAATATGGTCAAAAAAGTTACCGATTTAAAATCAATGAATTATTTTAAAGGATTAGGAAATTATTTTGATAAAGCCCAAAGAATGAGAAAATTGGGTGGAATGATATCTGATGAACTTTTAATCAGTAAAGAAAAAGTTGAATTATCAGCATCAATTTGTAAAGTTGATTTATTATCAGAGCTAGTGGGTGAATTCCCAGAACTACAAGGTGTGATGGGAGGTTATTTTGCTATTGCACAAGGTTTTGATAAAGATTTGGCTTTGGCCATAAGTGAGCAATATTTACCTACAAGTTCAGGCTCAAGAGTCCCAAAAAAACCATTTAGCATAGCCCTTTCTTTAGCTGATAAGATAGATACTTTAGTTGGTTTTTTTGGTTTAAATCAAAAGCCAACAAGTTCTAAAGATCCATATGCTCTAAGAAGATTAGCATTAGGAGTAATAAGAATAATTGTTGAAAATAAAAAAGATTTTAAAATAAAAGATTTAATTAATTATTCTTCAAGCCTGTATTTAGATCAAGGTTTTGAAATTGATAACCAATCTTTACAAAATGAATTATCAGAGTTTTTAATGGATAGATTAAAATATCACATGAAGGAAGAAAATATTAGAAATGATATAATTCAAGCGTCAATCAGTTCTTTTAACTTAGATCAATCTGTTATTATTTTTAATAAAGCTAAACATTTAAATAAAATTATTACCAAACCAAATGGTTTAGATATTATTGCAAGCTATAAAAGAGCCTCAAACATTTTAGACGGTGAATTAAAAAATGATAAAATAGAATTATCAAATACAACTGATCCTGGTATTTTTAAAACTGAGTTAGAAAAAAACCTATTTAAAAAAATTAGTGAATTAAGTAAATATTTTTCAAGCATTAATAAAGATGAAAATTATGTTCAAACATTGGACAATTTAGCTAGCGTCAAAAGAGAGGTTTTTGATTTTTTTGATAATGTAATTGTGAACGAAGAGGATCCAGTCATAAAGAAGAATAGACTGGAACTAATCCAAATGATGTGTAAAACGTTCAACAATTATGTTAATTTTTCTCTAATCGACTCCCGTTAATGAAAAAACTTATATTAAACTTCAATTCTAAGGATAGTAAAAAAATTAAAAATCCTAAAAACTTTTTAGGAGGAAAAGGTGCTAATCTTTCTGAAATGGGAAGAATGGGTCTTCCAGTGCCTCCTGGTTTTACAATATCTACAAAAGTTTGTGAAATTTTTTACAAAGATAAAAAAAAATTAAATAAAAATTTAATTTCGCAAATTAAAAAAGAATTAAAATTAATTGAAAAAGATGTTTCTAAAAAATTTGGAGACTTAAAGAATCCACTTTTGTTGTCTGTACGTTCTGGTGCAAGAGTATCAATGCCAGGCATGATGGATACTATTCTAAATCTGGGTCTGAACGATAAAACAGTTAAAGCTTTAGCAATTAAAACTTCAAATGGAAGATTTGCTAAAGACAGTTATAGAAGATTCATTCAAATGTACGGTAATGTAGTAATGGGTGTAGAAGGATATCATTTTGAGGAATTAATTGAAAATTATAAACTTACTAAAGGTGTTTTGTTAGATACAGATTTAGATGAAAGTGATTGGGATGGATTAATTGAAGATTTTAAAAGAACACTAAGAGAAAAAGCAAAAAAAGATTTTCCCCAAGATGTTTATGAACAATTGCTAGGAGCAATAAGTGCAGTATTTTTATCGTGGGAAAGCAATAGAGCAAAAGTTTATAGAAAATTAAATCAAATTCCAGCTGAGTGGGGAACAGCTGTAAATGTTCAATCAATGGTTTTTGGAAATATGGGTGATGATTGTGCAACAGGAGTTGTGTTTACAAGAAATCCATCAGATGGATCAAATGAAATATATGGTGAGTATTTAATTAATGCGCAAGGCGAAGATGTTGTAGCGGGTACGAGGACTCCTCAATACATAACAAAAAAAGCTAGGAGAGACGCTAAAGTAAAAGAATTGTCAATGGAAGAATCCATGCCTAAAGTCTTTAAAGAACTTCAAAAAATTTTGAAAAAATTAGAAATGCATTACAAAGATATGCAAGACGTAGAGTTTACAGTTGAAAATAGTAAACTATGGATGCTTCAAACAAGATCAGGAAAAAGAACAGCAAAATCAGCATTAAAGATTGCAGTTGATATGGTTAAAGAAAAATTAATTTCTAAAAAGGAAGCTGTATTAAGAGTTGACCCAAACTCTTTAGAAACACTTTTACACCCTACTTTGGATGAAAAAAGTTCAATTAATGTAATAGCAAATGGATTGCCAGCATCACCTGGTGCAGCGAGTGGTAAAGTTGTATTTACATCAGAAGAGGCTGAAAGATTAACCGCAATGATGCAAGATACAATTTTGGTCAGAGTAGAAACCTCTCCAGAAGATATACAAGGAATGCATGCTGCAAAAGGAATTTTGACTGCTAGAGGGGGTATGACAAGTCATGCGGCCGTTGTTGCAAGAGGTATGGGTAGACCATGCGTATCAGGATCAAGTGAAATTGATATAAACTATGAAAATAAATCTTTTAAAACTTCTTCAATAGAGATTCAAGAAGGAGATGTAATCACTATTGATGGCTCAACTGGAAGAATTATTGCAGGAAGTGTTTCAACTGTGAAGCCTGAAATATCTGGTGATTTTTCCAAGTTAATGTCTTGGGCAGATAGCTTTAGAAAATTAAAAGTAAGAACAAATTCTGAGACTCCAAAAGATACTAAAACAGCAAAAGATTTTGGTGCAGAGGGTATTGGATTATGCAGAACTGAACATATGTTTTTTGATGAAGAACGAATTTTGTCTGTAAGAGAAATGATATTATCCAAAACAAAAGATGACAGAGCAATAGCTTTACAAAAACTGTTACCGCATCAAAGAAAAGATTTTATAGATATTTTTAAAATCATGAGTGGGTTACCAGTCACAGTTAGATTGTTGGACCCACCATTACATGAATTTTTACCACGTACAGAAAAAGAAATTAATGAGGTTGCTAGTATAGTTAATCTCCCAGTTAAAGAGGTTGAGTCAAGAATTGAAGAACTACATGAGCAAAATCCTATGTTAGGTCATAGAGGATGTCGTCTAGGAATATCTTATCCTGAAATTTATGAAATGCAATGCAAAGCAATATTTGAGGCTTTAGCTTATCTCAAAAAAAATAAAATTAAATCTGCATTTCCTGAAATAATGATACCTTTAGTATCTACAGAGGCTGAGATTAAAATAATGAAAGAATTAGTAATTAGAACTGCCAGTCAAGTTCAAAAAGAAAATAAATTAAAAATAGAATTTTTAGTAGGAACGATGATTGAATTACCTAGAGCGGCAATAAAAGCAAAGGAGATTGCAAAGCATGCAGAATTCTTTAGTTTTGGAACAAATGATTTAACTCAGACTACTTTTGGGATTAGTAGAGATGATAGTGGTAAATTTTTAAATGATTATTTAGAAAATAAAATATTTTCTGTTGATCCTTTTGTTTCAATAGATGAAGGAGTTTCAGATTTAGTTGAAATAGCAGTAGAAAAAGGACGAAAACAAAATAAAAATCTAAAGTTAGGTATCTGCGGAGAGCATGGAGGAGATCCACATAGTATATCTTTTTGTTCTAACGCAGGATTGGATTATGTTTCTTGTTCACCTTATAGAGTTCCTGTTGCAAGGTTGGCTGCCGCTCAAGCTGAAATTAAAAAAAAAATTAAGTAGGGGGCGTTCTGTAGAATGTCCACTAAATGATTATTAACAGAAAATAAGGACGTTTGGAAACTTCTTCGTAGAAACTTCGTAGTAAGTTTTCATTATTTGTCAGATTTCTTGTTTGGGTTCTTCGTAGAAAGATAAATTACTATTTTATGAAGAGATTATTAGACACAATATCTATAATGTAAAACTTCAACCTAATATTTGTGATGTTTAATTTTTTTTTTGTTATTTTTATGGTATTTAGTTAGTTGAACTTAAATAAAAACCTAAACTTTTTGAATAAAAATATAAAAAAAATTATAAAATTATTTATTCCTGAGATAATTTTTATTATTAAAAAAAAAATATTAAATCAATTAAATGCATCAGAAGAGTTGTTCGATGGATATTCTCAACTTTTTAAAAATAATTTACATTCTCAAACAATTTATGGTGAATATGGATGTGGACAATCAACATTATATGTTTTGTCAAATTTTGATATCCCAGTTTATTCGGTGGACTCATCAAGACAATGGGTTAATAAAATAAAGATAAAAAATGAAAATAATCATAATTTAAGTATCAACTTTGTAAAAATTGGTAATGTTAGTGAAGATAGTTGGGGTCTTCCTGATGACTATTCTTTGAGAGATAATTTTCTTAACTATGCTAATGATATTTGGAATCGTGAATTGAAACCAAATTTTGTACTAATTGATGGACGGTTAAGAGTACTTTGTTTTTTGATTTCTTTAAAAAAATGTAATCCTGGAACAAAAATAATTTTTGATGATTATGTAAGTAGAAAATATTATCACATTGTGGAAGAATTAATAAAACCTAGTTCTGATGACGGTAGACAATGTTTGTTTGAGGTGGGGGATAAAAAAAATATAGATATGAAAAAACTAGATATTTTAATAAATAAATTTAATTACATTTTGGATTAATTAGAAATTTCAAGTAATTTTTAAATAACTAAATCTTACTCTCACATATTTTCCAATTAAGTTTTCAATTATATTAGATATTTTTCTCACATCTTAATTAGAGAAGACTTTTAAATGAGTTATTTAAATTAAAGAGATTACTTAAAATTGGTTTTAAAACTTCGTAGTAATCTTCGTAGAACATTTTAGTTAAGGTTTGTTGATATACAACAATTCTAAATTGAAGTAGGGGCGTTCTGTTGCCAGGTGCCCCAGACCCCGTTTGCTTAATTAACTAAGTTAATTAGGCAGCAAGTGCGTAACTTTCGTTAGCAATTATAAATTAGCCCGTTACGGTGGAACAATCCCGAACGAAAGAATAGCCTTTAGTCACCCGTCGAATCTAGTTCACCCCCATAAGTTGTAATGGTGGAGGTGGTGGGTACTGCCCCCACGTCCGCAATGGTTATTACGAAATTCGTTTATCGTCGTAGTTGGAAAACCAACATTATTAATATAAAAGTAATTAGGACAGATTCAATAACAATCATGAAATTAACTAAAGAACAACAAGAAGAAATAAAAAATCAACAATCTCAAAGCAATCAAACAAAAAGAGTTACTGCGCCTGAGCTTGAAAAAATCCTATATGAAGCAATCCCAGCTTTAGATCACGGTTTTGTTAGAGTAGTTGATTACATGGGTGATGATACATCCATAGTTCAATCAGCTAGAGTATCATATGGGAAAGGAACCAAGCAAGTTTCGACTGATAAAGGTTTAATTAAATACTTAATGAGGCACTGGCACAGCACACCATTTGAAATGTGTGAAATTAAATACCATGTTAAGCTTCCAATATTTATTGCAAGACAATGGATTAGACACAGAACTGCAAATGTGAATGAATATTCCGCAAGGTATTCAATTCTAGATAAAGAGTTTTATTTACCATCACAAGAAAATTTAGCTGCTCAATCAACAAGTAACAGACAAGGCAGAGGAGATGTCTTGGAAGGAAAACAGGCAGAAGAAGTCTTAGAACTTTTAAAAAATGATGCAGAGAGAACTTACGATAATTATGAAACTATGCTTAATGAAAGGTTTGATGGATCAACTATTGACGAAAATAAAAAAGGTTTAGCAAGAGAACTTGCAAGAATGAATTTAACACTAAATACCTATACTCAATGGTATTGGAAAACTGATTTATTAAATTTGATGAATTTTTTAAGATTAAGAGCTGACCATCATGCACAATATGAGATAAGAGTTTATGCTGATATAATGCTGGATACTTTAAAAAAATGGGTTCCTATAACTTATGATGCTTTTATGGATTATAGAGTTGGTGGCACTGAGGTTTCTGCAAAAGGAAAATTAATTATTAAAAAACTTATTAAAGGTGAAAATGTAGATGTTGAAAGTTCTGGATTGTCTAAAAGAGAGTGGAATGAATTAATGACCGCTTTTTATCTCAAAGATAAGTTGATTTAATTTTTTCAGCAAAATTTAAATATATCCTAGAAATTTCATGATCAGGGTTAGTTTCTACAATTGGTTTTCCCTCGTCTCCAGTTTTACCCACTTCTGGATTAATTGGAATTTCACCCAAAAATTCTTTTTGAAATTCTTCTGCTGTTTTTTTAACCCCACCTTCTCCAAAAATTTTATATTTTTTTCCATCGTCTCCAATAAAAAAACTCATGTTATCAACTAAACCCAAAATCTTAACTCCAAGTTTATCAAACATTTTAATTCCTCTCTTAACATCTAAAAGAGCTACTTCTTGAGGTGTACTTACTATTATTGCACCATCCATTTTTATTTCTTGAGAAAATGTAAGTTGAGTATCGCCAGTTCCTGGAGGCATATCAACTATAATAAAATCTAAATCTTTCCAATTTACTTTCTGAGTAAAAGTTTTAATTGCACTTGTTACCATAGGGCCACGCCATATCATTGGAGTTTGTTGGTCGGCTAAAAAACCAATTGACATACATTGAATGTCATATTTTGTAATTGGATCTAATTTTTGACCATCACTTTTTGGTTTTTCATTAATATCAAACATTTTAGGAACTGATGGACCATAAATATCAGCATCTAAAAGACCAACTTTGCATCCAACTTTTTTCAAAGCTAAAGCAAGATTCGTTGCAAATGTAGATTTTCCGACACCACCTTTTGCACTAGAGATTGCAATTGTAAACTTAGTTCCAATAATAGGATGTTTAGTGAATTTTTTAGGCTCTAGCTTGCTTTTCATTGCGGCACTAAGTTCAGGTTTTTTATCAGGCATAAAAGTATCATTACTTGTTTTTTGTAATAAAGACACTATATACTTTGGCATATGTCAGACGATTTTAAAGGTCAAAGTCCTTGGGGAGCACCTCCTGGTGGAGGTGGAAGTGGTAATGGATCAGGTAGAGGTCCTACACCACCAAATGTCGACGAATTAATTAGAGATCTTCAAGATAAAATTAAAAGATTTTTACCTGGTGGAAAAACTTCAGGAGGAAAATCAATAAGTCTAATTTTATTAGTTTTAGTTTTTGTGTGGTTAGCGAGTGGACTTTATAGAGTATTACCCGATGAACAAGGTGTTGTATTAAGATTTGGTAAGTTTGTAAAAACCACGCAGCCTGGTTTGAACTATCATATACCTTTTCCAGTTGAAACTGTTCAAACGCCGAAAGTCACTAAGGTTAATAGAATGGATATAGGATTTAGATCTGAGAGAGATAGTGGTTTCTCTACAGGTGGTGGAGTTGCAGATGTCCCTCAAGAAAGTTTAATGTTAACTGGAGATGAAAATATTGTAAACATAGACTTTTCGGTATTTTGGGTAATTAAAGATGCTGGTAATTTTTTATTTAAAATTCAAGATCCAGAGGGAACAGTTAAAGCTGCAGCAGAAACTGCAATGAGAGAAGTAATTGCAAAAAGTGATATTCAGCCAATTTTGACGGAAGGAAGATCAAAAATTGAAGTTGAGACACAAGCAATTATTCAAAATATTTTAGATGACTATGAAAGTGGAATTCAAATTACACAGGTACAAACTCAAAAAGCCGACCCACCTGATCAAGTAATTGATGCATTTAGAGATGTTCAGGCTGCACGAGCAGACATGGAAAGATCTAAAAATGAAGCTGAAGCTTACGCGAACGATGTTATCCCGAGAGCAAGAGGGGAAGCGCAAAAAATTTTACAAGCAGCAGAAGCTTACAAGAAAGAAGTTGTTGCAAAAGCTGAAGGTGAAGCTAGTAGATTTTTAGCAATTTATAATGAGTACAAAAATGCTAAAGTAGTTACTCAAGAGAGAATGTATTTAGAGACTATGGAAAAAGTTTTGGCTGATATTGACAAAGTAATTATTGAAAAAAATGCAGGTTCAGGCGTAGTTCCTTATCTACCTTTGCCAGAGCTAAAAAAGAAAGCGACAAATTAAAATGAAAGCTGGAAAGATATTAGCAGGAGTGTTAGTTGCAATCGGAGTTGTAGCTTTTTTATCAGTAATTATAGTAAAAGAAGTTAACCAAGCCATAATTCTTCAATTTGGTGATCCAAAAAGAATAATAATGAAGCCAGGATTAAACTTTAAAATTCCTTTTATTCAAAACGTAGTTTATTTAGATAAAAGAATATTAAACTTAGATGCTCCACCAGAAGAGGTTATTGCATCAGATCAGAAACGTTTAATTGTTGATGCATTTGCAAGATTCCAGATTGTTGATCCACTTAAGTTTTACATTTCAGTAGGAAATGAAAGAGTTGCAAGATCAAGATTGTCTACAATTATAAATTCAAGAATTAGAAATGTATTAGGTCAAGAGGAATTACAAACATTACTATCTAAAGATAGATCGAAGCAAATGGCTTTAATTAAAGAAGGTGTTAATAATGAAGCACAAAATTTTGGAATTAACATTGTAGATGTAAGAATTAAAAGAGCCGATCTTCCTCAAGCAAACAGTGATGCGATTTATAGAAGAATGCAGACTGAAAGGGAGAGAGAAGCTAAAGAATTTAGAGCGAAAGGTGCGGAAATGGCAGTAACAATTACTTCAACTGCCGATAAAGAAGTTACAGTAATCTTGGCCGATGCACAAAAACAATCTGAAATTATGAAAGGTGAAGGTGATGGATCAAGAAACAAAATCTTTGCTGAGGCATTTGGTCAAGATCCAGAATTTTTTGCTTTCTATAGAGCTATGCAAGCATATGAAAAAGCTCTTATTGGTGGTGAAACCTCTTTAATTTTATCACCTGATAGTGAATTTTTTAAATTTTTTGGAAATATAAAACCTGAAATCCAACAATAATTCTTAAATGCGTGAGCTAGTTATAGCTTTTGGTCTTTTCTTGTTTATTGAAGGAATTTTATACGCCTTATTTCCAGCAAAAATGAAAAGTATGTTAAAAAAATTAGAACTTGTTAAGCATAGTCAGCTTAGATCGGGTGGACTTATTTTTGCAGTAATAGGTTTTATAATTATTTATTACATTAAGAGCTAATATGGCAAAAATTAAAATTATATTTTTAACAATAGTTTTATCATTCACTTTTTCTTTAAATGTAAATTCTAAACCAGTTCCTGCTTCTTTTGCAGATCTTGCAGAAACATTAATGCCATCTGTCGTTAATATTTCTACTACAACAACTGTTGTGACAAACACAAATCCTTTTCCTTTTCAGTTTCCGCCAGGATCTCCTTTTGAGGATATGTTTAAAGAATTTGGAACACCCCAGGAAAGACAATCAGCTGCACTAGGTTCTGGATTTATAATTGATGAGAAAGGAATTGTTATAACTAATAACCATGTTATTCAAGATGCTGACGATATCATTGTTAGAGTTAATGGTGATCAAGAATTTAAAGCAAAGGTTCTAGGTGCTGACCCTTTAATGGATATTGCTGTTTTGCAATTAGAAACAGATGAAAAGTTTGTCCCAGTAGCATTTGGAGATTCAGATAAAGCTAGAATTGGCGATTGGGTTTTAGCAATTGGAAATCCTTTTGGTTTAGGTGGAACTGTTACTGCAGGAATTATTTCAGCAAGAAATCGGTCAATAGGTTTATCAAGATATGAAGATTTTATACAAACTGATGCATCTATAAATTCTGGAAATTCTGGTGGGCCTTTGTTTGACATGGAAGGAAATGTAATTGGAATTAATACAGCAATACTTGGACGTAATGGCTCGATTGGAATTGGATTTTCTATACCATCAAACAGTGCTCAAATTGTAATTAAACAATTAATCGAATTTGGTGAAACAAAAAGGGGATGGTTAGGAGTTAGAATTCAAGATGTAACAAAAGAAATTGCTGAAGTTGAAAAATTAGATAAAGCAAGAGGAGCACTTGTTGCAAGTGTTGCTGAAAATAGCCCCTCAGAAAAAGCAGGAATTCGAGCTGGCGATATTATTTTAGAGTTTAATGGAGAAAAAATAAATTTAATGAAAGAACTTCCAGCGATTGTTGCAAGAACAGAAGTTGGAAAAAAAGTTGAAGTTAAAATTTGGAGGGATAAAAAAGAGATTATTAAAAATGTTATTTTAGGAAGATTAGAAACTTCAGATGATTTTAAAATAAGTAAAAATCAAGAAACTCAAAAACAAAATAATGAAGAAATAATTGAAAGTTTAAGAATTGCAGTAAGACCATTAACTAAAGAAGATATTAAAAATAGAAACTTACCAAATCAGACAACAGGACTTGTGATAACAAAAATTGCAAACAATAGCCCTGTGGCTAATTCAATAGAACTTAATAGTATTATTGTTGAAGCTCAGAAGAAAAAAATTAGATCAGCAGATGATTTAAGAAATATTACAAAGGAAGTTTTGAATTCAAATCAAAAGACAGTTTTACTTGCAATCTATAATAATCAAAATCAACGAAGATACATTGGTATAAAGCTAGATTGATCATGGATTTAAAATCCAAGATTATATTAATCTCAGGTCCTACAGCTTCAGGAAAATCAAGTTTTGCAATTAAGTTTGCAAAAAAAGTTAATGGAGAAATTATTAATGCAGACAGTATGCAAGTATACAAACAGCTTAAAATTTTATCGGCTAGACCAGATCCAAAAAAATGCCAGAAAATAAAACATCATTTGTATGGTTTTCATAATGTTACAAAAAACTTTTCAACAGGTGATTGGCTTAAGCTAGTAATTAAAAAAATTGGTGAAGTTCAAAAAAGAAAAAAAACTCCAATTCTTGTTGGGGGTACAGGCTTATACTTTAAAGCTTTAACTGATGGTTTGGTTAAAATACCAAATATTTCATTAAAATTAAGAATTCAAATTAGAGATTTACAAAAAAAACTTGGACAAAAGAAGTTTTATGAAAAATTATTAAAATTAGATCCATCCTTAATGGGAAAAATAAACCCTACAGACACTCAAAGATCTATCAGAGCTTATGAAGTAAAAAAGTTTACAAAAAAATCTCTACATGAATGGTTTAAAAATACAAAATCAAACTTCATGGAAGATGATTTTTTTAAAGTTTATATTGATTACCCAAGACAAGAATTAATTGAGCGGATTAATATAAGAACAAATGAGATGATAGAAAATGGAGCAATAACAGAAGTAAAAGATTTTATAAAGCTAAGGGTTAGAAAAGATAAAAGCGCTAACAAAGCTATTGGAGTTAATGAAATTAGAGAATATTTAAAAAAACAAAAAGATTTGAAGGATACTGAGGAAAAAATAGCCATAAAAACTAGACAATACGCCAAAAGACAAAGTACTTGGGCTAGAGGCAATATGATGAACTGGATAAAACTAAAGCCACAAGACATAAATAATTTTTTGAAAAAAATTTAAAATTTTCATTCTTAAACTTGACCAATGAGCACAACTTCAGCTAGATTGCATAATGCCAAAATTATTAACTGGAGCAGAAATTGTATTTAAATGTCTTGAAGACCAAAAGGTTGAACATATCTTTGGTTATCCAGGTGGTGCAGTGTTACCAATTTATGATGAATTAAAAAATCATCCTTCTATAAAACATATTTTAGTTAGACACGAGCAAGGTGCTGGTCATGCAGCTGAAGGTTATGCAAGATCATCAGGAAAACCTGGCGTAGTTTTAGTTACATCAGGTCCTGGGGCAACTAATGTTGTCACAGCTTTAACAGATGCTTATATGGATTCCGTTCCTTTAGTTTGTATTTCTGGTCAAGTTCCAACACATTTAATTGGAACAGACGCATTTCAAGAATGTGACACCACAGGAATTACAAGACCATGTACGAAACATAATTGGCTAGTTAAAGATATAAATGATCTTTCAAAAGTTATGCATGAAGCTTTTACAGTTGCAACAACAGGAAGACCTGGACCAGTTTTGATTGATATTCCAAAAGATATTCAGTTTGCAAAAGCAAAATATAAAAAACCAAATAAAGAAAAAAAATTAAATGGAAAATCCCATAATAAATTTTCTCAAGATCAAATTGATGAATTAGTGACATTATTAAGCAAAACTAAAAAACCAATAATTTATAGTGGTGGAGGAGTAATTAATTCAGGGCCAAAAGCAAGTCAGGCTCTAAGAGAATTTGTTGAGCTAACTGGTTTTCCTATAACTTCTACACTTCAGGGATTAGGTGCGTACCCTGGGGATGATAATCAATTTTTAGGAATGCTTGGTATGCATGGTACGTATGAAGCAAATAATGCTATGCATGATTGCGATCTATTAATTAACATTGGCGCAAGATTTGACGATCGTATTACTGGAAAAATTGATGAGTTTTCACCAAATTCAAAAAAGGTTCATATTGATATAGACCCATCATCAATTAATAAAATTATCAAAGTGGATCTTGCAATAGTTGGAGACGTTACGAGTGTAATCAGTAAAATTAATAAAACAATTGCTAAAAGAAAAAATGGTCATAGCAAGTCAAATAAATCAAATATAGCTAAGTGGTGGGAGCAAATCGAAAAATGGAGGGAAAAAGACTCTCTTAATTTTGTAAATAGTGATGAAAGTATAAAACCTCAACATGCTGTTCAAAGACTTTATGAATTAACCAAAGATAAAGATACTTATGTTACTACCGAGGTTGGACAACATCAAATGTGGGCTGCTCAGCATTATAAATTTAATAAACCAAATAGATGGATGACATCTGGCGGTTTAGGAACTATGGGGTATGGACTGCCAGCAGCAGTTGGTGTTCAAATTGCTCATCCTGAAAAATTAGTAATTGATATTGCTGGAGAAGCTTCGGTTTTAATGACTATGCAAGAAATGTCTACTGCAGTTCAATATAATCTTCCAATAAAAATATTTATTTTAAATAATCAGTACATGGGAATGGTAAGACAATGGCAAGAATTACTGCACGAAAAAAATTATTCTGAAAGTTATTCTGAAGCATTACCGGATTTCATGAAAATGGCAGAAGCTTATGGATGCAAAGGAATTAAAGCAGACAATCCAGCTGATCTTGATGATAAAATTCAAGAAATGATTGATTATGATGGACCAGTTATATTTGATTGTCACGTGGATCCTAACGAGAATTGCTTCCCAATGATACCATCTGGAAAACCTCATAACCAAATGATCTTGGGTCCAAAAGATCAAGAGGAAAACAAAATTAAAGGAAAAGGCAAAGCCTTAGTATAATCATAATGCCGAAATCAAAATCAGCTTATAGCGTTCCTACAAAGAAACAAAAACCAGATACGTACATTTTTGTTGTTTGGGTAGATAATGAGGCTGGAGTTTTGGCAAGGGTAGTAGGTTTATTTTCTGGGCGAGGATATAACATCGAGTCATTGGCAGTTGCAGAAGTTGATGCAGTTAAAAATATTTCAAGAATAACAATTGTTACTACCGGAACACCTCAAGTAATTGACCAAATAAGACTTCAATTAACTAAATTAGTGCCCGTTCATAAAGTTGCTGAGTTTAAAAGAGAAGACAAAGACGTAATATTCAAGGAAATGGCTTTGTTTAAAGTTGTGGGCAAAAGAAATAAAATTGAAAAATGTTTAAATGCTTGTAAAAAATTTAATCCCGTAATATTAGATGAAACAAAATCTTCAGCAGTAATTCAAATAACTGCTCTAAGAAGAGAAATTGATGTAATGAATAAAAAATTAAAGCCTTTGGGACTTGTAAGTACTTCGAGAACAGGGGCAGTAGCTATGACCAGAGGTGCAAAAATATTTAATTAATTTAATAGGAGAGATGTTATGAAAATGTTTTATGAAAAAGATGCAGATGTAAATCTAATTAAAAGTAAAAAAATTGCTATTTTTGGTTATGGAAGCCAAGGGCATGCTCATGCATTAAATTTAAAAGATAGTGGAGTAAAAGAAATTGTTGTAGCTTTGAGAGAAGGTTCGTCGAGCGCAGCAAAAGCAGAGTCAAAAGGTTTAAAAGTAATGAATTTGTCTGATGCTGCTGAGTGGGCTGATGTAGTAATGATACTTACACCAGATGAGCTGCAAGCAGAAATTTATAAAAATCATATTGAACAAAGAGTAAGAGAGGGAACAAGCATCGCATTTGCTCATGGGTTAAATGTTCATTACGATTTAATTAAAGCTAGAAAAGATCTGGATGTTTTTATGGTTGCTCCTAAAGGACCTGGTCACTTAGTTAGAAGTGAGTATGAAAAAGGTGGTGGAGTACCATGTTTATTTGCTGTTCATCAAGATGGCTCAGGAAAGGCAAGAGACTTAGCTTTATCTTATGCTTCAGCAGTTGGTGGAGGAAGATCAGGAATTATTGAAACTACATTTAAAGATGAAGTTGAAACAGATTTATTTGGTGAACAAACTGTACTATGTGGAGGTTTAGTTGAGCTAATTAAAAATGGCTATGAAACTTTAGTTGAAGCAGGATATGAACCAGAGATGGCATATTTTGAGACAGTTCATGAAGTTAAATTGATTGTTGATTTAATTTATGAAGGTGGAATTGCGAACATGAATTATTCTATTTCGAATACTGCTGAATATGGTGAATATCAATCTGGACCAAGAGTAGTTAATAAAGAGGAAACAAAAAAAAGAATGAAAGAAGTTTTAGCTGAAATTCAATCTGGAAAATTTACTAAAGAGTGGATGGATGAATGCAAAAATGGTCAAAAAAACTTCCTTGCTACGAGAGCTAAATTAGCCGAGCATCCTGTTGAAAAAGTTGGTGCAGAACTAAGAGCTATGATGCCATGGATTGGTAAGAAAAAATTAGTTGATAGTGATAAAAGTTAAATTTTATTGGTAAATTATTGCTACAATAATTCGATTATTTCACCTATACTTTTTTAAATAAAATTAAAAAACGAGGGGAAAAATGAAGACTAAAAATATAGTAAGAATACTATTGTCATTAGTTCTAGTATTCGGATTTTCTTCAGCATGGGCAAAAACTATTAAATGGTCTATGCAAGGAGACAGTCTAACACTAGATCCACATGCGCAAAATGAGGGTCCAACTACTCAAGTATCTAGACAAGTTTATGAAGCTCTAGTTCAAAGAGGCTTGGATATGAAAATAGGGCCTGCTTTAGCAACAAAATGGAAAGCTACTGATCCAAATACTTGGATTTTTACTTTGAGAGAAGATGCTAAGTTTTCAGATGGTTCTGGAATGACGTCAGCAGATGTTGTGTTTAGTATATTAAGAGCTAAGCAAAGAACATCAGACTTTAAAGAATACATTAGTACAGTTTCAAATGTTGAGGCAGTTGGAGATTACTCAGTTAAAATAACCACAAGTAAACCTAACCCTATTCTTTTGAACCAATTGTCTAACATTTTTATAATGTCTAAAGCTTGGTCAGAAAAAAACTTTGCAATGTCACCACAAAACTGGGATGCAGGACAAGAAACTTTCTCTGCTACTAATGCCATGGGAACTGGTCCTTTTAAAATAACCTTAAGAGAGCCTAACACCAAGACAGTGTTTAAAAGAAATAAACATTGGTGGGGTGAGATGAAAGATAAAAAAGTAACTCAAATTGAATTACTTCCGATTAAAAATGCAGCTACAAGAGTTGCAGCTTTATTATCAGGAGAAATTGACATTGTTACTGACGCACCAGTTCAAGATTTAAAAAGAATTGGATCTTCTTCAGGTCATAAAGTTGAAAGTACAGCTCAGATGAGAACAATTTTCTTAGGTATGGATCAAGCAGCTGATAAGTTGAGAACTGGTAATACAGGCGATAATCCATTCAAGAAAAAAGAAGTAAGACAAGCTCTTTATCAAGCAATCGATATTGAAGCGATCAAGAAAAAAGTTATGAGAGGTTTAAGTGAACCAGCAGGTATTATAACTTTCCCTGGTGTAAATGGATACACAGCGGACCTTGATAAAAGATTACCTTACGATATTGATGCTGCAAAAAATCTTTTAGCTAGTGCAGGATATCCTAATGGTTTTGATGTAGAGCTAAGATGTCCAAATGACAGATATGTAAATGACGAAGCAATTTGTACAGCTGTTGTAGGTATGTTAGGGAAGATCGGTGTAAATGTTAATTTATTTGCACAGACTAAAAGTAAACACTTTAAAGAGCTTAAAGATAATCAAGGTGATTTCTATATGCTAGGATGGGGTGTTCCAACCTTGGACAGTCATTATGTTTTCCATTACTTATATGAAAGCGGAGCTAGCTGGAATAAAGTAAATTTCAGTAATTCAGATGTTGACGCCGCGATTAGAGTTATGGAGGGTGAAGTTGACCTTGATAAAAGAAATGCTGCAATTGCAAAAGCTTGGAAAATTGTAAAAGATGATATTTCATATCTTCCTTTACATCACCAAGTAATTTCTTGGGCAGCTAAGAGTAATGTTAATGTTCCTATCAGACCGAATAACGAACCATTATTCCGAACTGCTAGCTTTAATTAAATAAAATTATTACAAGCCCTTTTCAAAAAAGGGCTTGTAAATTCTAACCTTCACAAATTGATTAAATATTTTTTTAAAAGATTGTTTCAATCAGCTTTGGTAATGCTAGTTGTTGCCTTTGTTTCTTTCTCTTTATTTAATTTTGTTGGAGACCCAATTAATAATATGGTTGGAGAGGAAACTTCAGATGAAGAAAGAGCTGAATTGAGAGAAACATTAGGGTTAATGGATCCAATTCATGTTCAATTTACAAGATTTGTTATAAATGCTTCTCAAGGTGAATTTGGGATATCTTACCAATTGAGAAGACCTGTTTCTGAGTTAATAGTTGAGAGACTGCCAGCAACTATAGAACTTGTAGTTATTTCTGCATTAATTGCCTTAGTTACAGGGACTTTATTAGGAGTTTATACTGGAATTAATAGAAAAGGATTTTTAAGCGATATTATTTTGGCTGTTTCCTTGCTAGGGGTATCACTCCCCACATTTGTAATTGGTATTCTATTTATTTACTTATTTGCAGTTATTTTAGGAATATTACCATCTTTTGGTAGAGGCGAAGTTGTTGACCTAGGTTTTTGGACTACAGGTTTTTTGACAATTTCTGGGCTTAAAGCAATTATACTTCCTTCAGTTACACTAAGCCTTTTTCAAATGACCTATATTATCAGATTAGTTAGAGCTGAGATGATGGAAATCTTACAAACTGATTATATTAAATTTGCACGTGCACGAGGTATTAGTGAAAAAAGTATAAAATATAAACATGCATTAAAAAATGGATTAATACCAGTAATTACTATTGCAGGAATTAACATTGGAACTTTGATTGCATTTTCTATTATTACTGAAACAGTTTTTCAGTGGCCTGGAATGGGTTTCTTATTTATTCAAGCGGTACAATTTGTAGATATTCCAATTATGTCTGCGTATTTAGTTTTCATTGCTTTTGTCTTTGTTATGATAAATTTTATAGTTGATATTTTATACTATTTTATTGATCCAAGAATTAGAGTTAAAGGAGATGTTGCAAGTGGATAATAATTCTTTAACTACATGGGGCAGGATAAAAGATAGTGATATTTATTATAGCTTCATTAAATCACCAACTGCAATAGTGTCTTCAGTAATATTATTTATAATTTTTTTCTGTTCTTTTTTTGTTGAATTTATAACACCTTATAATCCTTTTGATCCATCTTCGTTATCCCTTATGGATGCTTTTACACCACCTTCTTGGACTGAAGACGGACTTGCTAAATTTATTTTAGGAACAGATGGTCAAGGTAGAGATATGTTATCAACAATTTTATATGGATCTAGAATTTCACTAATAGTTGGTTTTTCAGCAATTATATTTAGTTTGGTTCTTGGTGTTGGTTTAGGATTAACTGCTGGATTTTTTGGTGGAAAATATGAAATGATAGTAATGAGACTAACCGACGTTCAGTTAACTGTTCCAAGTATTTTAATGGCTCTTTTAGTTGATGGTATAGCAAGAGGATTGATATCAAGAGAAATGCATGATGAAATGGCAGTTTATGTTTTGATATTTGCAATCGGAATTTCCGAGTGGCCACAATTTGCAAGAGTATCTAGGGCCGCAACATTAGTTGAAAAAAATAAGGATTATGTTTCTGCATCAACAATTATTGGTGTTTCTAATTTAATAATTATGTTTAAGCACATTTTGCCAAATATATTAAGACCAGTATTAGTTATAGGAACAATTGGTTTAGCACTGGCGATAATAGCTGAGTCGACTTTGAGCTTTTTAGGCGTAGGTGTACCACCAACTACACCTTCTTTAGGCACTTTAATAAGATTGGGTAATGATTTTTTATTTTCAGGAGAATGGTGGATTACTTTTTTTCCAGCAATATTCTTAGTTATTTTAGCATTTTCAATTAATTTATTAGGAGATTGGATGAGAGATACACTTAATCCAAAATTAAAAAAATGAGTTTTTTAAAAATTAATAATTTGAGTGTTGATTATCAAATGAGAAAAGAAACTGTCTATGCAGCTAAAAATGTAAATATTGAAGTAAACAAAGGTGAAATATTAGGATTAGTTGGAGAGTCAGGGTCTGGAAAAAGTACTGTTGGAAATGCAATAATAAATTTAATAGATGAACCAGGTAAAGTTTCAGGTGGATCTGTTATATTAGGTGATCTCAATATTCATGAAAACTCTGAAAATATAGTTAAGTATAGAGGGAATAAAATTGGATTGATATTTCAAGATCCACAAACATCCTTGAATCCAATTCTTACAGTTGGTGAGCAACTAATTGAAACAATTCAAACCCATCTTCAATTGAGTACGGAAGAAGCAAAAAATAAATCTATTAACTTATTAAAAGAAGTTGGAATAAAGGATGCTGAGAAAAGATTTGATAATTATCCTCATCAGTTTTCAGGAGGAATGAGGCAAAGAGTGGTAATATCTCTTGCATTGTGTTGTGAACCTGAACTACTTATAGCAGATGAACCAACAACCGCTTTAGATGTTTCGATTCAATCACAAATTCTTGAATTAATAAAAAGATTAACAAAAGAAAGAAATCTCGCAGTAATTTTAATTACACACGATATGGGTGTCATAGCCGAAACAACTGACCGTGTTGCAGTAATGAAAAGTGGAGATTTGATTGAAATAGGAATTACTAAAGAGATTTTAACTAATCCACAAAAAAATTATACTAAAAGTTTAGTAAGTTCCGTTCCTCCAACAAATAAAAAAATTTCAAGATTTGTTAATATAGAAAATGAAAATAAAGAAAATAAATCAAATAATATCAAAATTTTAAATAGATGGCAAAAAAGAGAAATTAATAGTCAAAATTTAGTTCAGGTAAAAAATCTTAGTAAAAGTTTTGATGATAATTTTTTTACAGAAAATTCTAAAAATTCTATAATGGCTGTTAATGATGTTTCGTTTGAAATTATAGGGGGAGAAACTTTTGGTCTAGTGGGTGAAAGTGGAAGCGGTAAATCAACGATTGCTAAAATGATTGTAAATTTATTTAAACCATCTTCGGGAGATATATTCTTTGATAAAGTTTGTATTACAAAAATCAAAAAAAAATCTGAATTGATGAAATTTAGAAAACAAATACAAATGATATTTCAAGATCCTTATTCTTCTTTGAATGGTAGACTTAAAGTTAAAGATATAATTGCAGAACCAATTAAACTTCATAATCCATCTATTTCTAATTCTGATTTAAATAGTTATATTTTTGATTTATTGGAGTCAGTTGAATTAATTCAAAAATCTGCAGATAGATATCCTCATGAATTTTCTGGTGGGCAAAGACAAAGAATCTCAATAGCAAGAGCTTTAGCTACACAACCAAGACTTTTAGTTTGTGACGAACCAACTTCTGCCTTAGATGTAAGCATTCAAGCTCAGATTTTAAATTTATTAAAAGATCTTCAAGAGCAATTAAATTTAACAATTTTATTTATTAGTCACGACTTGCCAGTTGTAAGACAAATGTGCGATAGAATTGGCGTGTTAAAAGATGGCAAATTATGTGAAGTTTCTAATACAGAAGATTTATTTTTAAAACCTGAACATGAATACACAAAAGAACTCCTTCGTTTGATGCCAAAAATTGAATCTATTTATAGTTAATTATTAATAACCCTAAAATGATCTATTAATAAGAATAATTTGACTAATTATTTTGCAATCTCTCTCATAGATTGTATTATAGATTTTCTAAAATTTTAGTTATGAGCAATAAAGATAAAGTCTTTATATTTGATACTACTATGCGTGATGGTGAGCAATCGCCAGGAGCATCAATGAGTTTGGAAGAAAAAATCCAAATTGCTAGAGTGTTTGATGAACTAGGTATAGATATTATTGAAGCAGGTTTTCCTATTGCCTCACCAGGTGATTTTGAAGCTGTTTCAGAAGTAAGTAAAATTCTAAAGAATTCTATTCCCGCAGGACTTTCTAGACATTCTGTAAAAGATATTGATAGAGCTTATGAAGCTCTTAAACATGCACCAAGATTTAGAATTCATACTTTTATTTCAACAAGTCCATTACACATGAAGCATAAATTAAATATGTCTCCAGAAGATGTTTATGAATCAATTGGAAAACATGTTGCTTATGCAAGAAAGTTTACAGATGATGTTGAGTGGTCTTGTGAAGACGGTACAAGAACTGATATGGATTACATGTGTAAAACTGTAGAGCTTGCAATTAAAAATGGAGCTACAACAATTAATATTCCTGACACGGTTGGTTATACAATACCATCTGAATTTACTTCAATTATTGAAACTTTATTAAATAAAGTTCCAAATATAGATAAAGCAATTTTATCAACTCATTGTCATAATGATTTAGGTTTAGCAGTAGCTAACTCATTAGCTGGTGTTCAAGCAGGTGCTAGACAAATTGAATGTACAATAAATGGTTTAGGTGAAAGAGCAGGTAATGCTGCGTTAGAAGAAGTTGTGATGGCAATTAAAACAAGACCGGATTTAATGCCATATGATACAGGAATTAATACAACCTTGTTGAATAAAGCATCAAAAATTGTTTCTAATGCTACAGGATTTCCAGTCCAATACAATAAAGCAATTGTTGGTAAAAACGCTTTTGCACATGAAGCAGGAATTCATCAAGATGGAATGTTAAAAAATAGACAAACATACGAAATAATGACACCTGAAAGCGTTGGCGTGAAACAAACATCACTAGTGATGGGAAAACATTCTGGACGTCACGCATTTAAAGATAAAATGAATAGTTTAGGTTACCCAGATCTTACAGATGATGTTGTAAGCAATGCATTTGCAAAATTTAAAGTTTTGGCTGATAAGAAAAAACATGTTTATGATGAAGATATTATTGCTTTAGTAGATGATAGTTTAATTATTGATAACAAAGTTAGTGCTATTAGTTTAAAATCATTAAAGGTTTTTGCAGGAACAGGTGAACCACAGAGAGCAGAAATGACTTTAGATGTATATGGAGATGTAAAACAAACTTCTGAAACTGGTGATGGACCAGTTGATGCAATATTTAAATGTATAAAAACTTTGTATCCTCATGATGTTAACTTGCAACTTTATCAAGTTCATGCTGTTACAGAAGGTACAGATGCACAAGCAACTGTAAGTGTAAAAATTGAGGAGAAAGGTAAAACAACTGTAGGTCAAGCAGCAGATACAGATACTTTAGTTGCATCAGCAAATGCTTACATAAATGCATTAAATAAAATGATAATTAAACGAGATAAAACAGCTCCTATGGAGCAAGAAAGTCAGAAAGTAAGAGGGATATAATGGGGTTATTTAGCAGTGTTAAAAAAATATGGAGCCAAGATATGGCAATTGATCTTGGAACAGCAAACACACTTGTAGTTTTAAAGGGTCAAGGTGTAGTTCTTAATGAACCTTCAGTTGTTGCAATAGTTGATCAAGGTGGAAAAAAAAATGTATTAGCTGTTGGAGATGAAGCTAAGACAATGCTAGGAAGAACACCAGGTAATATAAGCGCAATCAGACCATTAAGAGATGGTGTTATCGCAGATTTCATAGTTACCGAGGAAATGATTAAACATTTTATTAAAAAAGTTCATAAAGGAAGCACATTTGCTAACCCTAGAATATTGATTTGTGTGCCAACTGGTTCAACACCAGTTGAAAGAAAAGCAATCCAAGATAGCGCTTTAGCAGCAGGTGCAAGAAGAGTTCAGCTAATTGAAGAACCAATTGCAGCAGCTATTGGAGCAAATCTACCAATTTCTGAAGCAACTGGTTCAATGATTGTAGATATTGGCGGGGGCACAAGTGAAATTGCAGTAATGTCTTTAGGAGGATTAGTTTATTCTAAATCTTTAAGAGTTGCAGGCGACTCAATGGATACAGCAATCATAGATTATATGAGAAAAGAATATAATTTATTAATTGGTGATACTACTGCTGAAAAAATTAAAAAAGAAATGGGAACAGCTGTACCAACGGGAACAAATACTTATCCAGTTAAAGGAAGAGATTTGAGATCAGGTACACCTAAGGAAGTAAATATTACAGAGGAAGATACTGCTGAAGCACTAAACGATATTATGAAACAAATGGTTGGTGCAATTAAAGATGCGTTAGAAAATACTCCACCTGAGTTGTCAGCTGATTTAGTTGATATGGGTTTAACTTTAACAGGTGGTGGTGCTTTGTTAAAAAATATCGATAAAAGGTTTTCTAAAGAAACAGGTTTACCAGTTCATATAGCAGATGATCCGTTATCTTGTGTAGCTGTTGGTACAGGTAAAGCTTTGGATCAAGAAGAAACTTTTTCTACTATGTTATCTGAATATTAGAAAAAATGGCTACTGGCAGAGATGATTTTGTAATTGCCATCAGGTCAGCTTTTTTAAAAAAAAAAGATAAACAAAAATTTTCTTTACTAACTTTAATTGTTTTATCAATCTTTGTAATTGTTCTAAGTAATTTTAATTTTAAAGCAATACAATTTGTTAAATTAGGAATTAATGAAGTAATTTATAGATCATCTCATATTGCTTCAATTCCAGAAAATAAATTAAAAGAAATAACTTCAAAATTCAAATCGCATATGGATTTGTATGAAAGTCATCAGAAAGAATTAATTAAAATAGAAAATTCTGACCAACTTAAATTGCAAAATAAGTTTTTAAATGCAGAAAATGAAAAACTTAGAGAGTTACTTGACGAAAGTATAAATTCACAAGAAATATTTGCCAGAGTTTTAATTGATAAAGACAGCCCATATTTAAAATCAGTAGTATTAAATAAAGGCACAAAAGATAAAGTAAAAATTGGAATGGCTGTTATTGATGATGTTTATCTAGTTGGCCAAATAATTGAAGTAAATTATACTAATTCAAGGGCATTACTATTGTCTGATCTTAATAGTAAAATACCATCTGTATTAGAGCCAGATGATATACAAGCTGTAATTTCTGGTACAGGAAGTGATTTTGGAAAAATTGAACATACTCAAGAAGAATTTAGAGAAGATTTTAAAAATAAAGAAATTTTTGCTTACACCTCAGGTCTTGGTGGTTTATTCAAACCCGGTATACCAATTGGAAAAATTGATAATATATTAGAAGGAAAAATTAACTTTTTTTCTGATTTTACACAACTCAACTATGTAAAAATAGTTTCCTATAAAATAGGTGGAGAAGAATAATGTCATCACTTAATAAAAGTCCTTTTTTAAAAATATTCTTATCCTACGTGCCATTTATAATGTTATTTTTTTCTGTATTTAATGAATTTGATTTTAATTACTTAAAACTTGATTATTTTTCTTTCAATTTTGTTCATCTATTAATTTTCTTTTGGACTTTAAGAAATCCTGATCAATTAGGTTATCTAGCAATTTTCTTTTCAGGTATAATTAATGATGTTGTTATAGGTATACCAATAGGAATTAGTAGTTTTTGTTACCTTATTCTTTGCTCAGTAACAGCTTATATAAGAAATATTACTTTATCCCCAAATTTTATGAAAGACTGGATATCATTATTATTCACAATTTTATTAATAAATTCAATTCAAGTAATTATTTTGGATTTAGTATTTTTAATTAAAGTTGATTACACTAATTATTTAATTAACTCAGGTTTTACTGTTTTATTTTATCCAATATTTTTTTTATTTTTTAATTTTTTAAACGAAAGAATTTCATATCAAACAAATGATTAAATCTAATTCAGGAATAAGAAAAACTGATGTAATTAATAGAAGGATGTTCATAATTGGAGCAGCAAAAGTAGTAGTTTTTGTTGGTATCGTTGCTCGTTTATTTTCTCTTCAAATAAATGAAAATAAAAAATACCTTACTCTTTCTGACAAAAATAGAATTAGAGAATGGAAACTCCCACCTACAAGAGGAAATATAGTTGATTATTTTGGAAATGTAATTGCAGGAAATTTAAAAGTTTATCAATTACACATAATTCCAGAGCAAGTTGAGAATTTCAATTACTTATTAGTTAGATTGAAAAATCTTTTAAATTTAAGTGACAAAAGAATTGCAAGAATAAATAAATTAAAAACAGAGTTAAAACCTTGGGATAGCATTATTGTTTCTGAAAATTTAAGCTGGAGTCAATTTGTAAAAATTAATAATTATTTATACGATCTTGTGGGTGTTAAACCCGTAATGACAATCTCCAGAAATTATCCATTTAATGATGTATACACACATGTTCTTGGATATGTGAGTCAACCAAATGAACAAGAAATTTTAGAAAATGAAACCATCAAAGCAAGATTTGTACCAGGAATGAAAATTGGAAAACTGGGCTTAGAGAAAAAACTTGAAAATCATTTAATTGGAACAAATGCTATTCAAAGATATGAAGTTAATGCTTACGGTAAAAGAATTAATCAACTTGAGCATCAAAAAGGTGAGCAAGGATCAAAAATACGTTTAACTCTAGATACAGAAATACAAAAAGCTTGTGGAGAATTTTTAAATGAAAAAGCAGGGTCTATAAGTGTAATGGATATTTACACTGGAGATATAATAGCAATGTATTCATCTCCATCTTATAATCCAAATTCGTTTTTATTCGGAATAAGTCAAGATGAATGGCAACTAATTAGAAATAATCCATTAAAACCACTAATAAACAAGACTCTTTCGGGTCTATACTCACCAGGTTCAACAATAAAACCAATCGTTGCTCTTTCAGCTTTAGAAAACAAAGTAATAGATACAAAGTTTAAAGTTAAATGCACAGGAAAAATAGAATTATATGGACAAACATTTCACTGCTGGAAGGAAAAAGGACATGGTTGGGTAAGTTTGAAAAATGCAATGAAACAATCATGCGATACATATTTTTATGAGGTTGCTAGGTTACTAGGTGTTGATAGATTAAATATTACAGCTGAAAAGTTTGGCTTAGGAAAAAAAGTACTTGGTGATTATTTTGATATTGAAAAAAAAGGATTATTTCCAAATACAAAATGGAAAAAAAATAATCTAGGCAAAGGCTGGGTATTAGGGGAGACCTTAATAACGGGTATTGGTCAAGGCTATACACAAACAACTCCTTTACAACTTTGTATGATGACTGCACAAATTGCAAATGGAGGATATGCAATAAAACCAAAAATAGTTGTGGACAGTAATCCAATTTCTTATGAAGGTGCAAAACAATCGATGGAAAGCGGTTTATTATTTGATACCGACTCTGAGGAATTGTTAGATAAAAAGTTATTTAAAAACCAAAAAAATATTAAGATTGTTCAAGAGGCAATGTTTGCTTCGACCAATGAAAGATTTGGAACTTCTTATAAATCAAGAATTGATGACCCTAAATATCAGTTTGCAGGAAAAACAGGAACAGCTCAGGTAAAGAGAATTAGCAAAAGAGAGAGAGAATTAGATTTAGAATTAGAGCAAATACCATACAAAGATAGAGATCATGCTTTGTATATCGCTTACGGCCCATATGTTAATCCGAGATATGCGCTTAGTATAATTATAGAGCATGGTGGTTCGGGAAGTAAGGCAGCTGCACCAATTGCTAAAAAATTATTTAAATTAATCATAGATAGGCATGATTTAAGAAATAAACAATCAAATTTTGAAAGGATTACTGTTTAAATGTTTCAGCACGATAGATTGAATAGTGAGATTACATTATTTCAAAAAATAAGAAACTTAGATTATATATTATTGATTTCTGTTATTCTTCTTTCTGTATTAAGTGTTTTTGTTATGTATTCTACAGATGGCGGTGAAATACTTTTTCATACAAAAAATCATTTTGTAAAACTTGCGATTTTTTTTCCTTTAATGATTTTTATAGCTTTCTTTAATATAAAACTTTGGCATAACTTTTCTTATATAATCTACCTTATAGTAATACTTTTATTAATTTATGTTTCATTTTTTGGAATAAAGTCCTCTGGCTCACAAAGATGGATGGATCTTTATTTGTTTGTTTTGCAACCATCAGAGCTAATGAAGGTAGCAATTATAATGTGTTTGGCAAAATATTTTCATAGATTAAAAATAGAAAATGTTAATTCATTTACCAGTATAACTATTGTGTTGTCGATCATAATAATTCCTATAATTTTCGTTATTTCTCAACCCGATCTTGGTACTTCAATATTAATTGCTTTAAGTGGATTAATTATTTTGTGGTTAGGAGGCATGAAAATTAAATATTTTATATATTCATTTATTACTTTCTTAATTTCCTTGCCATTTATAATCTCATTCCTAAAACCATATCAAAAATTAAGAATATTAACTTTTTTAGATCCAGATAGAGATCCATTGGGTGCTGGATATCAAATTATACAGTCAAAAATAGCTATTGGTTCTGGTGGCCTTAATGGAAAAGGTTTTTTAAAAGGCACCCAGAGCTATTTAGATTTTTTACCTGAAAAACACACAGATTTTATATTTACTTTATTTTCAGAAGAATTTGGTTTTATAGGCTCGGTTGGTCTATTAATATTATACTCAATAATAATTTTTAGAATTGTAAGAATAGGAGCTATTTCGAGAAGTAATTTTGCTAGACTTTTTTGTTTTGGTTATGCTTTTGCAATATTTATTTATATTGTGGTAAACTTATCTATGGTTTTGGGTCTGCTACCTATAGTTGGTTCTCCATTACCAATCATGTCGTATGGAGGTTCTTCAATGTTGGCCACTATGATTGGTTTTGGTATAGTATTAAGTGCAAAAATTAATCATAAACAAATTATTGCATAATTTGTCACTCTAAAAATATAATATTTACTTGTATAACAATTTTGTGAATAAAAATCTTAAAGTAGGAATAGTTGGAGCAGGAATTCAAGGTGTATCTAACGCATTGTTTCTTCAAAAAAAAGGTTTCCATGTAACTATTTTTGATAGAGATAACCCAGGTAGCCAAGCTGCTTCCTATGGTAATGCAGGTCACTTTTCACCATATGCATCTCTTTCTTTAAACAGAACTGATGTTTTAGCGGATGTCCCGGCTATGTTACTCAGCTCTACTGGTCCACTAGCTTTAAAATGGAATTACGTTCCTAAAATGATTCCATGGTTTATAAAATTTATAATGAATACTTCTAAAACAAAGATGATGCATACTGCTAAAAATATGCATCAAATTTTAGATTTAGCATTACCAGCTTATGATGAATTGTTTGAAGAAATTGATTTGGAAGGCTTAGTTGAAAACAAAGGTATTCTTTATATTTGGAATGACAAAGATTTAAAAAGTAGAGAATTAGAAATCAGAGTAAGGGAAGAATTAGGAGTAGAACAACAATTGGTAAATAAAGATGAGATTCATGATCTTGAACCAAATATAAAACCAATCTACCATGCAGGTGTATTTTATCCTTATGCAAGACATGCAAGAAATCCAAAAAGAATTCTTTTAAAGTTATTTGATTTATTTTTGGAAAAAGGTGGAAAATTTAACAAAGTTAATATTAATGATATAAGTTTTGATGAAGAAAAACCAGTTTTCAAAACTGAAACTCAAAGTCACATTTTTGATAAAGCAATAATTGCTTGTGGTGCTTTTTCAAAAAAATTAACAGACAATCTTGGTGAAAAAATACCTTTAGATACAGAGCGTGGATATCATGTTCATTTCAAAAATTGCGATCATTTATTAAGCAGACCTGTAATATTTTCTAACCGTGGATTTGGAATTACACCGATGGAACAAGGTTTAAGAGTTGTTGGAACTGTTGAATTTGGTGGGTTAAACAACCCACTATCTAAATCAAGAGTTAAAAATTTAATAAATAATGCAAAGTATATGCTTGGAGATTTACCTGAGCATGAGGATGAGTGGCTAGGATTTAGACCAACTTTACCAGATTTTTTACCTGTTATGGGGCAATCAAAAAATTACAAAAATATTTATTATTGTTTTGGGCATCATCATTTAGGATGGACTTTAGGTCCAATTTCTGGAAAGATTGTTTCAGGGATGATAGCGAACGAAAATACAAATTTAGATTTAAAACCTTATAGTTCGCTTAGATTTAGTTAAGTGACCAAAAATAATAATTTCTTAGCTTATGTTTATCTATTTTTAACCGTTACTTTCTGGGCAGGTAATTTTGTAGTAGGTAAACTAGCTAGTTTTTACGAAGTCCCACCTTTTTCATTAAATTTTTATAGATGGTTTTTTGCCTGGCTAATTTTAGCACCCTTTACAATTCCTGAAATATTAGAAAAAAGAAACTATATAATTAAAAACTATAAGCTTTTCATTGTTTTGGGAGTTACTAGTATTACGGTATTTAATTCAATTGTTTATTATTCATTAAATTTTACTCAGGTGATAAGTGGAGTTTTAATGATTTCAACGATACCTGTGATGATTATGTTGTTTTCTTCAATTTTAAAAATTGAAAAGACAAATATTTTTCAAATTATAGGGGTAGTGTTTTCTTTTGCTGGTGTAATTGTGATTATTACAAAAGCTAATTTAGAAATATTAAAAAATTTAGATTTCAATAAAGGTGATATTACAATGGTGATAGCAATGTTTTCATGGGCATTATATTCTACATTATTAAAAGGTAAAAAATACGAGTTAACCCAAATTTCATTACTTCAAGTAGTAATTACTTTTGGTTTAATATTTTTGATACCAGTTTATTTTATTGAATATCAAATTGGCTTTAGGATTAATTTAGAATTACCTTTTATTTTAATTTTATCTTACGTGGTTTTGTTTCCAGGTTTGGCATCTTTTCTATTATGGATAAAAGGAATATCTATGATTGGTGCTAATCGTTCTGGTGTTTTTTTACACCTAATGCCAATTTTGAGCGCAATAATGGCGATGATTTTTTTTAGTGAAAAATTTATGTTTTATCATATTTTAGGCGCTTGTTTTATAATTACAGGAATTTTGTTATCAAATAAGAAAGTTAAAAATGCTTAAAGTTGCTATATTAGATGATTACCAAAACGTTGCCCAACAGTTTGTAGACTTAGAAAAACTATCTGGGAAATACGAATTTAAAATCTTCAGCGAACCCTTTCTAGATGAAGCAGATGCAATTGAACAATTATCTGATTTTGGGGCCTTATTAATTATGAGAGAGAGAACACCAATTACAAAAAATTTAATTGATAATCTAAATAGTTTAAAATTTGTAATCACAAGTGGATTACGAAACAAATCTATTGATTTAGAGGCTGCTAAGAAAAGAAAAATTATAGTTTGTGGAACAGATATAAATTTAAATCCAACACCCGAATTAACTTGGACATTAATTCTTGGTTTAGCTAGAAATTTGAAAGAAGAGCTTGATAATATGTACCAAGGGTATTGGCAAACTACAATTGGAGTGGAATTGAAAGGAAAAATCTTAGGTTTGATTGGTCTAGGTAGAGTAGGTACAGAAGTTGCAAAAATTGGAAAAGCATTTGGAATGCAAGTAATGGCCTGGAGTGAAAACTTGAGCTTAGACAAGTGCAAAGAGTTAGATGTGCTCCCTTGTAGCAAAGATGACTTAATTATAAATTCTGATGTACTTTCAATTCATGTTCATGGAGGTGAAAGATACAAAGATTGTATTACCATAAAAGAATTTGATAAAATGAAAAAAACAGCTTTTTTGATTAATACTTCTCGTGGACCCATTGTTAATGAAGATGACTTAATTATTGCTTTATCAACCAATGTAATTGCAGGTGCGGGAATTGATGTATATGAAAAAGAGCCTTTACCAGAAAATAATAAGCTTAGATTTTTACCAAATGCACTACTTACACCGCATATTGGTTATGTAACAGCTGAAAATTATAGTATTTTTTATAATCAAATGATTGAAGGGTTAGAGGCTTGTGTTAATGGAAAGCCTATCAGAGTTCTAGAGTAACCATGGAGTTACCAGTAGTTAATCACGTGGATTATTTTGCTAAAATTGGTGATGATCACAAATTTCCAATTAATAAATTTGGAGAATTGGCTAATTATTTAATTCAAAACAAAATTGTAAATAAATTTCACAAACCTTCAGCTTGTTCGTTTGAAACATTAAGTTACGCACATTCAAAAAATTATATTTTAGATATTAAAAATAAAACCTTGAGCAAAGAGGGAGTAAAAAAAATTGGATTTCCACTTGTAGATAGTGTTGTGCAAAGATCTTTAGTTGCTACAGGTGGAACTGTTCTCGCATCTAAACTTGCAATAAATTATGGTATTTCATGCAATACAGCAGGAGGTAGTCATCATGCAAGTTATAATGGTGGAGCAGGTTATTGTGTATTTAATGACGTAGCAGTCGCCGCACATTATTTACTCAATAGAGGTTTAGCAAATAAAATTTTGATTGTTGATCTAGATGTTCACCAAGGAAATGGCAATTCAGAAATCTTTAAAAACAACAGAAGCGTTTTTACATTCAGTATGCATTCCAAAACTAATTATCCTGCTAAAAAATCAAATAGTGATTTAGATGTAGAATTAGAGGATAATTTAGAGGATGATAATTATATCAAAAAACTTAAACATTATTTAAACGAGTTAAATCATGAAAATTTTGATTTTGTTTTTTATATAGCAGGTGTTGATATTCATTTTAATGATAGATTAGGTAAATTAAAAATCTCTGACGAGGGAATAAAACTTAGAGATGAGCTTGTAGTAGAAAATTTTTTTTCTAGACGGATACCATTTTGTGGAGTTTTGGGTGGTGGTTATAATAAAGATTTTAACAAACTTGTTAAATTACATTCAATGTTACATCAATCTTGTGCTAAATATATTAGATCATGACAAAAAAAATAAATCCAAATTTAACTGCAGAACAAAAATTAATTTTATTTGAAGAAGGGACTGAGCTTGCTGGTTCGAGTGAACTCAATCATGAAAAAAGAGAAGGGAGTTTTCATTGTGCAAATTGTGGAGAAAAATTGTTTGACTCTAAAACAAAATATGAGAGTGGATCAGGTTGGCCTTCTTTTTATGAGTCTCTACCAGATGTGTTTGAAACAAAAACAGATCAATATTTAGGTTACCCAAGAACCGAATATCATTGTAAAAAATGTGGTGGTCACCATGGTCATATATTTGAGGATGGTCCTAAACCAACTGGAAAGAGATTTTGTAATAATGGAGTATGTTTAGTTTTTAAACCAAAGAGCTAAATTTAATGTTTGAAGATATTAATATAAAGGCAATAAAAAAAGAATTAAGAAATTTTTCAAAAGATTATATAGAAAATTTTAATAAAATAGAAAATTTTGTAAAAGCTGAAATAGATGAAATTTTAACTCTTAAAGAAAAGAACAAATCTATAATTCCAGAGATAAGTTTTAATCAGATAGATCAGGAAAATATGCAAGAAATAAATAACATTAAAAAAAGAGGGTGTGTAATTATCCGAGATGTTTTTGATGACAAAATGATTCAAAATTTAAATGTGAAATTAGAGAAATATATCGATGAAAATAATTATTATGAGGATCAAAAAAAAAAATCTAATCTAGACAATTATTTTAGTGATTTGCAATCTGCAAAACCTCAAATTTATGGTCTTTATTGGTCCAGAGCACAGATTGAAATTAGACACTCAGAGCAAATGGCTAAAGTAAAAAAATGGCTTAATAATCTTTGGGTATATGAAAACGCCGAATATAAAGTTTTTGATCCAAATAAAGAATTATCCTATGCTGATAGAGTAAGAAGAAGAGAGCCAGGGGATGATACTTTGGGACTTTCTCCTCATTGTGATGCTGGATCTATTGAAAGATGGACTGACAGTTATTACCAAAAAATTTATAGAGATATTTTTTCTGATAACTTTGAAAAATATAATCCATTTGAAGCAAAGTATAGAGACAGAACAATAGAGTTCGAATCTCCTGCGGTTGCACATGTATTTAGAACATTTCAAGGATGGACTGCTTTAACAGAGCAAGGACCAAGTGATGGGACTTTACAATTAATACCTATTGCTAAAGGAATTGCTTATGTTTTAACTAGAGCATTATTAGATGATGTTGAAGAAAATGAATTGTGTGGATCAAAACTTGGGAGAGCTTTATCAGTAAATAAAGATTATCATTCATTACTGTTAAAAGGTTTAGTTTCAATTCCAAAAATGAAGCCAGGTGATACTGTTTGGTGGCATCCAGACGTTGTTCATGCCGTTGAAGACAAACATTCAGGAAAAAATTATTCAAACGTTGTTTACGTTGGTGCAACACCTTATTGTAAAAAAAATCTAGATTATACAGTAAAACAATCAAAAAAATTTTTAGAGGGAAAGAGTCCACCAGATTTTGCGGCTGAAGATTATGAAATTAAATATAAAGATAGAGTTAAACTAAAAGATTTAAGCTCTTTAGCTAAGAAACAATTAGCTTTTGATGAGTGGAATTAATTATTTAAAAGATCTTGAAGTTTATTTCCTTTTTCTAATGCTCTTACTTCATCATAACCACCGATATGCTGGTCATCAAAAAAAATTTGTGGAATAGTTCTTTTTCCATTAGCTTTTTTAATCATCTCATCCATTGCCCCATCAACTTTTGAAATATCAATTTCATTATAAGGTGCATTATTTCTAGCTAATAATCTTTTTGCAGCCTCACAATAATTACATAACGGACCTGTATACATGGTAATTTTTTTCATTAACTATAGATAGTCACCTTTTTTAATTTTACTAGCTATTTCTTTTCTAGAATATTCAAACTTTTTTCGATGTTTTATACTTTTTTGGTTTACTCTTTTTCTCCATAACCTGAAAGATGATGGTTTTAAAGATCTTCGCATAATTTTAATTACATCAGATTCTTTCTTTCCTGTTTTTTTTTCAATTTCCTCGAAAGTGATCCTGTCAGCCCAAGCCGCCCAAATGATCCAATCTGGATTGTCCATTTTGGGCTCTGGATTTTTGACTTTAGTAATTGGCCTGTGACCTTTTTTTTTCATTAATCCTTTATATTTGAAAAAAAAAATTAATGCATTTTTTTTAGCCTCTGATATTATGAATTGGATAGTCCTTCTTAGCCATCTTTAGCTCCCGGTTTTTAAGGACTATCTTCTTTTATGCTCCCTCTAGATTTTATTCTTTACCTTCAAATTATATTTTTTTTATTCATTACACCTGGAACCCCTAGAATTGTAATTATCTCTTATTCAATGAATTATGGAGTAGGAAAATGTGTTTGGTCGGCATTAGGGGATATAACTGCAAATTTAATTCAGGCAACTCTAGTTATTTTTGTAATAGGATCTTTTTTTTCTGAGAACTCAACAATCTTAAATATATTTAAATGGATAGGAGTAATTTATATTTTATATCTTGCATATGATATCTATAAATCACGTCCAAAAACTATTTCAAGCGAAGGAGAAATTAAAAAAAGCAATTTATCTTTCTTTCGAGATGGTTTTTTAGTTGCTGGCACAAGTCCTAAGGCTTGGATGTTTTTTCCTTTTATTTTCCCGCAATTTATTGATTTTAATTCAAATTTATTAACACAATTTATAATTTTAATAATAACTTATATTGTTTTAGATTTTTTATCTTTGATTGGTTATGCAATACTTGCGCAAAAATTAATAAAATGGATTACTGCAAATCCAAAAACTATTAATACAATTTCTGCGAGTGTTTTAGTAATAATTGCCTGTATTATTGTTGCATTGCAACAATATTAGATCTGCTCGCGGTTTTATTGTCACTTGCAATAAATTAAATTTCTTATTTAATCTACTCATAATTAATTAATTAAAGAGGAAATAAAATGAGATTAAATAAAATAATTTTAAGTTTTGTTTCTGCATTAGTAATTTTATTTTCAACTTCAGTTGCATCTTTTGCAAAAGTTGTTGGAGACAAAATTATTTTAGGTGCTGCAATTTCATTAACAGGTAAATACTCATCTAATGGTGTTCATACTCAAAATGGTTATAACATGGCCGTTGACAGAATTAACAGCATGGGTGGTGTTAAAGTTGGTGGAAAAACTTATAAGTTTGATATTATTTATTACGATGATGAATCAAACCCTAAGAGAGCTGCACAGCTTGCAGAAAGATTGATATCACAAGACGGTGTTGAGTTCATGCTTGGCCCTTACAGTTCTGGTTTAACTAAAGCGATTGCTCCGGTAACTGAAAAATATGGTGTTCCAATGGTTGAAGCAAATGGAGCATCTAGATCTTTGTTCACAAAAGGTTACAAATATCTATTTGCTGTATTAGCTCCAGCTAACTTATATCTTGATGTTGCTATAGACCTAGCGGTTGAAAAGAATAATGGAAAACCAGTAACTGTTGCAATGGCGTTTGAACAAGATGCATTTTCTCAAGATGTAAGACTTGGTGTGCTAGATGCAATTAAGAGAACTGGCTCTAAAAAAGTAATTGATGATAAGTTACCAAAAGAGCTTAATGATATGGCTGCTACTTTAGTCAAAGTGAAACAAATGAAACCAGATGTTTTAGTTGTTTCAGGTCATACTAAAGGTGCTCTAACCGCTATCAGACAAATATCTGAGATGAAAGTAGATGTTCCAATGTTAGCTATGACACACTGCGATGCAGCTAAATTATCAAAGCAACACGGCAAAAACTCACAATATGCTTTATGCGCTTCTCAGTGGCACAAAACACTAACCTATAAAGATAACTTCTTTAAAGATGGTATGACATACGATGCAGACTTTACTAAAGAGTTTGGTTATGCACCTCCATATCAAGCAGCAGAGTCATCAGCTGCTCTATTGGTATTTAAAGATGCATTTGAGAGAGCAAATTCTTTTGATCAAAAAAAAGTAAGAGATGCTCTTGCAGCTACAAACATGCAAACTTTTTATGGAAACATAAAATTTGCTGAAGGTGGTCAGAATGTTGACAAGCCAATGGTACTTTTCCAAGTAATGTGTGATGATGCAGGAAAATGTGAAAATAAAGTTGTTGCTCCAACTAAATGGGCATCGGCTAAGTTAATTCACCCAATTCCTTCTTGGTCTAAAAGATAAAAACAAATCTATAAATACCCCCTAATATATTATATATAGGGGGTATTTTTTTAAAGGATTCATTATGGATTTCATGGTCTTCCAATATCCAATGATTTCTGTTCAAGCATGTTTGGATGGAATATTACTTGGAATTTTATTTGCATTGATTGCATATGGTATGGCACTTCAATGGGGAGTAATGAATATAATTAATATTGCTCAAGGAGATCTTGTTATATTAGGTGGATACATTGCTTATTTTATGTATCTATATGGAATTCATCCAGCCTGGGGAGTAATCGTTGCTCCAGTAATAATGTATTTTGTTGGAATAGCAATTTACAAACTTGTAATTAATAAAGTAGTAGATAGGGATTTATTTATCTCTATTTTAGCGACTTTTGGAATAAGTATTCTTTTCATGCAATTAATGAACTTTGCATTTGGAGCAGATGTTGTTCTTGCAAATTCAGATTATGGAACAACTATGTTATTTAATAATAATGTTGTGTTGCCGAATTCAAAAATATTTTCCGCGTTTATAAGTATTTTATTTGCAATTTGTTTAGTAATTTATATGAAAAAATCTAAACTTGGACGTGCTATTAGGGCTACAGCACAAAACGCAAGAGCAGCAAAGATTTTAGGTGTAGATACAGAAAAAGTTTATGCAGCAACATTTGGAATTAATGCAGCCCTTTGTGGTGTTGCAGGAGCTTTAATATCTATAACATTTACAATCCATCCCTACATGGGTTTACCTTACACAATAAGATCATTTATGATTGTTATTGTAGCTGGATTAGGAAATTTACCAGGTGTTGCAATGTCAGGAATGGGATTAGGGGTATTTGAGGAATTTGCTGATTATATTTTAGGAACAGAATTTAGAATAGGGTCAGTATTTTTGCTTTTAGTTTTAATACTTATTTATAGAAGATTCAAACTTTCTAAAAAAAGAGAGTACTTAAAATAATGAAAAATAATTTAATTTTATACATTGGGATTTTGATCTTTGGTATAGCCGCTCCGTTTATTTTTCCAGCTTTTAAAGTTCAATTATCAATATTATGTGTATTAATTGTTCTTGCTACTACCTGGAATATTCAAGGTGGTGAAATGGGGTATAATTCATTTGGAAATATTCTCTTTTACGGTCTTGGTATGTATCTATGTGCTTCGGTGCAAGTTGGAATGTTTTTCCCACTAGCTGAGTGGACAGAAAGTGGTGGTGAGAAAACATTTGTACACACTCCTGTGCAATTTTTTCAGGGGATGGCTGTCGGATTGATAGTTGCTGCAGTTGTACCAACTATTGTGGCAGGTTTAATTGGGTACTCTATTTTAGGGCTAAGAGGACATTATTTTGCAATTTGTACATTGGGATTAGGTGTTGCAGCAGGTGAAATTTCTGGAGGAATTGAAATCATTGGAGCCGGACAAGGTTTCACTACGCCACCATTTCCTGACGTTGGAAGTTTAGATTCAAGAGGTGAATTTTTTTATTTCCTAAGTTTTTTTGTTTTAGTTCTTACCTTCGTAACTGTTAGATCAATTTATACAACAAGATTTAAGTTGATATTAAATGCAATTAGGGACAATGAAGATAAAGCTGAGGCTATGGGAATTGAAACAATGAAATATAAAATTATTGGTTGGATGATATCAGCATTCTTCTGCGGTTTGGCAGGAGGAATAATGGGAGGTTTAGTTGGATATATCGACTCTACAGATGTTGCATTCGACGGAAGAGAGATGGGAGTATTCATGGTATTGATGGCAATACTTGGAGGCAAAGGAACACTTTGGGGTCCAATTATTGGTGCAACTGTTTTTCATATTTTTAAAGAAGGCTTTTGGACATTCTTTTTGGGTTGGCAGTATGTTGCCTTAGGTGTTTTGATTGTTGTAATTGTAATTTATTTCCCAGAAGGAATTATGGGATGGTTAAGAGAAAAATATCCAGAGAGATTTGGTGAAGTAGTTGATGAAAAGGATCGTAAAGCTCAGGTAGAACTAAAATGAGTATTTTAGAAGTTAATAATGTAAGCAAATCGTTCGGAGGTGTAAAAGCGAACGTTGACATCTCAATGAATGTTGAAAAAGGAAAGATAGTTGGATTAATTGGACCAAATGGTTCTGGAAAAACCACGTTATTCAATTCGATTGTAGGCACTTACCCAATAGATAATGGATCTATTAAATTTAATGGCAAAGAAGTTTCAGAATTACCAGTTCCAGTAATTGCTAAGTTAGGATTATTGAGAACTTTTCAGCAAACTAGAATTTATGGAAAACTTAATTGTATAGAAAATATGCTTATTAGTCATAAAGGCAGTGACGCAGATTTAATGAAAATATTTTCAAAAATTCCACAAGAATTAACAGATAAAGCTGAAAATTTATTGAATTTCGTGGGGTTATTTCAAAAAAGAAATCTAAGAGCAGGAGATCTATCTTTTGGTCAGCAAAAATTATTAGAACTGGCAATGGCATTGATGAATGAACCAGAAATGTTATTATTAGATGAGCCTACAGCTGGAATTAATCCAACTTTAATAAATGGTATTATTGATAGGTTAATTAAAGTAAATCAAGATTTTGGGATAACACTTTTGGTGATTGAGCATAACATGAGAGTTATTATGCAATTAGCAGAAAATATTTTTTGTTTAGCTCATGGTAAAATGTTAGCTAATGGATCACCTGATGAAATTAAAAATGATAAACGTGTCGTTGATGCGTATTTAGGAGCACAATAATGGCCAACCAATATGAAGTATTAGGAAAAGCTCCTACACCAGATGATTTAAAAAAATTATCTCCAAACGAAGTTCATTTAACTATTAAAAATTTAAATGCAGGTTATGGAAAAATGGAAATTTTACATAACTTTGATTTATTCGTTAATAAAGCCCAGTCTTTGTGTTTAATTGGACCTAATGGTGCAGGCAAATCTACAATTCTTCATTCAATATATGGTTTTACAAATATTTTTTCTGGCCAAATTGAACTGGAAGGAAAAGAAATTACAAATCTTACCCCAGCTGAAAAGTTAAAGTCAGTCGGTATAGCTTATATATTGCAGGATAACTCTGTATTTCCAGATATGACAGTAGAAGAAAACTTATTAATGGGAGGATATATAAAAGAAAAAACAGATGAGTCTTATGAAGAGGCTGAAAGAATTTTTGAAAAGTATGAAAGGTTAAGAAATAGAAGAAACCAACCTGCAAAAGTTTTATCTGGTGGAGAGAGAAGATTACTAGAAATATCTAGAGCGTTAGTTATGAAACCTTCAGTACTTTTAGTAGATGAACCATCAATTGGACTTGAACCTAGATATATTGAGATGGTTTTTGAAATATTAAGAGATCTTCAGCAAAATGAAAAAAAAACAATCATTCTAGTAGAACAAAATGCCAAAAAAGGATTGGAGTTTGCAGATATAGGATACGTTTTAGTATCTGGGCAAACTGCTATTGCAGGTAAAGGAGACGACTTACTTCAAAATCCTGATGTTGGTAGATTGTTCCTAGGTGGATAATGATTAATAAAAATTTTTTCTTTAAAGGATATAGATCTATATTTACACATGATAGTCCAGCTATTGCTCTTACTTTTTGCTTTATAGCAATAGGAGCTCTCTTTAAAAATTTAGGCTTTAATATTCAGGAAAGTATTTTTTCAACTGTTTTGACTTATGCTTTACCGGGCTCACTAGTAATGGCTGAGTCCATGTTAATTGGAGCATCTTTGTTAAATATTTTTTTGGCGGTTTGGTTTGTTAACGCAAGACTTTACCCTATGGCTGTATCCTTATTCCCGTTAATGATGCACAAAAGTCAACCTAAGTGGAAATATTACTTTTCTTGTCATTTCATTGCTGTTTCTGCTTGGCTAATCATGAAAAGCAATTACAAAAAAATTCCAAAAGAATACAGAATTGATTATTGGATTGGTATTGGAAGTGCAACTGTAAGTGTATCGGTTATCGGAACATTTATAGGTTTCTCTTTTTCAGAATATTTGAATAAAGATATGATGATGGGATTAGCGATTCTTAATCCAGTTTATTTTTTATGCATGATGGTTGGGGCATCTAAAACTATACCGGTAACTCTATCAGTTTTGCTTGGAACTATATTGGGACCAATTATTTATTTATTCTCACCAGAGTGGTCAATTTTGTTAGCAGGTGTAATTGGTGGAACCATAGCTTATCTAGTAGGAGAGCACAGTGTCAGCTAATATTGTTTATGCAATTCTAGTTACGTCTCTGGCAACATTTTTGTCTAGATTTTTAGGTGCTCTGACTTCTCAAGGTATTAAGGAAACATCGAAACTTTTTAAGTGGTTTAATTGTTTAGCTTATGCAACTTTAGCAGCATTAATTGCAAGAACCATAATTTTTCCTGCTGGCGTGTTAATAGAAGCCAGTTATTACAGTAGATCGATTGTTGTATTTTTGTCCTTGTTTGTTTTTTTTATTTCTAAGAAAAACTTTGTTTATCCTACAATTTTCTCAGCTGTTTGTATGGCAATAATTAACAATTATATCTGATTAAATTGATTTATAAAATAAGGTAAAATAAAATTTAGAATGCAAAAAATTACAGGCATAGACATTCAAAAACACGATAAATCAAATAGGATTATAAACATTAGTTTAGAAAATGATATAATAGATAAATTAATTTTCCCTTTTAATAAATTTGATTTAACAGCATTAGAGCTAAAACCATTTACAAGATTTACTTTAGCAAAAAGTTTAGATGATTTAACAAATAATAAATTAAGTGAATTAATGAATTCTATCATTAGAGATAGATCAACTGGCTGTTTTATAATAGGACCAAAAAATATAAATGCAAAAATAAATGATACCTTTTTAGTTAAATTATCAACTGCAATAGCTCATCTAATTGGCATACCAAATCATGATGCAATGGCAGGAAAATATTATGCTCGTTTCCATGTAAAACACGAGGATACTAGCGACTCTTATTTAAGGAAGGCTTATAGGAATATGGATCTTCATACAGATGGGACATATGTGAAAGATGAAACAGATTGGTTAATTATGACAAAAATTGATGAACAAAATGTTGAAGGTGGTGAAACAGCCATGTTACACCTTGATGACTGGGAACATTGTGATGATTTATACAATGATCCAGTTGGGAGGCAAAATTTTGTTTGGGGGTCACCAAAAAGTAAAAATATTGATTATAAGGTTGAACATCCTGTATTTTCTTCAGATGAAAAAGGTAGACCAACAATCTCTTACATAGATCAATTTCCTGAACCACAAAATATGAAACAAGGAAATTTTTTACAAAGATTATCTGATGGATTAGAAGAAAGTAAAAATAAAATAATTACGAAATTACCTGTAGGTTGTTCTGTGATTGCAAATAATTATTTCTGGCTTCATGGAAGAAAACCCTTCAAAGAAAACAAGGAATTAAGCAGAGAATTACTAAGAATTAGAGGTTCTTTTTTTGTTAATTAATTCAACATAATCAATATAAAGTATCCAAAATTATGAATTTAGGTTTTATTGGTACTGGAAAAATTGCAGCCTCAGTGATTACTGGAATATGTAAATCAAAAATTTCTTATAAAAAAATAATTATTTCACCAAGAAATAAAAAAATAGCTCTTGGGCTAAAAAGAAAGTTTAAAAAAATAGTTATTGCTAAGGATAATCAGCAAATTATAGATCAGTCTAATTGGGTATTTTTATCTGTGACGCCAACTGTTGGTGAAAAAATTATAAAAGATTTAAAATTTAAATCTAAACAAACCATTGTTAGCTTTATCTCGACTATAACTTTGTCACAATTAAAAAAAGCAATTAAAGTAAAAGCAAAAATTGTAAGAGCAATACCTCTACCTCCAATTTCATTAAAAAAAGGTCCAGTACCTATTTGCCCTCCCAATCCAAAAGTAAAAGCATTTTTCAATAATTTGGGAACAACAGTAGAAATTAAAAATGAAAAATCTTCTATTAATTTTTGGTCAACTTCAGGAATGATGGCACCTTTTTATGAGATGTTGAGAATGATGACGGATTGGTTAGTAAAAAGAGGAGTAAAAAGAAACAATGCTCAAAAATATATTACTTCTTTATTTTTAGCTTTATCTGAAGATGCAGTAGTAAATTCAAAAGAAAATTTAAAAAATTTAGTTAAAGAATCTCAAACACCAAAAGGATTGAACGAGCAAGGAGTAAAAGAATTAACTAAGGCTGGATTTTATAAATCTCTTGAAAAAACTTTAAATAGCATTCACAGAAGACTAAACAAATAAATTAAATGTCTGAGAATATTTTAGAGATTAATAATTTAAGCAAATATTTTGGTGGATTAGCTGCTGTTTCTGATTGTTCAATTAAAGTAAAAAGAGGAACAATAACTGGTATAATTGGACCTAATGGATCTGGTAAAACAACTTTATTTAATTTAATTGCTGGAAACTTAAAATCATCAGGTGGAAATGTATTTTTTGATGAGGAAAACATTACAGACGTTCCATCATATGAGTTATTTTCTAAAGGACTGCTAAGAACATTTCAAATAGCGCATGAGTTTTCAAATTTATCTGTTTTAGAAAATTTAATGATGGTGCCTGGAAATCAATCTGGAGAAAAAATAATGACTGCATTATTTAAGCCAGGTTTAGTTGCACAAGAAGAAGCTGTAGTTAAAGAAAAAGCGAAAGAAGTTGTTGAATTTTTAAATCTAGGGCACTTATCAAATGAGCTTGCTGGTAATCTTTCAGGCGGACAAAAGAAATTATTAGAGCTTGGAAGAACGATGATGGTTGATGCAAAATTAGTATTATTAGATGAAGTAGGAGCAGGAGTTAATAGAACTTTATTAAAAGATCTTGGAACTGCAATAGAAAAGTTAAATAAAGAGAAAGGTTATACTTTTTGTATGATCGAGCATGATATGGATTTCATTGGAAGGTTGTGTGATCCAGTAATTGTAATGGCTGAGGGATCAGTTTTGTTTGAAGGAAGTGTTGAAGAAGCAAAAAAAGATGAAAAAGTTATCGAAAGTTATCTTGGTAGAGGATCAAAATTAAAGGATACAAATTAATGGCATATTTTGAGGGAATAGAAATGACAGGTGGATATGGTAATGGTCCTGATATTATTAGTTCGTGTTCAGTAAATGTTAATAAAGGTGAAATAGTCTCTATTCTAGGCCCTAATGGTGCTGGCAAATCAACTGCTATGAAAGCAATGTTGGGCTTGCTCAATTTAAAATCTGGATCAGTAAAGATCGATGGCAAAGATATTTCAAAATTATCTCCTCAAGATAGAGTTAAACAAGGTATTTCTTTTGTCCCACAGACCAAAAACGTTTTTGCAGGAATGACTGTTGAAGAAAACTTAGAAATGGGTGCATTTCTTGTTGAGAATGAAATCAAAAATATAATTGAGGAAATTTACGAATTGTTTCCAATTTTAAGAGAGAAAAGAAATCAGATGGTTGGTGAGCTTTCTGGAGGTCAAAGACAGCAAGTAGCTCTAGGTCGAGCTTTAATGATTAAGCCTACAGTTTTAATGTTAGACGAGCCAACTGCAGGCGTATCACCAATTGTGATGGACGAATTATTTGATCATATTGTCAAAGTTAAAAGAACAAATGTTGCTATCTTAATGGTAGAGCAAAATGCAAAACAAGCCTTAAGTATTTCAGATAGAGGCTACGTATTGGTTACTGGAGAAAATCGTTATTCAGGAACTGGAAAAGAATTATTAGACGATCCAAGAGTAAGAAGCTCTTTTTTGGGAGGGTAATATGGATTTTGTAAATGCTATAATTCTTTTATTAAATTATATTTTTATTCCTGCATTAACTTATGGATCTCAGTTAGCACTGGGCGCAATATTTGTAACACTTATCTATGGAATTTTACGATTTGCAAACTTTGCAACTGGTGACATGATGTCTTTTGGAACCATGATTACAATTTTGTTTACATGGTATTTTCAATCATTAGGTGTCTCTTTGGGTGTTTTACCTACTGCTTTAATAGCTATCCCATTTGGAATTATTTTCATGATTCTTTACATGCTTTTAATAGATAAATTTGTCTTCAAATATTATAGACACCAGAAAAGCCCTCCAGTTCAGTTTGCAATGGTAAGTATTGGAGTAATGTTTGTAACTCAAGCTGTAGTAAGAATAATAATTGGACCTGCTGATAGAAGATTTTTTGATGGTGAAAAATTCATTATTAAAGCACGTGAATTTAAGGAGATGACAGGACTAAATGAAGGCCTTGCAATAAAATCAACTCAAGTCTTAACAATATTTGTTACAATAGTTTTGGTTTCTTTATTATTTTGGTTTCTAAATAAAACTAAAACCGGTAAAAGTATGAAAGCTTATTCTGATAATGAAGATCTTGCTTTGCTATCAGGTATTGATCCAAAAAAAATAGTTTTAGTTACGTGGGTTATTGCTGGAATTTTAGCTACAATAGGTGGTGCTTTATATGGCTTAGATAAAAGTTTTAAACCATTTACCTACTTTAATAATATGCTTCCTATTTTCGCTGCTGCAATAGTTGGAGGAATTGGAAATCCGTTTGGAGCTTTTTTAGGTGGATATGTAATTGCTTTTTCAGAAATTTTATTAACTTATGCCTATAAGAAATTTTTTATGTATGTTTTACCAGAAAGTATGGAGCCAGATAGTTTAGTTCAACTTCTGTCTACAGATTATAAATTTGCTGTATCATTCTCCATACTTGTAATAGTTTTAATATATCGGCCGTCAGGAATATTTAAGGGGAAAGTACTGTGAGAAAAAATCTTAATGTAATTGCAGCTTATAGTATCATGATGGTGCTTATTTTGATGGTGGGGATATTTCAGTCTTGGAATATTGCATTATCAATATTTAATCTTTGTTTGATATCTGCTGTTATGACGATGGGTGCAAATATTCAATGGGGTTATGCAGGTTTAATTAATTTTGGAATTATGGGCTATACAGCTTTAGGTGGTTTAGCTGCAGTATTGATATCTGTCGACCCTGTTCAAGAAGCTTGGAGGGCTGGTGGTTTCGATATTTTAATGTCGTTATGGCTTATAGTAGTAATGGTATTAGTTGTAAGGTTTATTTTAAAAAGATTTGAAAAATCAAAAATAAGAACATACAGCATAGCTGCAATAATAATTTCAGGTATCTTGCTTATTAGGTTCTCTGCAGAACCAGGTATTGAGGCTATAGAAGCAGTCGATCCAGCTAAAACAGGTTTCCTAGGAGGATTTGGATTACCAATTATATTTTCTTGGATAGTAGGAGCTCTTTTTGCCGGTGGTTTAGCTTTTATAATTGGAAAAGTTGCTCTCGGTCTTAGGGCGGACTATTTAGCTATAGCCACTCTTCTTATTTCTGAAATTGTTATTGCGATCATTAAACATGAAGATTGGCTTACAAGAGGTGTAAAGAATGTTATTGGTTTAAAAAGACCTGCGCCTTATGAAGTAGATCTCCAAACAACAGATTGGTTTATAAATTTAGTAGAAAAGTTTCATTCAGGAAAATTAAATTTAATTGAAAATTTAGCTGATCGACAAGCTGCTTTAAATCAGCTTGTAATCGAAGGTTCATCAGTATTTGTAAAGTTATGTTACTCTGGATTATTCCTGGTAGTTGTAATTATTCTTTTAATTTTAACTCAAAAAGCACTTTATTCTCCATGGGGAAGAATGATGAGGGCAATAAGAGATAATGAGGAAGCTGCAAATGCAATGGGTAAAAATGTTGTTAAACAACATTTATTAATTTTTATTCTAGGTTCAGCTATTGTTGGAATTGCTGGAGCAATGTTGGTTACTCAAGATGGTTTGTTTACTCCAGGAAGTTATAGACCAATGAGATATACTTTTTTGATTTGGGTGATGGTAATTGTCGGGGGAAGTGGAAATAATTTTGGAGCAATTTTAGGAGGATTTGTTGTTTGGTTCTTATGGATTGAAGCTGCACCAATATCATTATTTTTAATAAATTTTTTCACTGCTGGAATACCTGAAACAAATGCACTTAAAGCTCACTTAATAGAAAGTGTTCCTTATTTTAGATTTTTAATGATGGGATTAGGGTTGTTATTAATTATGAGGTATCGACCTAAAGGTATACTTCCTGAAAAAATAGAAATAAAGTAAACCAAATGAAATATATTATATTAGGTGCTGCTGCTGCTTGGGCTTTATATATGGCTGATAAGTATTTATTCTTTTGATGAATAAAAATCTCTTGTTACTTATATTAAGCCAGGTTTTTGCTTTCACGGCTGCTCCTGTCACAGTATTTTTAAGCGGTATAATTGGTTCTGAATTTAGTCCAACAAAATCTTTAGCAACTCTTCCAATGGCTCTATCAGTTGTTGGAATTGCATTGTTTGCTTTATTTGCTGCAAAGATAATGAGTATAATCGGTCGAAAATTTGGATTTATTTATGCATCAATGGGAACAAGTCTAGCGTCTCTTTTAACAGCATACTCAATAATAGCTGAGAGCTTTCTTTTATATAATCTAGGATGTTTTTTAATTGGTGGAGGTATAGCTTTCAGTCACCAATATCGTTTTGCAGCAGTCGAAGTTGTGGACAAGGATTATGCACCTAAAGCAATTTCTATAATATTATTAGCAGGAATAGGCTCAGCATTTATTGGTCCAAATATTGCAAATATTTCTAAAGGATTTATTTCGGATCATATGTATGCTGGTTCTTATTTTGCACTTGCTATATTATCTATTTCATCAACAATATTTTTATTTTTTTTTCAGGAACCAAAAAAATCATCAATTAATCAATATAAAATGGGAAGAAGTTTTTTTGAACTTATTTCGCAACCAAGATTTCTGCAGGCACTCGTAGCTTCTGCTTTTGCCTATGCCGTAATGACTTTTTTAATGACAGCCACTCCTATAAGTATGCATTTGATGGAGAAAATAAGTTTATCTAAAACAGGTTTTATTATTCAGCTTCACATAGCAGCCATGTTTTTACCTTCGCTGGTTACTGGAAATTTAATTAAAAAGTTTGGTCATAGCAAAATTATGTATATAGGAGTATTATTGTTTTTAGTTACAATTATTACTAGTTTATTTGAACAAAATTTTACTAATTACTTGATTGCTCTTATTTTTTTGGGCCTAGGGTGGAATTTTTTATTCATTTCAGGAACCAGTTTACTTGTTTTGTGTTACAGAGAAGAAGAAAAATTTAGAGCTCAAGGTTATAACGATTTAATAGTTTATAGTATACAAGCAGTGGCTAGTTTATCTGCCGGAGTATTTCTTAACCTTACTAGTTGGAAAACCATGAATTTAATTTGTCTAATTTTTTTAATTATAATAACTCTTTCTACTATAAGAGCTGATTTAAAAAAAAACCCCAGCAATTAAATTACTGGGGTTTTTTTAATTAAGATAAAAAATTATCTTTGTTTTTTAGTTTTGAATTTTCCGCCTTTAATTTCTTGTTCTAAGAAAGAACCTTCAGCTTCACCAACTTCAGTAAAAGTAACTCCAGTAGCACCTTCGTAATTTATCTTTTTACCTTTTGCTAATAAATCTAAACCTTTCTTAAGTTCACCTGGGTAAATCTTTTTTCCAGGAGCGTTAGCAACATCCATTACATTTTTTGCAATAGATGCTCTGTCAGCAGAGTTACCTGCTTGCATTGCAAGAATGATTAAAGCAGCTGCATCGTAAGACTCAGCTGTGTATGGACCAGATGCTTCTACACCACCAGCTTTTGCAACTTCAGCAAATATACCCGCACCTTTGCCCGTAGAACCCGGCATTGATCCAAATGATTTGCTTAAATCTTTACCAAAAGCATCAACTAAAGATTGACCGATCATACCATCTGATAAAACAAATTTATCAAATGCACCAGAGTCTAAAGAAGCTTGAATGATTCCTTTTCCTCCTTGGTCAAGATAACCAATAACAGCTACAGCATCACCACCAGCAGATGCAAGAGTTGCAACTTCGGATGAGTAATCTGCTTTTCCATCTTCGTGAGCAGTTACAGTTGTAACTTTAATACCATGAGCTTCAACTGCCGCCTTATATACATCAGCTAAACCTTTACCATAGTCATTGTTAGTATAAGTGATTGCAACACTTTTTACTTTTCTATCTTTAGTTATGTCAGCTAAAATTTGACCACCTCTAGCATCTGATGGAGCAGTTCTAAAGAAGTACCCTTTATCATCTAGAGTTGTTAATCCTGGAGAAGTTGCAGAAGGTGAAATCATAACTACACCATTTGGTACAGCAACGTTTGTTGCAATTGCACCAGTTACACCTGAACAGTCTGCTCCCATGATTGCAGCCACACCACCTGATATTAAACCTTCAGCTGCTGCTGTCGCTGCTGCTGAGTCAACACAAGTTGAGTCTGCTCTCATTACTTCAATTTTTTTTCCACCTAATAGTGAACCTGAGTCAGAAGCTTCTTTAAATGCAAGCTCTGCAGATGCAGCCATAGCTGGAGTTAGAGATTCAATAGGACCAGTGAATCCTAAAATAATCCCCATTTTAATATCTGCCATTACTTTTGTTCCAAAAATAGAAATAAACATAAAAGCAGCGATAAATAGTTTTCTCATTATCTTCCTCTTTATTGTTAACAATTTATAAAAGCCAATTTAAGTATGAATACAACCAATATTCAATGACAAAATTATCCTATTTTAGAGAGGTTAATTGCTAGTGATTATCTTATTGAGAAAGGGTCTAGAGAAGGTTCGTCAGAGGTATAGAACCATGTTGTTTTGACTCTTGTATAGTCTTTAATTGAATCAATTCCTGCTTCTTTTCCATACCCACTATCCTTGATACCTCCAAATGGAGCTGAAGGAGAAATTAATCTATAAGTATTTACAAAGGTTATTCCTGCCCTAATTGCTTTTGAGACTCTCATCCCTCTGGATAAATTACTTGTATAAACACCTGAAGATAATCCATATTGATTATCATTCATTTTTGAAATTACTTCCTCTTCTGTATCAAATTTCATTACTGATAATACAGGTCCAAATAACTCATTTTCTGCTACTGGCAGATTGTGATTATCACATTCTATAATTGTTGGAGGAAAGTAATATCCCTTATTAGAAAAGGAATGTCTTTCACCTCCACACTTAATTTTTCCACCTTGATCAATTGTATCTTTAATATTTTTTTCTATTACCTCTAATTGTTTAAAATTACTTAAAGGCCCCATCTCTGTTTCTGGATCCATTGGTGCTCCAATTTTGATTTGTGAAGCACGTTTTGAAAGTTTATCTAAAAATTCATTGTAAATCCCTTTTTGCAAATAAAGTCTTGATCCTGCTATACAACTTTGACCACTTGCACCGAATATACCTGCAGTAATTCCATTTATTGCATTTTCTTGTTCTGCATCATCAAATACTGCAACTGGGCTTTTTCCACCTAATTCCAAACTTACTTCAGATAAATTTTCAGCAGAGTTTCTAATTATATGTCTCGCTGTTTCAGGACCTCCAGTAAATGCAACTTTTTCAACTAGATTGTGCGTAGTTAAACTTTTACCACAAGGATCCCCAAATCCAGTAATGACATTTACTACGCCTTTAGGGATACCAGTTTTTTCAATTAACTTTGCAAATTCAAACAAAACAGCAGGGGCAAGTTCGGAGGATTTAATTACAACTGTGTTACCCATTGCAAGTGCTGGTGCAACTTTAGTTGCAGTTAAAAACATTTGCGAATTCCAAGGAATAATTGCAGCTATAACTCCTATAGGTATTCTTGTTGTTATTGCTTGAACATTTGGTTTATCTATTGGCAAAACTGTTCCTTCAACTTTATCTGCCAAACCAGCGTAATAGTCGTAATATTCTGCTATATAAACTGCTTGTTTTTTTGTTTCTCTATAGAGTTTTCCAGTATCAATTGTTTCTATTTCTCCTAGCATTTCTGCATTCTTTCTTAATTGATCTCCAATAGCTCTTAAGTATTTAGCTCTTTCTCTAGGAAGTAGCTTTGGCCATTCTCCCTCAAATGCTTTTTGAGCAGCTTTAACTGCATTATCAACATCTTTAGCACTTGCTTCTGGAACAACTGCCCATGGCTCATTATGTTCTGGATTTAGAGTTTCAAATGTTCTTTTATTTTCAGAGTCAACCCATTCACCATTAATAAACATTTTATATTGTTTAAGTTTACTCATCTGATCCAATAAAATTTTTGATAATTAAATTTACATCATCAGCACACTCAATACCACAAAGATGTTTTCCATCTTTAATGATCTTTAATTGACTTTTAGAGATTAAAGCATTCAATTCTTGAGACATTTTTACAGTTGAGCCAATGTCATATTCACCTGTCATAACTAGCGTATTAGCTTTAATTTTATTAAAATCTTCATCATTTTTATGATTAACGAATAGCTCATAAACCTTTAGAAAATTTTTCATGTTATTTGCAGACAAAATTGAACTTATTTTTTCATATGTTTCTGGATTATTTTCTAAATATTTATCAGTAAACCATCTCTTTAAAGCTTGCTTTGAAAGTTTTAATTCTTGTTTTGCTTGTTCAAACCTTTGATTAACAATTTTTTGTTGTTCCTCAGTTCTTTTATAAATAGAACACAAAAGAGTTAATGTTTGTAAATGTTCATTATGTTTAGTTGCAAAATTTCGTGCAATTAAAGATCCTATAGAGAAACCCACAAGATGTATTTTTTTTATATTGAGATGGTCCATTAACCCAATTAATTGGTCAGAAAAATCATCAAAACTTATTTCTTTATTTTCTAATGAAGATTTTCCATGACCTAAAATGTCATAGGCAAGAGTTGAGTGATAATTAAAAAATTCAAGCTGAGGCTGCCATATTTCGTGAGTAAGACCTACACCATGCACAAATACTATTGGCACATCTTGATCCTTTTTATTGAATAAGTAATATGTTCCTGAGGCAGTAGTTCCCGTCTTCATCAAGAATTATTTTGGCTCAATACCCATTTCTTTCATGTCTTGATATCTGTCACCAGTTCTTGCATGTGCTCTACCACTTGATGCCCCACCAATTGCAATAACCACCTCATCATCGAAGGGTGCATCATGAATAGTAAATTCATGAGTTAGGTAATATGGTCTTAATCCAGAATCTGTTTTATGCATCATAGGAATCGCAATCTTTGATCCAGCAGGTCCTCTTGTATTTGTAAAACTTAAATAGGAAGTTCCACCAACCGCATCTCTAAATTTATTGCCAAACCTTAAAGTATGAATAAAAGCTGAGGCATGCTCTATTTCACCGTTCAATCCAACTACACCTGCCTTACCATATGCCAATATTTTTTCAGGTGATCCTATTTCTTTTATCAATTCTGGAACAAGTAAATCACCTAGCTTTGGTGCAAGATCTAAAATAGTTGGTCTGAGATCTTCAACAAAACCCTGACCATGCCATGGATTTTTAAACACTGCTGCTACTGATACCATTAAAACCGGTTCTTTTGCTTCTTTACCACCTTCAATAAAAGTTTTGTCTACAAATTTTGTAAATTTTCTTAATTCTAATTTCATTTTTTTAATTTATGTTTGAAACTATCTCTTCTAAAACTGTATAATGCTTTTGGATCTACATCAACATCTATCACAGATGGCTTATTCGATTTAATTGCTGCTCTTACAGCTTCACTAATCTCAGAAATTTTTTTAACTTTAAAACCTCTTGCACCATAAAGTTCTGCAACCTTATCAAAGGATGGACTGGTAATATCTGCACCTAAATATCTTTTGCCAAAAAAATCTTTTTGATAAGCTTTTTCTGCACCCCAGCTTTGATTGTTCATCACAATAGTTGTTGTATTAATTCCATATTCAACAGCAGTGCTTAATTCAGATATTGTCATACCAAAACCTCCATCACCCATAAGACTAACAACTGTTTTTTTAGGCTTAGCAACCTTGACTCCGAGACCACATGCAAAAGAAAATCCAACTAAACCAAAGTCCAATGGGGTAAATAATGAAGGAGGATCATAATATTCTAAAGCATCTGTAGCCTGCAAACATAATGTTCCAGCATCAAGAGTAATTGCTGAGTTTCTTGGTAGCACTTTTCTTAATTGTTTAAATAGTCCTTTTGGTTGTATAGGAAAATTTGGACCCAAATTTTCTTTATTTCTACTTATCAAATATTCTTTTCTCTCTTGTAAATAAGAGTTAGTCCAATCTTTAACATTTAATTTAATTTTCTCTTTTTTAATCTCTTCGTAAAGTTGTTTAGTTGCAGTCGCAGCATCGGCGTGTATCTTTACTTTTACAGGAAAATATTTTCCAAGCATTGTTTTTTCTAGTTCAATTTGAATTATCTTTGCTTCTTTATTTATATTTTCATAGGAGTAAAAAGTTGAATTGAATCCTAAACGTGTTCCAATTGCTAAAATGACATCTGCATTTTTAACTAATCTTGATGCTACAGGATTTCCTCTAGGACCCATTTGTCCCGCATTTAATTTATGACCAAATGGAATTGCATCTCCATGACCTGCTGCTGTAGCAATAGGTAAGTTGCATAGCTCAGCTAATTTTATTACCTCTTTGTATTTAGAATTATACTTTATTCCAGCACCTACAATAATTACTGAACATTTTGAAGATCCAATTAATTTTGCGGCATGTTTAATATTTTCTATATTTCCTTTTTGTTTACTCTCATTTGTGAATGATTGTTTTTTAGTATTAATATTATAGGTGTTTGAGGCTGCTAATATATTTCTTGGTAAATTTACACAAACAGGTCCTTTTCTAGGTTTCATTGCCAAACTAAAAGCATCACTCATAATTTTTGGAATTATTTTTGAATTTTTTATAGTCCAAGTTTTTTTTGTAATAGGTGTAAACAAAGACTGTTGATCTAAACCTTGAAAAGCATCTTCCATTTTATCTTTAGTTGAATAAGAACCTGCAATTGCAACAATTGGAGAAAAGGCAGCTTTTGCTTGAGCAACTCCTGTAACTAAATTAGTAGCACCAGGTCCATTTTGTCCCGCAATAATTACACCAGGCTTATTTGATGCTCTTGCGTAACCATCAGCCATATGTGTGCCAGTTCTCTCATCTCTGACACCAATAAATTTTATATTTTTTTCATGATAAAGAGCGTCAAACATTTCCATTGTTGCTGAACCAATAAGTCCAAAAACATGTTTTACTTTTTCTTTTTTTAATGATTGAACTGCAGCTTGTCCGCCGCTAATTCTTTTTCGTTTTTTTTTCACGAAACTTTTTTTACTTCAGTACCAAAATCATCCTGAAAGTGAGGCATAACTTTTTCTGTAAAAAGTTTTATACTTTTCATGCAATCTTTATGCTTAACACCTGGAAAATTAGACCAAACTTGTAAATTTTGTAAATTGAGTTCAGATTTTAATTCGTGAATTTTATCAATCACATATTCTGGTGTTCCAAACAACATGTTTCTTTTATGTAAAAATTCATAATTTAATAAATCTAATTTACCTTTTGTTTCAGGTAATTCTTCACCTGGATCCATGTGATTTCCTAATCCTCTCCAATGACAAACCCACCTCATATAATTTACCATATGTTTGCCAGCCTTTTCTTTTGCTTCTTCCATTGTATCTGCCACAAACATATCTCTTACAAGGGAAACACCTTCACCAAGTGGTATATTTTTCTTTGTTACCTCTGATCTTTTATTTTTATAAGCCTCAAACTTTGGTTTCAAAGCTTTTACAGTTGGTATCCACATGATCACATTAATGTTATTTTCAGCAGCCCACTCAATCGATCTAATTCCATCAACAACTTGATGAATTGGAGGGTGTGGCTGTTGGTATGGCTGTGGAACAACACTAATTTTTTTCATAGTACTGTCTTCCATATTCATAAATTCTTCACTAGGAGGACTCATATCATGCTGCCAAACATAATTTGGCGATGGATAAGTATAAAATTCACCCTGATGACTGAAAAATTTTTCACTCCATGCTTTCTTCAATACTTCTAAAGTTTCAGCAAATAATCTGAAATTTTTAGCCTGATCTTTTAAGTCAGCTTCTTTATTTAGGTTAATTGCTTCTCTGCCATATATTCCTCTTGCTACACCCACTTCAACTCTTCCTTTAGAAAGCTGATCTAGTGTAGCTATATCTTCAGCTAATCTTATCGGATTATGAAAAGTTATAACGTTTGCAGCTTGGCCTATTCTAATATTTTTTGTTCTTGCAGCAGCATCTGCACCCATCATTAATGGATTTGTACAAGACTCCATTCCCTCGTGATTGAAGTGATGTTCTGTAAACCAAATTGAATTCCATTTGTTTTGATCACAGTATTCTGTGATTTCTTTAGTTTCATCTAATAATTGATGATAAGGTTTGTGTGTCCAGTTTGTGGTATTACAAAAATAACCAAATTTCATAAAGCCTCCTTTAAAAGTTAATTTAAAGACGACCGATCCCACTTTCGTAAATCTATGAATTTATCGACGAGTTATGTATCGCTTTATACTTAAACTTTATTATTACTAACGTTGATATTCAATAAATTTCTTCAAGGATTTGTTGAGAAATTTCTCATAAATTTGACCATTATTTTTGAAATTGCTTCCATTTAGATATGATTGGTTCATTTTGAAGTCATAGGAAGGTTCAAAGAAAAAAGGAACAGAGAGTCTTTTACTTTTATTCCATAAAACTCTGTGATTAGTTGCTTTAAATTTACCTTTGCTTAGAAATTCTAATGCTCTACCCGTGTTGACCACTAAAGCCTTTTTGTTAAATGGTACGTCATGCCATTTTTTTGTTTGTCTATTTTGTACCTGTAATCCACCTTTTCTATCTTGATAGAGAACTGTAAATATTCCACTATCAACATGGGTTTCACATCCAAGAGCAACTCCATCTTGTTTAGATATTTCCACAGGTTTTATTTGATTAGGATAATAATTAAATCTTAATGTGCTTAATGTTTTTAATCTTGAAAAAGCTTTACTAGAAATATCAGGATTTTTTTTATTAAGTTTTATTAAACTTTTAAATAAAGTTTCACTCAATCTATAAATATTATCAAAATATCTATTTAAAATATTAATAGAGCTTTTATTAAAACATATACCTATATTAAGATGCTCTATGTATTGATTATTTAAATTTGATGAATATCTTTTAGTCACTTTTAAATCACCTATATCCAAACCTTCTTTTCCGTTTACATCATTAGGAAAATATCCTCTATAAAGATTTTTATTTTTTTTATTCCATTTTTTTGGTGACAATTCTCTTTTCTTGCTGTCAGGTAAATTAAAAAATTTATTGCCAACCTGACATGTTTTCTTAATTTCTTTCAGATTAATTCCATGACCAGTAATTTGAAAAAAACCTACATTGACACAAGCTTTTTCAATTTCTTTAATTGTTTTAAACGCATTTTGAGTTTCAAAATTATTTTTAATTATCGATGATATATTTATTGTGGGTATATACTTTTTGTTCATCTTCTTACCGGTGTTTCAGTTGCAATATACCGATCTCTAACTCGCTCTCTCATATAAATATAAATTCCAGCTGCTATGATGCACGCAACTCCAATGAAGGTTTTAGCTGAAGGTATTTCATCAAATAATATATAACCAGGTATCATAGACATTATAATTAAAGAATATTCGAATAATGAAACAACCGATGGTGAAGCAACAATGTAAGCTGAAAATATACAAAGAAAAGCAATTGATGCAGCAACACCAAAAAATAAGATAAACTTCCAAGTATATTCAAAGTTTGAAAACCATTCTCTAAATATAAATTGAGTAGTGGGGTCAAAGTTAGGATCATTTAGTTGACCATTGCCCATAAAAACATAGATAATACCACAAAGTATTATTGCTATTAGATAGAAATAAAAAAGTTGAGTATTAACGTCATCTTTATCAGATGTATATTTTGTTATTGTCATTGAAGCTGCATAAAAAAATGCACACAAAACTGGTAATAGATTTTTATATTCAAAATCGTCAAAGTTTGGATTCAAAACAATAAACACTCCAATAAAACCAAACACAATTGCAGACCATCTTCTTATACCAATAAATTCTTTCAAAAAAAATTTTGCAAAAATTGATACAAAAAATGGACATGAGAAAAATAAAGCATTTGCTGTAGCTAAAGGCATATAGGTTAGAGAAATAAAGAATGCAGAAAAGGCTAAAAAATGAAAAATTACTCTTACAAATGTTAAAAAAGGATAATAGGTTTTTAAAGAAACTTTATGACCTCTTAATTTGATGTAACAAAACAGCAAAATTGCAGCAACAAAATATCTTCCAAAGAAGATTTCATAAAGTGCCGCTTTTTCAAAAATAAATTTGATTAAGGAGTCTTGCATTGCAAACAAAGTCATTGCTGCAATTATTAAAAGAATTCCTTTTGAGTTATTGTCAGTACTCATTATGCACCTATATCAAAAAAAAATTCTCTAGAAAATTTAATTATTTCTTCAATTTAGAGGTGAATAGCAGACCTTTATCTGAAAATTTTGACTTATATTGTTCAATAAAGTCTCTCATTAATTTTACCTTTTCTTCCTCAAATTCTGTGACTTTTCTTTTACTTAAATCTATATACAGCGATATCCACTCCATAGAGGCTGAAAGTTCATTAGTTTTTTGAGAAATCATTTCCATCTTTAAATGAAGTCTTTTTTTGTCATGGTCAAAATAGGTTAGATTAACATTTACTTTTTCACCTTCTTTAACTTCATTTAAATATTTAGTATTTGTTTCAACAACCATTGTACTTCTATCAAGATTTTTTGCTGCAGTTCCTCCCATTTTAAATTTTTCAAGTGCAAATTCCCATGCTTCATCAAAAACAAGAACATAATAAGCCATGTTCATGTGATTATTATAATCAACCCATTCCTTTTTTACTTCGAAAGTTTTTAATAACACTTTATGATCTTGTTAAGGAAGACTGTAATTCTTGATTTGAAATGTATCCCTTTACATTTCCACTTTTATCAACCACTTCACAATTTGAATCAGAACAAACAATTTTTGGTAAAAAATCTTCAATAAATTCATCTTCATTTACTTTTATTAAGTTTGATTTATCTATGTCTTTAGCTTGATCAGCAGTTTTCATAATAATCTTTGCTTTGATAACTTTCGCTCTGTTCACATCTTTTACAAAAGCTTTAACATAATCATCAGCAGGGTTCATAATAATCTCCTCAGGAGTTCCTACTTGAACTAATTTTCCAGAATTTAATATCCCGATATGATCTCCCAACCTTAATGATTCGTCTAGATCGTGTGTAATAAATACAATTGTTTTTTTTAATTCTGCTTGAAGATCAATTAATTGTTTTTGCATATCACTTCTAATAAGGGGGTCTAAAGCGCTGAAAGCTTCATCCATTAACATAATATCTGTATCAGTAGCTAATGCTCTTGCTAAACCAACACGTTGCTGCATTCCTCCTGATAATTGAGCAGGGTATTGATTTTCAAAACCAGTAAGACCAACTGCATCGATTTTTTCCATTGAGATTTTATTTCTTTCATCTTCACTTTTCCCTTGCATTTCTAATCCATAACCAACATTTTGAATTACTGTTTTATGCGGGAATAAACCAAATCTTTGAAATACCATGCTCATTTTATGTCTTCTAAATTCGATAAGTTTTTCTTTATCAAGTGACATTACATTCGTGCCCTCAACTAAAATTTCGCCATCAGTTGGATCGATAAGTCTATTTAAATGTCTTATTAATGTTGATTTCCCTGAACCTGATAAACCCATACAAACAAAGGTTTCTCCTTCTTCAATATTAAGCGAAACATTATCTAATCCAACGGTATGACCAGTTTGCTCTAAAATTTCATCTTTTGTTGCACCATCTTTTACCATTGGCAATACAGAGGAAGGGTTATTTCCAAATATTTTGTATACGTTGTTGATCTCAATTTTTGACATGATGTAATGTTCTAACAGTTACAATGATGATATGTAAAACAAATATTATACAACTTACAATTGTTTCAAGAAATAACGGTTGTATTTATTTGCTTTTACTTATTTTTTAAATAAGAATTTTATATATGGCGCAAACAGATAAAGATGTGCGATTAGAGTTATCTGCTCTCTACAGAATTTTACATATGTACGGTATGACAGACCTTGCTAATCAATGTGCGGGTGCAAGATCTGCTGAAGATAAGAATTGTTCATTCGTTCATCCATATGGAATGTTTTATGAAGAAATTACCGCCTCATCTTTAGTTAAAATTGATCAAAACGGAAAAAAATTAGGTTCAGACGGACCTTGGTTAAATGATGGATGTATTAATCTTGCTCAATGGATTTTTAATAAAAGAAATGATGTAAACTTTTATGTTCATGGACATGCTAATGATGTAATGGCAGTTGGTGGCACTAAAGAGGGTTTAATGTATCTATCACAGGCAGCAGTTTATTTAAATCATCTTGTCGGATATATTGATTATGAATTTGTTGAGGACAAAGAATTTGGAAGTAAATTTGAAAACCTAATTAGCAAACACGATATTTTGATTACTAGAAATCATGGATATTATACAGTAGGAAAAACTGCTGCAGAAGCATTTTTCAGAGCTTATTATCTGGAGCAAGCATGTTCAGTTCAGGTAAAAAATCTTGCTATGGGTTTGAACAAACACGAAATAGATAAACAAAAAGCCGTATATTTTTGGGAAAACATGAGTGACTCTGATGATTATAATTATGATGGAAAAACTGAGTGGGCTGCTTTATTAAGAAAGCTAGAGAGAGAACATTCAAATTATAAAAATTAATGGAACAAAATTTTACAATTAAAAATATAACCAAAAATTCTACAAACCTAGAAGTTGACTGGAGTGATGGAAAAAAAAGTAAATTTAATTATTTATGGTTAAGAGACAATTGCCCAACTGCGCATGATAAAGACTCTCGTCATAGAATGTTTAATATTTTAAAAGTATCTAACAATATTAATCCAAAAAAATTTGCAGTAAATAACGAAGGTAAACTTGAAATTGAATGGAGTGAAGGAGATCACGTAAGTTATTATGATCAAAATTGGTTAAGAGAAAACTGCTATACTTTAAAAAATAATTTAGAATATAAATCACCATATCAGCTTTGGAATAACACTTTACAAAATGACCTGAAGTCAATTGAGATAGAGCATGATGAGATAATGAATTCAGATGAAGGTCTTAAGAAATGGTTAGAGCTCTTACATCATACTGGAATTGCTTTAGTAAAAAATGCCCCAACTGAAAATAATTCTGGCTTTAAAATTTTAAATAGAATTAGCCATACTAGAGAAACTTTTTTTAAAACACCTTTTGAAGTAATTAATATTCCTAAACCAAATAATTCTGCATACACAGCACATGCCTTAAGAAACCATATGGATTTACCATGGTTTGAAACGCCACCAGGCTACCAATTTCTACACTGCTTAGTTAATTCTGCAACTGGTGGAGATTCATCTGCTGTAGATGGCTTTGCAGTTGCAGATTATTTAAGAAAAAATGAAACAGAAATATTTGATACGTTAGTAAATGTTCATTTAAAATTCAGAGATATGGATTACACACAAGAGTCTGTCAGAAGTTATTATGCGCCTGCAATATCATTAACAAAAGATAATGATTACCATGATATTCGATTTAGTGTTGCTACAATGGATGCTTTAGATTGTCATCCTGATTTAATGGACAAAGTTTATAAAGCTCATCATCGATTTGGAAATTTGCTTCATGATGACAAATTTCAAATTAAGTTCAGACTAGGACCAGGAGATATTTTTTCATTTAATAACAGACGATTATTACATGGTAGAACTGAATTTGATCCAAATTCAGGGCATAGACATTTGCAAGGTTATTATATGGATCGAGATGAAATTGTTGGAAGACTAAGATATTTAAAAAACTCGGCTAATTCCAACCAGTAACATTTTTCACTTCCAGGTATTCTTCAAGACCCCAAACACCTCCTTCTCTTCCATTACCCGATTGTCTGTAACCACCAAATGGAGTTCCGGCATCTGCTCCATTTCCATTAATGTAAACACATCCAGATCTTAATTTTTTAGCAACACGATGTGCTTTTTCTCTATCTTCAGTTTGCAAATAATTTCCAAGACCATAAGAAGTATCGTTTACAATATTAACCGCCTCATCTTCTGTTTCAAATGGAATTATAGATAACACAGGTCCAAAAATCTCTTCTTTAGCAATTCTCATTTCATTAGTTACATCTGTAAATATAGTTGGTTTAATAAAGTATCCTTTGTTAAGACCATTTGGTAACTCAGGTCCACCTGCTGCAAGAGTTGCACCTTCAGAAATTCCACTTTCAATAAGATTTATAATTTTATCATATTGAACTTTAGAGATTACAGGTCCTATATGATTTCCTTTTTTTGAAGCTTGATCTACTTTAATTTTGTTTGCTTCATCTACTGCTTCTTTAACAGCTCTTTCATAAATTGATTTCTCAACAAGCATTCTTGTTGGTGCATCACAAGATTGACCCGAATTACTCATTACATTTCTAATACCATCTCTTACTGCATCTTTATAACTATCAGCAAAAACAATGTTACCGCCTTTACCACCTAATTCAAGACAAACTCTTTTGATTGTTTCTGCAGCGTTTTTTGAAATTAATCTTCCTGCTCTTGTTGAGCCTGTGAAAGAAACCATATCAATATCAGGGTGGCTTGAAATATCAGTTCCTACTCCTGCACCATCTCCATTTACTAAATTAAATACTCCTTTTGGAAAACCTACTTCATCAATCATTTCTGCAAATAGCATTCCAGAAATAGGAGCAATCTCTGATGGTTTTAAAATCATTGTACATCCAGTTGCAAATGCAGGAACTACTTTTAAAGCAATTTGATTAATTGGCCAATTCCATGGTGTAATTAATCCACAAACTCCAATTGGATCATAATAAATATGATTGTTTGATTTATCATCAAAATGTTCATCAAATTTAAAATTTTTTAATCTTAAAATAAAATCATCAAGATGATCTATCCCTGATGCCGTTTGAACATTCGTTGCCCAATCCATTGGTGCACCCATTTCTAGAGAAATAGCCTCAGCCATTTCATTAAATTTTTTTTTATAAACTGATGATAATTTTTCTAGTAAATGGAGCCTTTCTTCCTTGCTTGTTTCTTTCCAAGTTTCAAAGGCATTTTTTGCTGATTTAACAGCTAAATCTATATCTTCTTTTGAACCTAAAGAAATAATAGCAAAAGGATCCTCATTGCATGGATTAATGACTTCAAAATCATTTTTTTTTATTGGATCAACCCACTGACCATTTATGTAAAACTTTCTTTTATCTAACATTTTTTATTTTAACACATTAATTAAATTTCATATCCTTTTTCCTCAAGCTCGTTATCAACTAACTCGTCAGGAAAACCATTAGCTCTAAAATTAATATTATTTAAATCCTCCATCCTTTTCACAATCATTGATGACCAAGCTCTAGAACCATATTTTTTTTGACCATCTTTAAAAATTTCAACTATTTGTGGAGAGATTTCTAAAGGGGCATTTAGTTTTTTTGCAAGATTATCAAATAAACCCGTATCTTTTAATACTAAATCCATTGTAAAATTTATATTGTAAGACCCATTTAATATAACCTGACTTTCAGTCTCATGAACAAAAGAATTACCAGAAGAAATAGCAATTCCTTTATAAGTTTTTGCGAGGTCCAAATTAGATTTTTTTGCAACTGTCCAAGCCTCACCTAGTGCAACTAAATGTGTAGATGCTAGATAATTTGTAATTACTTTTAATACACTTGCTGTACCAAGCTCACCAGTATGCAGTATTTTTCTTCCCATAACAGTTAGTGCAGGTAGAATTTTTTCAAATGCTTTTCTTTCTCCACCAACGAATATAGCAATATTTCCTGTTGCTGCTCTATGACATCCACCGCTTACAGGTCCATCCATGGGAATAGCTTTTTTTGAAATTACTTTTTGACCAAGTCTTTTAACTTCATTTTCGTCTGTGGTACTCATTTCTAACCAAATTTTATTCTTTGAGAGACCATTTATAATTCCATCTTCAGCTTCCATCACTTCAGCAGATATTTCAGGGGAAGGAAGAGAAGTAATGATTAAATCGGATTGTTCAGCTAATTCTTTTGGTGAATCTGCTACCTTAGCACCTAAGTCCTTTAAAGAATTTGTTAAACTTTCATCTAAATCTCTTACCACAAGATCAAAGTTATTTCTTAACAAACTTCCCGCAAGTTTTCCTCCAACATTACCCAATCCAATAAAACCTATTTTCATTTTGTTACCTCATTTTTTTTGTTTTTTGTAAATACAATTAAAATCACACCAACTATGATTATTGCACCACCTATAAATAATTCTGGTGTTGGTTTTTCACCTAAAAGAAATATTGCAGCTAGTAAACCTGTTGGAGGTATACCCATAGTAACAATAGGAAGTACTTTATAAAGAGGGTTATTTTTTAAAACATAATAGAAACAACCGTATGTAATTGGTTGCATGATGAAACCAATATAAATAGCAATAATCCAATGATCAAATTTTGCATTTGTTAGATAATTAATTGTATTTCCATCAATTATTGCAGATAGTATTATTAAAATTGGTCCAGAGAATAATGCCAACCAAGCAACTAAAGCTAAAGGATTTATTTCTTTACTTAATGGTTTGACCATAACTTGTCCAAGAGCCCATACAGCAGATCCTAAAATCGTAAGTCCAATTCCAATAAATTTTCCATCCAAGTTAGGAGATCCGGTTAAAATATAAACACCAACAAAAGCGATAGTTATACCAATCAAAGCTCTGTTAGTTGGTTTTTCTTTAAGCATGAAGTAAGCAAAAACAACTCCAAAAGGAACTTCCGTCTGAACCAAAAGAACTGCTGCAGATGCATCAATTAAATCTAAACCAGAATAAGTAATGCTATATTGTAAAGTATTAGCAACTAATGATGCAGCAAATATTCTTTTTAAATAACCTTTTGGAATTGGAAACCACCAAACTAATAAAGATGCCGCAAACATAAATCTGATACCCATTAAAAGAATAGGAGGAAAAGATTCAAATGCTGGTTTAGCTATTACAAAACCAAAGCCTAAAAAAATAGGCACCAAGGATGCTACGAAAGTATCTTTTATATTCATACCTATTTTTATATTAATGATTATTAAAGAACTTCTGATATATTCACTTTTTAAAATATGAATTCAACAAAAATAGATCCTAAATATATTACCAAATCAAATCCAAGAATTGGACTTATTGCGCTTGCAAGCGATTTTATGATTGAAAGAGATTTTATAAACGTAATTAAAGATAGAGAAGTTGATTTCTTTGTAAATCGTATCGAATGCTATAACCCGCTAACAAAAGAAAATTTGATCAAAATGTCAAACAAAGTTACCGAGGTAACAAAAGATATATTACCCGATCAGGATATCGATTGTGTTGTTTATGGTTGTACATCTGGAACAATAGCTGCAGGCTATGAATCAATTGAGAAAAAAGTAAAAGCTGCAAAACCTATGGCAGAAGTGACAACTCCAAGCACTGCTGCAATCAAAGCTTTAAAGAAATTAAATATAAATAAAATAAGTCTATTTACACCTTATAGCAAAAAACTTAACGATGAAGTTTTGAAATATTTTAAAGACGAAGGATTTGAAGTTACGTCAAATTCTTACTTTGATATAGAAGCTGATTACGATATCGGAAAAGTTGATCAGAATTATTTATACAATGTTCTATCTGAAATAGATTTAAATGGGGCAGAGGCACTCTTTGTTTCTTGTACCGCATTACCAGTATTACCAATAATTGATAAATTAGAGAAAAAATTAAATACTACAGTTTTATCTAGTAATCAGGCGTTGATTTGGGATACGCTTGTTAAAATAAATAAAAATAATTCTGTCGAAGGATTTGGTAAATTATTCAAAGAAAATTAATGTTGTTCACAAAAGAAGAATATAAGCAAAGATTAAAAAAAGTTAAAAAAATGATGCAAGAAAAAGGCATCGAACTTTTAATCTCACATGACACTAATAACATGAATTACCTAACAGGTTATGATGCTTGGTCTTTTTATTATGCACAATGTGCAATTGTTCATATAGATGAAGATGAACCTTTGTGTTTTGTTAGGGCTCAAGATGCAGGTGGTGCATATCTTAAAACTTATTTAAA
>CACKZH010000003.1 GCA_902604575.1 uncultured Pelagibacteraceae bacterium
TCGCTGCTAAGAAATTTTTAAGCTCTTACTTAGTTAACGAAGGTGTAAATGAAGACAATCTTAACCAAGAACTAATAAAGATTGTTGATGTACGTTATGGAAAACCATACGAAGAAAATACTACAAATGAATGTGATAGTTTTATCTATAAATTAATCCCTAATTCAAAAGATGAAATTGATAAATTAGTTAAATCAGGGATATACTAAGAAAAAAGGAGAAAAAAAATGAAAGATATATTGGTAGTTGGTAAATTAAAAGAAGGTAAGTTCGAAAAAATGATGGGATTTATGCAATCAGATGAAGGTATGACGGAAAGAAAAAAAATTGCAGATGTTAGTAAAACAATTGCAAGCGTTTCACCTGATAAATCTACTATAATGTTTAAAATCGTAGTTCATGACATGGCTGCTTTACATTCGTTTATGGATGGATCAAATCCTGTTTCAAAACCTGTGTGGGATGAAGTAATGGAAAGTTATGAAATTTTTGAATTAGGAAAAGTATAGAGATGTCTAAATTTTATATAATAGGAAAAGCTAGCCCTGAGTTATTAAAAAAAATGCATGCAGATCCTGCAGCTGATAGAGGAGCTGTAATGAAATCTATGTGTGAAAGCTTAGGTGTTAAAGCAATTAGTTATGAATGGTTAAGGGGGCGTTTTGATGTTTTGTTCTGTGTTGATGGAGATTATGAAAGCGTTCTTGCCATGAAAGTAACAGTACTAAACAGTGGAATGATGTCAGATCTAATGATTCATGAAGTATTTGATTATAACAGTGCATTTAAAAAAGCTTCTGATGTATCAAAAAGTTATAAAAAACCAGGGGAATAAAAAGAAAGGAAAAATATGTCTATATTAGAAAAATACAGTGCTGCTCTTAAAAATAAAGATGAAGCAGCAATGAATGATCTTTTGCATGACGATTTTAAATTTACAATGCATAAGTCAGGAAATGTTTTAACAAAAGGTGATGTCATCAAATGGGCCATGAGTGGTGATATAAATCAAGATAAGGTTAGAATTGTTTATGAAAATGACGAAGTGGGTATTCATCATGCCTTTGTAACTTTTAATGATGGAAATGTTGAGGCGGTAATGGCAGTTTATAAGTATAATAAAGGAAAAATTGTTAGTTTAGAAACTGGTGCTACACCTATACCAAAATAAGTGAGTAAAATTGATTTTTACTTTTCGATAGGAAGTACTTACACCTATCTATCCGTAACTAGAATACTTGATGTTGAAAAACAACATCAAGTAAAATTTAATTGGAAACCTTTTTCAGTTAGAGCAATCATGAAAGAGATGAACAACATCCCATTTCCAAAAGATAAAATGAATAAAGTTAATTATATGTGGAGAGATATTGAGAGAAGAGCTCAAAGTTACGGTTTTTTTGCCAAAACACCAGTACCATATCCATTATCAGAATTTGATTTAGCCAACCAAATCGCAATCCTTGGTTTTGAAAAAGGTTGGGGAGAAAAATTTGTTATTCTTACTTATAAAAAATGGTTTCAAGAAGGTAAAGAGCCAGCGATTGAACCAAGTATTTCTGAAGCTTGCTCAGAATTAAAATTAAATAAAAATGAAATCATCTCTGAAGCAAAATCCTTAGATATAGAGACAAAATACAAAGAGAATACAAACTCAGCTCGTGAAAGTAAAATATTTGGTAGTCCATCTTTTATTGTGAAAAATGAACTCTTTTGGGGAGACGATCGAATGGAAGATGCAATTAAATGGTCACTTAAATAATTCTATATATTCAATTGAAATTAATTTAAAGTCTCAATATGAGTCTTGTAACTTCATATTTATTTTTAGGTGTAGCTGTTTTGCTGGGTGTTACCTCAAATAGTTTTGCAAAAAGTGCAGAAGGCTTTACTCTTCTTTTCCCAAGTATAATTACTGCAATTACAATTGTACTATGCATGTATGCTCTTTCGTTGGTAATGAAAAATATTCCAATGGGAATTACTTATGCTTCCTTTGCAGGCTTAACAATTATAGCAACAGTAGTGGTTGGAGTAATTAGATTTAATCAAGTGCCTAATCTATATTCATTAATTGGTTTAGCTTTTATTATTGTTGGTGTTTTAATGGTCAACCTGTTAGGTAATAGTTAATTATGATTAATAAAAAATATGCTCAACCCTTATTTATGATTTTAATGTCCTTGGGTATGAGTGTTATTATGAGTGGTGTTGTTGTAGCTGTTAATACAGGTGCTTCGGACGGTTTCTTTTTTAGATGGGGATATTCTATAATATTTGCTTATCCAATTGCTTTAATAGCAGCATTTACACTAGCTCCTTTAATGAGACCTTTAGTTAACAAAATTGCATCAAAAGAATAATTATGAAACCTTTATTAGGATATTTATTTTTGGCAATAGGTATTTCTTTTGGCATCGCATCAAATAGTTTAGCTAAAATTTCTGAGGGATTTACAAAACTAACACCATCTGTTTTATGTATATTGTTTATGTGTATTACAATGTTTTCAATTGCAAAAGCTATGCACGCTCTTCCTGTTGGTTTTGCCTACGCAACATATAGTGGCTTAACAGTAACTGGTGTTGTCCTTTTTGCAGTATTGAAATTTAATCAAGTACCTAATCTTTATGGAATAATTGGAATTATTTTAATTATTATTGGTGTAATAATGGTTAATTATCTTGGACGATTAAACTGATACTTTTTTAAAGTCTCTGGAAGCTCATGTCTTCCGTCTTCATTCAAAGGTAGCTTATATTCATTAACAACTGTGCTGGTATCTAAAGATGAATATAAATGAGGATACATATCTCCATTTGATGCCTGCTCCCACAACAAATGTTCAAGCTTAAATGCATTGACTCTTAACAAAACTAGATTTTCTTTTTTAGGATAATGTTTATTTAAAGTTTCCTCTACCTGATCTTCTTCTGAAAAGTGAATATATCCATCTTTAAGATCTTTTTCTGACCCACCATAGGTTCCAGATTGTTTGGCCTTTTGCCACTCATCTTTATCTATAACTTTGAAAATAAATTCTAAATCCATTTTACCAAGAAGAGTTTGGACCTTTTAAGAATTCTATTTCTTCTTCAGTAGATTCTCTTCCTAAAATTTCATTTCTATGTGGATACCTGTGAAATTGTCTGATTACTTTTGTGTGATCTTGCCAAAATTTTTTAATTTTATTGTAATCTTCGTGCTCTCTTAAATATTTATTTAATAAATAATATGCCATTTCATGATCACTAATTTCTTCACTATGAATTAATGGTAACAACATAAAAAATCTTTGATTTACATTCATTGCTTCTAAATAACCAGAATAAACTGAATCATTTACAATTAATCTAGTTTTTTGATCTCGCGCAAAAGCCTTTTTATCATTTCTAAACATGTTTCTTGAAAATTGATCAAATAAAATTACTAACGCCAAACAACTCATAGGATTATCTTGCCAATCATCATACTCATTTTGACAAGCTAATTCATAGTCTTTTAAAAAATTGTCCCTAATCTTTTGGTCAAACTTTTCATCTTTTCTGAAATGCATTTCTGAAGGTGTTTCTTTAAACCAGAAATCTAAAATTACTTGTGCTCTTTCCTGCATCATTTAGCTAATGGTTTTAATAATTTTAAAATTTTTGTATGATTACTCTTATTATTTGAAACAATAATATTTCCTCCAACTACAGGATTTTTATTATCCCATGTGGTTACTATAGCTCCACTTGCTCTCACGATTGGCATAATTGGGTGAATATCCCAAATCTTATTTGCGCACTGTGCAACTATTTCAAGTCTTCCTTCCGCTAATTGACAATAAGTCAATGCATCAAAACATGGAAACTGCATTCTTTTTATAAATTTTTTAATTTTAGATTGTTGTTTTAAAGTTAATTGATTGTGAAAAGCGGCGGCTAATTTTGCATTTGTAAAATTTAATTTTGAATTAACTTTAAGTTTTTTTTTTTTATTATTTTCAAAAACATATGCAGAATTTTTATTTATACTTAAATAATATTTTCTCATTTTAGGAAAATTTGCTAATCCTAAAATTGGTTCTCCATTGTAATTTAATGAAATAAGATTGCTCCAACTAGGATTTCCTACAACGTATGATCTAGTTCCGTCAATTGGATCTATCACCCAAGAAAAGTCACTCTTGGTATTTTTATGACCATATTCCTCACCTATAATTTGGTGATTTGGGAATTTTTTTGAAATTTTAGATCTTATAAATTTTTCAAATGCTCTGTCTGATGTTGTTACAGGATCATAACCTTTGCCTTTCATCTTATTTGTTATCTTGAATGGCTTATCTAGCTTGGCGTAATAAAACTTGGTTAAATCTTTAGCAAGTTGATTTAAAAAGTTTGCATATAATGGATATTTTTTTGTATCAAATTTTTTCACAATGAACTCTTACTATTTAATTTATGTTGATTAAAGTTAAATTTTAAATAATCCTTGGCTTACAGGTATGAAAATCGAGCTAATTAAAAATAAGGTTTATTTTAATAATGGGTCTAAAAAAAAAGAAATTCACCCATTCTGGTTACGAGAAAGAGTAATTGGTGAGGAATATTTAGATAAAGGAACCCAGCAAAGACTTTTTGATCCTACAGTCTTAAGTAATGATGTTTCAATAAACAAAGTTAACATTAATGAAAAATATTTAGAAGTTGATTTTAATGATGGTGTTAATTCAAAACTAGAAATTGATAAAATTACTTCGGAATTACTTAAGGAAGATATTGTAATTAGATCTACAGAAAAAACTAAATGGGACTCAACTTTAAAAAATATAAAAAATTTTAAATACCAAGAAAATTTTTATGAAAGTCGAGAAATGCACGATCTACTTGTTTCTTTTTATAAGTACGGATTTGTTATAGTGAAAAATATTCCAATATCAAAAAATTATATCGTTGAATTTGCAAATTCTATAGGAAGTGTTCGAAGAACAAATTTTGGTGAATATTTTGACGTAAAATCTAAACCTGATCCTAACGATCTTGCTTATACATCATTAGCTTTAGCGCCTCATACTGACAATCCTTATAGAAATCCTGTTCCATGCATTCAACTTTTGCATTGTATAGAGAGTAAAGTTTCTGGTGGATTGTCTACTTTAGTAGATGGTTATACAGTAACTGAGGATTTAAAAAAACAATATCCAGAATTTTATAAAATTTTAACTGAACTAAAAGTTAGATTTAGATTCGTAGATAAAAAAGTTATTTTAGAAACTATTTCTCCTTTGATTGAACTAAATGACGATAAAAGTTTCAAGCAGGTAAGATTTAGTCCTCGATTAGATTATGTTCCTATTCTGGAAAAAGAAAAATTAGATCTTTACTACCAAGCTAGAAAAAAAATATCTGAAATGTATAATTCTGATAAATATAGAATTGAATTTAAACTTGAGCCAAAAGACTTAATAATGATGGATAATCATAGACTTCTCCATGGAAGAACTGCGTATGAGGCAAATGAAGGTGAGAGATTTTTACAAGGTTGTTATATTGATTACGACAGTACCGAGGGAAAACTTAGACATCTAAAAAGAAAGTTTAATCTTTAAATAAATTTTCTATTTGTGCTTCAGCCTCTTTAATTGATTTCTCATAGTCTAGTGCCATTTGGTCTGCACTAATTATATCTACTTTTTCTATACCAAAAAAGTTGAGAATAAATTTTAACCAAGGAGTTAGAAAATCTTCTGAGCTATTTAGTTTTGTTCCTCCAGAAGTAATAACAAGATACGCATGTTTATTTTTTAATAATCCCTCTCTTCTACCATTAGGTTTAAATCTAAAAGTTTCACCTATGCGGGCTGCTAAATCCGACCAAGCCTTCAAAGTTGCTGGAGGACCATAATTATAAATTGGTGCTGATATTATTATGACATCACTCTCTTTCAATTCTTTTACAAGCTTGTTAGAAAGCTCAAACATTTTTTTATGTTCTTCTGTTTGATCTTTTTCATCAATATTCATTCCAGATTCTGTAAGCCCACTTACAAAAAGCATCTCATCATCTAAATCTCTATAAATTACTTCATCTTCTGATTTTTTGATTTTTTCTAAAAGTTTTTTCGCTAAAGCTCTTGAGGTAGAGCCTTTTTTTCTAGCACTAGAGTCAATTTGATAAATCTTCATTAATACTTTTTATCCGAATTTTTGCATAAATGGAAAGATTTCAATTATATAAAACCCTATTGCTTGTAATTGATTGGTTAAAATTAAAATACCAGTAATTAATAGAGTTATTCCACCAATTTTTGAGATTAAATTTATCTTTTTCCTAAAATTTTTAGAAAATAATAAAAATCTTTGAATTAAGTATCCAGATAAAACAAAAGGAATAGCAAGACCTAATGAATAAGAAATTAACAAGATTACAGCTCTTGATAAAGTTTCTTCAATAGATGCTAAAGCTAAAATTGAACCTAAAATTGGACCAATGCATGGAGTCCAGCCAAAACCAAAAGCGACACCAATCACATATGGAAAAAGAATATTTCTTGATTCTTTTGCATCTAACCTTTTTTCTAAATTTAAATATGGAATATTAATTAATCCAATTAATTGAAGAGAAAAAATTATAATAACTATTCCAGCTGAAATTCTTAAAACTTCCGAATTTTGTAATAGAGCCTGTCCTAAAAATGATGCTGATGCACCTAAAATAACAAATACAGTTGAGAACCCTAAACAAAATAAAATTAATGGAAAAAAATTTATTTTTTTTTGATTTAAAATTTCTTGTAATGATTGACCAGAGATATAAGAAATATATCCAGGTATTAAAGGTAAAACACATGGAGACAAAAAACTTATAAGTCCTGCCCCAAAAGCAATTAAGATTTCAAACATTTATCCAGTATTTTTCATTGCTGCAGAAATACCTGCAATCGATGTCATTAAGGCATCTTCAAGAAATTTTTTATCTAAATTTTTATATTTTTTATTTGTTAATTTATTCATTACATTTGCCTGAAGTATATTTAACATCTCTGTATAATTGTTTCTTATAAATAAAGACTTTCTAAATTCTTTTCTCTCTTTTACCACTTCTTTAGGGGTAATTTTATTGTGCAATTTGACCAATGCCTCAAATTGAAATCTTAATTTTTTACCAATTCTCTTTAATGAGGCATCAGCTAAATTATTTTCATAAATAACTGATATTTCTGGATCAACTTTAGAAATTACCATATCCAAAATATCCATAGTTGATACGAAGTAAGGCCAATTTCTCTCCATATCAATCATTGTTCTTTTGAACTTTTTGATTGAACCATATCTCAATGCCTCAGTTGTCCCAAGCCAAGCAGGTAACATTAATCTAATTTGTGTCCATGCAAAAACCCAGGGGATTGCTCTTAAACTTTGGATGTTATCAACATTCTTTCTTTTGGTTGGTCTTGAACCAATCGCAAGCTTTCCAAGTGATTTATGAGGTGTAACTGTTTTGAAGTAACGAATAAAATCCTCACTTTGATTTAAGTATTTTCTATATGAGGATGTTGAAATTTCTGACATTTTTTGAATCAAATCACGCCAATTTGATTTTGATCTTGGCGGCGGATTTAAAGAAGCATCCATTACAGAGCCGATATAACTACAAAGGTTATATTCAGCTAAAGGTTTGTATCCATACTTTTGTTGAATCACCTCACCTTGATCAGTAATTCTTATTTTGCCATTAACTGTTCCTGAAGGTTGTGATTTTAAAGTAGCCTGAATAGGTCCTCCTCCTCTTCCTGGAGAGCCACCTCTACCATGGAAGAAAACAAGATCTATTCTATATTTTTTAGCTAAACTTCTAAGCTCCTCTTGAAGTTTATATTGATGCCAACTTGCAGATAATTTTCCAGCATCTTTACTGGAGTCTGAATATCCAATCATTACTTCCTGCTTTGAATTAATAATTTTTCTATACCATGAAAGTTTGAATAAATTTGTCATTACACCATTAGCATTTTTTAAATCATCCAAAGTTTCAAAAAGTGGCACAACTCTTAATAAATTTTTGTTTTGTGCCTGCATTTGTAAAAAATAAACAGATAAAATATCAGATGCTGTTGAGGTCATTGATATTACATATGCACCTAAACACTCAATTGGTGTTTTCGCTATCTGTTTGAAAGTATTCCAAACTTCTTTATTTTCTTTATCTTTTATTTTTATTTTATCTACAAAAAATTTTTTTTCTTTTATAGATTTATTTAATAATTTTACTTTTTCTATTTCATTTAAAGAAGAATATTTTATATTTTTTTTCTTTTTAAAAATTTCGTTTAAAAGTTTTTCATGTCTATCTGCCTCTTGTCTTATATCTAATCTTGCTAAATTAATTCCAAAGCATCTGACTCTTCTCATTAAATCTAATAGGTCTGCATTTGCAATATACTCTCCTTTATTTGCTTTTAATGATTTTCTTACTTCTCTTAATGGAAGAGTTATTTCATTTTTATTTTGAATTAATTTTTTTTCATCTAAATCTGCATCGTTATTTAAATGGTTTTCAATTAATTGATGGGTTAGTCTTACCTTATCCCTAATTGGTCTCAAATAAACTCTATAAGGTTCATAGCTATTTCCTGTTGCTCTTTTAATTTTTGTAGAGCATTCTTCCATGGATAAATCTTGTATCAATTTAGTAAGTTCTTTCTCATATAATTTTGCAGCTTGCCATCTAGAAAATAAAATTACCTTTTTTGTAACTTCAGCTGTTACATTAGGATTTCCATCTCTATCTCCACCCATCCATGATCCAAATTGAATTGGGTTAAAATCACGTGGCAAATCTTTATTCAAATTTTTTCTGAATATGTCGTTAAGTCTTTTATAAACTTTAGGAATAGTATCCCATAAACTATCCTCGATAACAGCTAAACCCCACCTCGCTTCATCTAATGGAGATGGTTTAGTCCTTTTAAGTTCATCTGTTTTCCATATTATTGCAATTTCCGCGTAGAGCTTTCTATCTAATTCTATAATCTTAGATGGATATTTTTTATAAAGATGTCTTTGCTCCATAATTTCAATTAAATTGACATATTTTTGAATTAAAGTTCTCCTTTTTACTTCAGTAGGATGAGCGGTAAGGACAATGCCTATATCAAGTTTTGTGGCTTGTTCGTAAATTTTTTTATCTGGGATTTTTTTATTTTTAAATAAACTTTCTATTATATCTTCAATGAAAAGATTTTGACTTTTACTTTTAAAATATGGATTTTCAAATTCATTTAACTTTCTAGATGCATCTAATGACTCAGCTAAATTCATTAAATTTAAAATATGTGAAAATGCTCTTGTTAATTTAAACGTATTTTTAGGAGAAAGTTTTTTTACTTCTTTCGAAATTTTTGAAAAAATTTTACTTTTATTTTTATCTGATAAAGTATTTTTTGATAATAATCTAAATTTTTCAACAATTTCAAAAAAGGCCAAACCTTCCTGATCTTTAATTACTCTTCCAAGAAAAGTTCCTAATAATCTAATATCTTCTCTTAAAAGTTTTGTTGGTATTCGCTCATAGTAAAGATCTCTTTTCTTCATTACTTATAATAAATTTTTTTTGTAAAACTCCTCTTGCATTTGTTTTTACACTAAAAAAGAATCCTGAATATCTAAATTTTCGCAGATCTGCTTTGCTCATCCCTTTTGTAGCTGTTGAAACATAAAGTTCTTTAGTATTTTTACCTCCAAATGCACAATTAGTTATATTTTTTGCAGGAAACTGTATTCTGTGAATTAATTTTGCTTTTTTATTAAAAACAGAAATACAAGCACCATGGAAATGAGCTACCCATAAATTTTTATTTTTATCTAAAGTCATTCCATCTGGTGAACCTTCATCAGAAGATAATTTTTTAAATATTTTTTTTCTAACTATTTTATTATTTTTATTTATTTTAATTTTATAGATAGTTTTTTTGGGACTGTCTGTATGATAAAAATTATACTGATCAATAAACGCTGGTCCATTAGTAATTCTATAATTTTTATCAACTTTTATTAATTTAAAATTTTTATCTAATTTATATAAAGAACCTTTTTCAATTTTTCTTTCCAAGTTATCCATGGTGCCAAACCAAAGATTTCCAGCAGGATCTGTTTTACCATCATTAATTCTATTTAGTTTTAAGTTTGGTTCTATCTTTATTGATTTTAAAATTTTTTTTGATTTTAAATTTTGAATTCTTAATTCTCCCTGGAGACCTAAAATAAAAATATAATCTTTGATGTGAGCGATAAAACCAATTTCTTTATTTACTTTAAAGATTTTCTTTTTTTTATTTTTAATATTGAATGAGCAAATTTTCTTTTTTTTAATATCTACAAAATAAATTGAGTTATGTTCACTAACCCATAGCGTTCCTTCACCTAAAGTACATCTTAATTTCCAAAAAGGTTTTGGTTCTGATGTTTTTATTTTATTCATTTACTTCAAACTCTTTAATAAAATCTTCATTTGGGTTTATACCAATACCTATATTATCTGTTACTGATGCAAAACCGTTATTGTTTTTAACTTGATCTAAAATTGAAAATTCTTCCTTTGGTAAATCTGTAACAAAAATATTTTTTTCTGTAGTATCGAACTCAAGCATAGATTTTGATGGAAATAACCCGCCAGGCATATCCGGTTGTGCTGTCAACAAATGTAGGTTAATTGCTATACTAATTGCAGAGCCCCATACATGATTAATTACTGGGATAAAATTTGCTTGTGCTAATGCTGCGATTTTTAAATACTCCGTAATTCCACCTAGTCCACAAACCTCTGGTTGAGCTATATCAATACATTTATTTGATATTAGTTTATTCCATCCATATTTGGTAAATTCAGCTTCTCCCCCTGCAATGCTAGTAGAGATTTTTTGTTTTAATTCTCTGTAGCCCTCATAATCTTCAGGAGCTACAGGTTCTTCAAACCAATAAATATCTAGTTCATCTAAACCTTTTCCAACATAAAGAGCATCTTTCAAATTATAAGCGTGATTTGCATCAACCATTAATTTAAAATCTTTTCCAACAGAGTCTCTTACAGCTTGAACTAACTTTAAATCCTCTTTTGGACCTAATCCAACTTTCATTTTCATAGCTTTAAAATTTTTTGATTTTATTTGCTTAGACTCTTCTTTGAACAAGGTGATCAATTCATCAACTGTTTTTTTTTGTAACATCATTCCATACCCATAAACAGGAATGTCGTTATTACATTTACCACCAACAAGTTGATAAAGAGGAGAGTTTGTCTTCTTTCCAAGAATATCCCATAAAGCAATATCTAAACCTGATAATGCTTGAATTGGCATACCTTTTTGACCGCTATCTCTTAAAAGATTGTATACTTTTTGCCAGATATGTTCTTTATTTAAAGGATCTTCACCAATTACTAAAGGCTGTATAACTTTTTCAATAATAAACTTGTTTGCTAAAGCTATATTTCCAGGACCAAAACATTCACCCCAACCTGTTATTCCTTCGTCTGTTTGAACTTCAACAAGATGAGCTGTACGATGTTTGTAATATTGTTGTGAATAACCAAGTTCTTTTTCTAACTCATATCTAAGTACATGACTTTTAATAGAAGTTATTTTCACAATTAATTATAAAGCAACTACTTTAGAGTTTTGCTCTCCTAAATTTTCTATTGATAATTTCATAGTATCACCCGCTTTTAAGAATTGTTGAGGTTTCATTCCCATACCAACTCCTGGAGGTGTTCCTGTTGTAATTATATCACCTGCTTGAAGAGACATATATTTACTTAAATAAGAGACAATAACATCAACGTTAAATATCATTGTACTTGTATTACCTGTTTGCATTCTTTTTCCATTAACATCTAAACTCATCTTTAAGTTGTTAACATCTGCAATTTCATCTTTAGTAACAAAGTAAGGGCCGATTGGTCCATAAGTGTCGTGAGATTTTCCTTTAACCCATTGACCCATTTTTTCAATTTGCCATTCTCTTTCACTTACATCATTAACCAAACAATAACCTAAAATATGATCTTGAGCTTGGCTTTCAGAAATATGTTTTGTTTCTTTTCCTATAATAATTCCAAGTTCAACTTCCCAGTCTAATTTTTTAGATCCTGAAACTATTTCAACATCATCATTAGGTCCAACTATACAACTAGTAGCTTTCATAAAAACTATCGGTTCAGAAGGAACATCAGCTCCAGTTTCAGCAGCATGATCAGAATAATTTAATCCAATTGCAACAAATTTACCTGGCTTAGTAATACAAGATCCTATTCGATCACTTGCAGATAATTCTGGTAAAGAAGATAAATCAGCACTTTGTAATTTCGTAATAGTCTCAAAATTTAAATGATCAGGATTTAAATCTTTAACATGAGAACTAATATCTCTAATTTTACCATCCTCATCTAAAACACCAGGTTTTTCGTTGCCTTTATTTCCTACTCTTAATAATTTCATATTTATCCTTTTGTTGTTAAATTATATTGAAATTCCACCATCAACATGAATTGTACTTCCTGTTGTAAATGTTGCATCATCGCTAGCTAAATAAACAGCCACAGCTGCTATTTCTTCTGCCGTACCTAATCTTCCCATAGGTTGTCTTGCTATAAAATCTTTTTTTGCTTGAACGGGATCTGGGCTTTGATTTACCCTATCTTGCCAAGAAGGTGAATAAACTGTACCTGGCGCAATTGAATTACATCTAATATTTTTTTTAACGAAATCTGCTGCAATCGCTTTTGTTAAACCAATCACCGCACCCTTTGTTGTTCCGTAAACAAATCTATTTGGAAAACCTTTAAAGCTAGATGCGCATGAAGATATATTAATAATACTTCCACCATTTTGTTTGATCATTAAAGGTAAAATAGCTTTGCACATAAAGTACATCGACTTAACATTTACATTTGAAGAAAAATCCCAATCTTTTTCATCACATTCCAATATTGTTCCATGATGAACAAATCCAACAGCATTAAATAAAACATCAACTTTATCTAAAGTTTTAGTAAATTCTAAAATTGCATTGTTGTCTGTCGAGTCTAACTTTTGCACTTTTATATCAGGATATTCTTTATTTAAATCAGCTAAAGTTTTATCATTTAAATCAGTTGCAGTGACATGAGCACCTTCTTTATGGAATGCTATTGCTGTTGCTTTTCCAATACCTTGGCCTGCTGCTGTTACGAGAATTTTTTTACCTTCTAATCTTCCACTCATTTTTTATTTATCCTTTCGATTTCATTATAAAGTGAACTATGATCAGTGTTTCCATGACCATTATCGACAAGGGTTTTATACATTTCTTTCACTAAATTTGAAATAGGTAAATGTGTATTATATGAATTTGCACACTCCAAAATGTTATTCATGTCTTTTAAATGGGTAGATGTTTTACCTTTTGGGGTAAAATCTTTATCTATCATTCTTCTTCCATGGGTTTGTAAAATTTTACTATCTGCCCAACCTCCAGAAAGAGCTTTAATTAATTTTACTGGGTCAGCTCCAGCTTTTTCACATAAAGTTATTGCCTCCGCAACCGCTCCTATTGTTACTCCTACTATAATTTGATTTGCTAACTTTGAAACTTGTCCACTGCCAATTGGTCCAACTAAAGTTGGATTTCCCATAGCTTTTAAAATATTTATAGAGTTATCAAAAATACTTTGTTCTCCTCCAACCATTATAGCTAAAGAGGCTTCCTCAGCTCCAATTGTTCCTCCTGACACTGGTGCATCTAAATAGTTTACATTTTTTGATTTTAGACTGTTTCCATATTTTGTTGCTGTCGTTGGTTTAACAGAACTCATATCAATAACTGTTGATCCAGATTTTAAATTGTCTAATAAATCTGAATTATTCATTATTGTATCAACAGCGTCATCATCTGTTAACATTGTAATAACAAAGTCATTATCTTTAACAACCTCACCTAATGTTCTTGATATTTCACCTCCAAACTCTTTCAAAGGTTCTGCTTTATTAATTGAACGATTGAATACTTTAAGTTTAAAACCTGATTTTATTAAATTTTTAGCCATTGGCAGGCCCATAAGACCTGTTCCAATAAAGCCTATTTTCATCATGGTTTCGGTTTAAACTCGTGGAAGTTTTGTGTCATTGCTTCAGGGAAAAACATAACACAAGCTAATACAATTAACTGAATTACTATAAATGGAGCAAAACCTCTAAATATATCTGTTAATGAAATATGTGGAGGAGCAACTGATTTTAAATAGAAAGCGGCGGGTCCAAATGGTGGACTTAAAAATGAAACTTGCATGTTTACACAAAATAATATTCCAAACCAAATTGGATCAAATCCAAGAGCTATAACTATTGGTAAAAATACTGGCATTGCTAACAATACGATTCCAACCCAATCCATAAATGCTCCCATTATTAAGAACATTATCTGCATCATAAAAATTAAATACATTGGTTTTAAATCATAAGCCAAAATAGTTTCTGCTACATATTTTGGACCACCAGCAAGAGAATAAGCGCCCGCTAAAACTGTTGCACCAAAAGTAATTGTTAAAATAGTTCCTGAAGCTTTAAATGTTCTGGTTAATGCATCTTTAAACAAGAACCATGTTAATTCTTTTCTAGCAAAAATTATAATTAATGTAGCAACAACACCCATACCAGCAGCTTCTGTAATACCTGTTATTCCTGAATAGATTGAACCTAAAACAATTATCACTATTCCAATTGGTGGCAAAAGACCTGGTAGATAAGAAATTTTTTCTTTTAAAGTTAATGGCGGCTCATCACTTAATGGTGCAAGATGTGGTTGCAATCTTGTTCTAATTAAAATGTAAGTGATTATCAAACCTGAAATCATCAAACCTGGAACTATTGCTTCTTGAAATAACATTGTAATTGAAGTTTCTGTTGTCAATCCATAGATAATTAAAACAATAGAAGGAGGTATCATGGTTCCTAATGAACCTGATGCACAGATAATACCAATCGACATATCTTGATCATATTTTAATCTCAACATTTGAGGAAGAGCAATCAATCCTAATAAAACTATTTCTCCTCCAATAATTCCACTCATAGCAGCCATAATTGTTGCCATGATGGCAGTTACAACACCTACTCCTCCTCTAGTTTTTCTTAGCCACGCATTCAAGGCATCATATAAATCTCTAGCTATGTTCGAGCGTTCAAGCAAGGAGGCCATAAATATAAATAATGGCACCGACAAAAAAGAATAAGTAACAACTAAAGAATAATATCTTGAAAGTAAAATCCCTAAAGCATGTTCACCTATATATAAAAATACAAGTACTGCCCCCATAAAACCTGAGGCAAAACCCATTGGAACACCAATAGATATGAGAATTAATAACCCAACTATAAGTATTATTGAAAGTGATCCTATTTCCATTTTATTTTAATTCTTTAGATGGGTCGTATTGTTTTTGCTTAGGATTTCTCCAATCAATTATTAAATTATTTACAGATTGAACAGCAATAAGAAATACACATATAAGTGTAAGTGGCTTCATAGTTGCAGGAATTGGTGGATCCCAATAAGTAGCAAATCTTTCCCAATTTATAAATGATCTGTATGCATCTTCCATACCTCCATAAATCACAGCTGCTGCAAAAAGAACAATAATGATAGTACTTATTAGATCAAAAATTCTTTGTGTTGGTCTACCGACCCAATCGTATAATAATACTATTCTAATATGGCTTCTTAATCTTGTAGCATATATTCCACCAACTAAGTAACAAACACCAGCTAACCATAAACATAGTTCATTTGCCCATAATGTTGGTTTAAAAACAACATACCTCATAAAAATTTCGTACATCATTACAAGTACTATTATTGGGATTAAATATTTTACAGTGTGGCTTAGAAATAAAGAAACTCTATCAATCCAATTAATTGGGAAATCATCTTTACTTGCAACTTTTTCATTTTGCTCTTGCAATTCTTTATCAAGCATAAGCTAAAAAATTCTTTTTATTTTATTAGAAGGGCCTTTTCAGGCCCTTCAAGATTTTATTAAGTGCTTCTTATTTATAGTATACCGTTAGCTTTCATATAAGCTGTATGTATATCTATAAGAGCAGCAGCTTCAGGAGATTTCTTTTTCCATTCCTGCCAAGCATTAAGTGCAGCATTTCTGAACTTAAGTCTATCTTCTCTAGACCAGTCGTGAAGAGTAACACCCATTTCATTTAAAGCTTTTACTGCTTCTGCGTTTTTTCTTTCAACTAAACTAGTGATAGTTCTTCCAGCAATTTCTATTCCTGCTTTCATTGCTCCTCTTTCATGAGGTTTTAGCTTTTTCCATACTTTAGAATTACAAGCTAAGTGGTCAGCTGGCATAGAGTGGAAACCTGGATATGTAGCATATTTGTTTTGCTCATAGTGTCCACCTGCGTAGTTAGTTGCTAAAGACGAGTAGTCAGCACCATCAATAAGACCTGTTTGTAATGCAGTTGGAACTTCACCAAAGTCCATGACGATTGGCTTAGCACCTAATGCAGTAAAGATCATACTTTCCATTCCTGGAGGTGATCTAAATTTAAAGTCTTTGATAGATGCAACATCTGGAATTGGTTTGCTAGAAATTAGAGACTCATGTCCTGGTATCCACCAACCAATTAAAGTCATTCCATATTTGTTGTAAAGTGCATCAACAGCTTCTTGAGCTCCTGGGAAATTCAAAAATTCATATTGTTGATACGGGTTGTCGTATCCACCCATTACATCACCTGCAAATTGGAACGCCGCATTTTTACCAGTTTGGTAACCAGCACCAGTCATATCACAATCGATAATTCCAGTTTGTGCAGAGTTAAACACCTCAGCAGATTTTCCTGTTACTGATGATGAGTAGAACATTTCTATTTTTAAGCTTCCGCCAGAAAACATTTCTACATTTTTAGCAAATTGAGCCGCAACTTCACCATTAGGTGAACTAGCAGTAAAGTGTGTTTCAATCTTTAAAGTCTTTGCATTTGCAGAGCCAAATAAAGCAACTGAAACAATAGCTATAGCTGCTATAGTTTTAGATATAAGTTTAAACATTATCTTCCTCTCGTTTATGTTTTTTTTGAAAGTTAATCATAAATGGTTTTTGAGATCAATAATTTCGTTTAACTTTTATATATAGAAATTATATATATTCTCTAAACAGACAACTTATAGTTGTTCTAAACTACTTCTGAAATAAGTGGTTTTTTACTAAAAAAACAATAAATATTATCAACGGCCATCATACTCATGGCTAATCTTGTCTCGTGTGTTGCGCTTCCAATATGTGGTAAAATAAAGCAGTTATCTAATTTTAAATATCTTTTATCTAAATTTGGTTCATTATTAAAAACATCTAAACCTGCTGCATAAATTTTTTTATTTTCTAATGCATCTATCAATGCATCGTCATCAATAGTTGATCCTCTTGAAGTATTAATAACTACTGCATGCTTTGGTAACAAACTTATTGTTGATGAATTAAGAATATGTTTGGTCTCAGCTGTTGCAGGTGTGTGTATACTTAAAAAGTCACACTCAGGTATCATAGTTTTAATATCAGAAAAATATTTTGCCCCATCCTCTAAATCATCAGGGAGTTTATTTCTGTTGTAATAAATTATCTTCATTCCAAAAGCTTTAGCACATTTTGCGGCCATTCTCCCGATACGACCCATACCAATGACTCCTAAAGTTTTACCTGTAACAGAATTTCCAATCATAAATTTAGTTAAATCTGGTTTTTGATTTTTCCAGTTATCTGTTCTCACTAAATTATAAGCTTCACCAATTCTTCTAGATGCAGCTAAAATTAAAAGTATTGTAGTTTCAGCTACTGCTTCATTTAATACATTTGGAGTATTTGTTACTTTAATTTTTTTTTCTTCAGCAGATTTAATTGAAATATTATCATAACCAACACCAACCTGAGCTATAATTTTTAATTTGCCATTTAAATTATTAAAAAAGTTTTCACTAATTTTATCAAATCCTGTTGAAATCATTCCATCATAATCATTAACAATTTTAATTAATTCACTTTCTGGAATAGGCTCGTCTTTTGGATTTAAAGTTACTTCAAATTCTTTTTGAAGTTTTTCTTCTGCTAAATCTGAGATTTTTCTAGAAACTAATATTTTTGGCTTCATATTAGTGAGAATCTCTTGGCAAACCTTTAGTATGTGATACATCTAAATATTTGCCTCGAGAATTAATGCATGCACCATCATCCAATTGACCAACAGTGTTTCTAAATATCTCCTGCCAAGGAGTTTGATTATTTGGTTTAAATACTTTTTTATTTCTTCTTCGTTTTTTAAACTCAGCTTGAGAAATCAATAAATCAACTCTTCTTTTATTTAAGTCTATTTTTATTTTGTCGTAAGTTTTAACAATTCCTAGATCTCCACCTACTGCAGACTCTGGTGAAACATGTAAAATTGATGGACTTTCTGATGTTCCACTTTGTCTTCCATCACCCAAAGTTGGTAGATGTCTTATTCCTTTTTTTAATAATCTATCTGGTGGTTGCATGTTAACTACTTCTGCTGATCCAGGATAACCAACAGGTCCACAGCCTCTAATAATTAATAAAGAGTTTTCATCTATTTTTAATTTCTTATCATTAAGTCTTTTATGATAATCCTCAGGACCTTCAAAAACTATTGCTTTACATTCAAAAACATTTGGGTGTTTAGGATTTGATAAATATTGACCTCTAAATTCTTTACTGATTACAGATGTTTTCATAATAGCAGATGAGAAAAAGTTACTTTTCATAACTAAAAAGCCAGCTTTTTCGGTCAATGCATTCTTAAATGTTTTAATTACTTTGTTATCTACATCAACTTTCTTTCTTAAATTTTCTCCTACAGTTTTTCCTGTAACTGTCTTTATTTTTGTATGAATTTTTTTGTTTTTAATTAATTCTTTCATTACTGCAGGTATTGCTCCAGCTCTGTGAAAACTTTCCATTAAGTATTCTCCTGCAGGTTGGCAATTAACCAATAGAGGAATGTTATGCCCAAGTTTTTGCCAATCAGAAAGATCAAATTTAATTCCCATATGTTTTGCAATAGCACTTAGATGAGCTGTACAATTACTAGATCCACCAATAGCACTTGCAACTACTACTGCGTTTTCAAAAGCTTTACGTGTCATAATTTTTGATGGAGTTAAATCTTCATGAACCATTCCAACAATTCTTTTTCCTGTTTCGTAAGAAATTTGTTCTCTTTCTCTATAAGGAGCTGGAATAACAGCACCCCCTGGTAAAGACATACCTAACGCTTCTGCTACAGAGTTCATTGAAGAAGCTGTTCCCATTGTATTACAATGTCCAGCACTCGGTGCAGAAGATGCAACCATATCCATAAATTCCTCGTATTTAATTTCTCCTTTGGCTAACATTTTTCTAGCTTCCCAAACTACCATTCCTGAACCAGCTAACTTTCCTTTGTAAACTCCATCTAACATTGGACCACCTGATAAAACTATTGCAGGAATGTTTACCGTTGCAGCAGCCATTAAAGCAGCTGGAGTAGTTTTGTCACATCCTGTTGTTAAGATAACTCCATCAATTGGATATCCATATAAAACTTCCACTAGTGATAAGTAAGAAAGATTTCTATCCAACATTGCTGTTGGTCTTTTTCCAGTTTCTTGAATTGGGTGAGTAGGAAATTCCATTGGTATACCTCCTGCTCTTCTTATTCCATCTTTTATTCTTTTACTTAAGGACATAAAATGCCTGTTGCATGGAGAAAGATCACTTCCAGATTGCGCTATTCCTATAATTGGATTACCAGATTGTAATTCTTTTCTTGTAAGACCATAATTTAAATATCTTTCCAGATATAAAGCAGTCATGTCAGGGTTTTTTGGATTATTGAACCATTGTTGACTTCGGAAACTCTTTTTTCTTTTTTTAGGCATAATTAATATAATGGTTTGTTTAAGTTATTGGTTATATAATAAATTTATGAATAATCTAATAGTTTTAAACAAGAATGACAATGTGGGCGTTAGCCAATTTATTATTCCAGAAAAAACTAAAATTGAAGGTCATGAGATCAGTACTATCGATCCAATCCCTTTTGGACACAAAGTTTGTTTAAAAACTATTAAAAAAGGGGATCCAATCATAAAATATGATCAAATTATTGGATTTGCTTTAGATGATATTAAACCAGGACAACATGTTCATTCTCATAATTTAGAATTTAGAGAATTTAAAAGAGATTTTAAAGTTACAGATAAAAAATATGTTATTGATGAAAAAGCAGACACCTTCTTTAATGGAATTTTAAGAGATAATGGACAGGTTGCTACTAGAAATTACATTGGAATTGTAAGTACTGTAAATTGCTCAGCTACTGTCACTAAAATGATAGTTGAGAAGATTAAATATTCTGACGTTTTAAAAGATTACCCAAACATTGATGGCATAGTACCAATTACTCACTCAACAGGATGTGGAATGAATACTGAAAGTGAAGGAATGCAAATTTTCCAAAGAACTATAGATGGATTTAAAAATCATCCTAATTTTTCTCATGTATTTGTTATTGGTTTAGGATGTGAATGTGCGCAAGTCAGTTTATTTGATGAATCTCTAAAAAAAAATAACCGAATTCATTTTCTAACAATACAAGATGAAGGTGGAACTAAAAAAATAGTAGATAAAGTATTATCTCAAATTAAAAATTTACTCTCTGAAGCTAATAATGTTCAAAGAACTTCACAACCAGTAAGTCATCTAACTTTAGCTCTTCAATGTGGTGGCTCAGATGGATATTCAGGAATAACTGCAAATCCTGCACTAGGAGTTGCAGCAGATCTTTTAGTTAAAAAAGGTGGAAGTTCAATTTTATCAGAAACTCCAGAGATTTATGGAGCCGAACATTTATTAATTAATAGAGCGAGCTCACAAGAGACTGCTGATAAACTTATTAAACGAATTGAATGGTGGAAACATTATACTTCAATCAATAACAGTTCTATGGATAACAATCCTGCTCCAGGAAACAAAAAAGGTGGTCTAACAACTATATTAGAAAAATCCTTAGGTGCTGTTGCAAAAGGAGGTAATTCTATTCTTCAAGATGTATTGCACTATGCAGAACCTTTAAAAAACAAAGGTTTTAATTTTATGGATTCTCCAGGTTATGATCCAGTATCAGTTACAGGTCAAGTTGCATCAGGTGCTAATGTAATTTGTTTTACAACAGGACGAGGATCCTGCTTTGGTTGCAAGCCAGTTCCAAGTTTAAAACTTTCTACAAACTCAGTGATGTTTGAAAGAATGTCTGAAGACATGGATATTAACTGTGGGACAATTGCTGAAGGAAAAGAAAAAGTTGAAGAAGTTGGTCAAAAAATATTTGAATTAGTTGTAAATACTGCTTCAGGAAATAAATCGAAAAGTGAAATCAACGGCTACGGTGACGAGGAGTTTAATCCTTGGCAAGTTGGCGTTGTAATGTAATTTATTTTCCTGTGCCTCAACAAACATCACTAATTAACGTAATTTTATTAGCCGCTGGTGGTTTTTTTATGTTCGTTTGTATGGACTCTACAGCAAAATATCTTGGAACGGTAATGCCAGTTACTCAAGCAATTTGGGGGAGATTTTTTTTTCACTTGGTATCTTTAATTATTTTTTTTTTAATTTTTAAGCCAAAAGTAAACTTAAAAAAAAATTTTAAAGTACAAATAATTAGATCAATATTAATGGTTACTGCTACTACATTTATGTTCTATTCTTTGCAGAAATTTGACTTGGTAGATATTTATGTTGTTTTTTTTACAGCTCCTTTGATCGTTTCATTGCTTTCGGCATACTTTCTAAAAGATATCTTGAGTACAAAGGGTATACTTTTAATGTTATTGAGCTTTGGCTCGATTGTTTATTCACTAGGTCCAAGTATGAGAATATTTAGTTTAGATTTAATATTCCCAATTGTTCCTCCAATTTGCTGGGCTCTTTATCAATTTTTTACCAAAGTTGTATCAGGCGATAACGATCCATTTGCTGCTATATTTTATACTTCAATTTTAGGAGCAATAATTTTTAGTATTTTTATATTTTTTAATTGGGTGCCATTAGAGAAAAATATCTTTTGGCTTTATTTGGTAATTCTAGGTGTAGCAGGTTTTGTAAGTCATTCTCTAATTATATATGCAATACAACTTTCTAACTTGTCATTTGTAACTAATTTTCAATATTCTCAATTAGTTTGGTCTACAATTATTAATTTCTTAATTTTCGGCGTACCTTTTGATTATAATAAAATTGTTGGGGTGATAGGAATTATTGTTTTTGGTATTATGTTCATAAGAACAGAAGGTAAAAAAAGTTAAATAGTGAGGTTTGAATGAAAAATATAGGCTTTATCGGTGTTGGATATATGGGCTATGGAATAGCTAAAAATATTTTAAAACATAAAAATAAACTCTTTGTTATTGCTAATAAAAATAGAAAACCAATTGAGAAAATTGTTAGCGATGGAGCTGAAGAAGTAAAATCTTTTGAAGATTTTTCCACTAAAAATTTAGATGCGATGTTCATGTGTGTTACTAATACTCCCATAGCGAAATTAATTTCTGAAAAAATATCTGATATTTTGGATAGTAAAACTTTAATTATTGATATCACTACTCATAATAAAACAGGATCAATGGAAACAGAGGAAATATTCAAAGCAAAAAAAATTAATTATGTTGAATGTCCTGTAATGGGAGGACCCGTTCAGGCTGAGCAAGGTATACTAGGGGGTATTGTTGGAGCATCAGATGAAAATTTTAAAATCGCTGAGCCATACTTTAATTTTTTCTGTAAAGAATATTTTCACTTTGGACCTGTTGGAATGGGAGCAAAATCTAAGCTTTTAAATAATTTTTTATCTCTTGGAAATGCTGCATTAGTTAATCATTTAGCTAAAAGTGCTACAGAAATGGGTTTAGATTTAAAAAAAGTATTTGACGTTGCAAAACTTGGTTCTGGAAATTCTGCAGCACTTAATAGAGTCTTTGACAATCTGTTAAAAGGTGATTTTACTGGATTTAAATTTACGGCAAGTAATTCTGTAAAAGATTTAACTTATATTCAAGATTTATTAAAAGAATTTCCTGAAGCTGAAAAAGTTGCTGAAGTAAATAAAAATTATTTTCAAAAAGCTGTTGATGACGGTTACGGTGAAAATTTTATTAGTGAATTAATAAATAAAAAATAATTTTGGAAGTAACTTAAGTTAGCGGGAATCTACTAAAGCACTAGGTTGTATTCAATAAATATATTTGCTCAAAATTAAAATAAATTAATTGAAATTGTATAAATTATAATTACCTTTTTTATAGAAGGAGGTTTATGTTAATACTTTCACCACCTGATACTTAGCTGAACAGCTTTTCATTTGAAAAATATAACGAAAATAAATTCCTCTCGGGATTATAATGCCAAAGAGGCGATACAAGGGAGCTCTTTAGGTATACACTTAAAGAGCGAACCCTTTAAAACTAATTTACTGATTTTAATATTTCTAGTGGAAGTGGAGCTTCTGGGTATTTTTTTTGACACAACTTTTCATAGTTTTCACAAAAACTCATAATAGTTTTTTGAACTTCTTTTATGTTTTTATTTGAAAAATTAAGCTCTTTAATTAATTCACTGCAATTTTTTTCTAATTCTATTATTTGCTCTCCTGAAAAAAATTCTCCTGTTTCTATTTCCCAATAAGTGTCCTCAAGCTCATCATCGCTTAAATCATTAAGTTTTTTCTGTAATAATTTTATGGTCTCATCCTCAGTTTTCTTGTCTCTCATGGGAGAATTCTTAAGTTTTCCAAGGCATTTATCTCTTAATCCATCAATGAAATGAAAATAAGGTTTACCTTCTGAAAAATCTCTAAAGTGATTTGTGTTAAAATATTTATCAATAGCTGTTTCTGTTGAAACCTTCTCTTTGCCCTTAATTATAGCTACCTGAACATAAACTTCCTGGCTAATATATTCTTCAATATGATCTTTAACTTTTTGAGGTACCATTCTTACTTAATAACTAATGTTCCTCTCTGTACCTGCTGTGACAAGCCTTACAATTACTCCACATGAATTTAGTTAGTGTGCCTCGAATATCATCTGCATCCTCAATTACTGATGCAAGATTTATCATATCATCAGAGGCTTTTTGCATTAATGCATTGAAGTCGTCTTTTTCATCCCAAATGGTTAGTAAAGCTTCAGTGTCAAAACCCTCTTGTGAATTTTCGGGAAATAGATCTATCAAAACTTTATAATTTTCACTCATTTCATTCATCAATAATATAGCGTCTTCAAAATCAAGATTTGAGGCCAGCGATTGAACTTTTTTAGCAGTTCTATAATTTTTACTGAATAGCGCTTGTCTACTTTTAATGATTTCTTCAACTGTTAACTCAGCATTACTAGATGAGACGAAAAATACGCTTAAAACTGATAATAAAATAATTTTAATAAATTTAGTAATGTGGTTTAATAAATCATGCATGTAACAAACACCATAACTCAATATGGCATTATCTCAAAGGTGTTACATTGGCTCAGCGCAATTATTCTTTTTATACAAATACCTTTGGGGTTTTATCTGGTGGATTTAGATTTTGGTGAACAACGAATAACCATAGAAGATATACACGTTACATTAGGTTTAACTATTTTTTATATAATAATAATAAGATTAATAAATAATATACTTAATCCAACTCCAAAATTAGATCCAAGTATTTTTAAAGGACAAAGGTTTCTTGCAAAGATGAATCATGTACTTTTATATATTGCTATTTTATCAATAACAATTTCAGGAATATTAAAAAAATTATTTAATGGGGAAACATTAACAATAATTTTTAGAGAAATTCAAATTAAGGAAAATTTTGATTTAGCAGATCAGTTTTATGAAATTCATATTCTTTCAAATTATACTCTTATAGGTTTAATTATAATTCATATAAGTGCTGTTATTATTCACAAACTATTTTTTGGAGACAATTTATTAAAGAGAATTCTTTAATCTTAATGACAAGCAATTCCAAATTTTTTTAATCTCCAATAATTATAAGGCCAAGGAGTTAAAAAACCTACAATCAACATTATTGGCACCACCCACCACGTTAAAATTGCACCTCCAGTTAACACATAGTCAGTCAAGTTCATCATGATTTCCATGCTGATCATTGATATTAAGCTCATACCACAAGCTGTTTTGAATGCGTTAACAAAATTAAAATTTTGTGTCATTAAAATTATTGTCTCTAAAATAATACTTGTGATCAATCCGTTAATGATTGCTAAAATCATTATTCCTAAAACTGGAAAAGGAATTTGAGTTAATTGAAAAAATAATATTGTTCCAAAATCTCCAATTGCACAACCAATTACACACCAAGCTGTATTTTTTGCGCTTCTTTTCCAGGTATGTCTACAAGACCAATGAAATGTAGAGGTATTCATTATAATTTGATATTAATAATAAATGATTTTTAGGCAAGTATTCGATAATAAATCGTCGACATACACTTATTTAATTGCATCGGCAAAAGGTCGCGAGGCAGTCATAATTGATCCAGTAATTGAGAATGTTGAAAGCTACATTAAGTTACTTCAAGAATTAGATTTAAAACTAGTTAAGGTAATAGATACTCATATTCATGCTGATCATGTAACTGGTGCAAGTAAACTAAAGCAGGTAACAAATTGCTCTACACTTATGGGAGAACACACACCTGCTGATGCTGTTGAAATTAAAGTAAAAGATGATGAAATAATAAAAATTGACCAAATAGAAATCAAAGCGATGTATACACCTGGTCATACCTCTGACAGTTATAGTTTCTTAATGAAGAACTATTTATTTTCAGGAGATACTCTTTTAATTAATGGCACCGGTAGAACAGATTTTCAAAACGGAAGTTCAAAAGATGCTTATAATTCAATCTTTAATAGATTGTTAAAATTACCTGAGAACACCATTTTATATCCTGGTCATGATTATAACGGCAAAGAATCTAGTACAATTGGTAATGAAAAAAAATTTAACCCAAGATTGCAGGTTAAAAATGTTGATGAATATGTTGAGCTTATGTCAAATCTTAATTTAGCAAAACCACAATTAATAGATATCAATGTAAGTAGAAATATTAAGTTAGGTGCTAACTAAAGACAAAAAATATTAAAAACCAATAAGAAACTAATCCAGCTGAAATTGTTGCAATAATATTTTTTGAAAAATAACCTACAATTACAGCAACTAATGCTCCAAATATTTTGGGATCATTCATTTCTATAAAAGTTCCAAAATCATTTATAAATATTCCTGGAAATATTATTGCTGGGAATACTGCAGAAGGAACATATTCCAACACTGCTTTAATTTTATCTCCTAGCATATCTCTACTTATTAAAGCGATCATAGTCATTCTAGTAAAGTAAGTTAATATTCCAGCAAAAATTATTGCAGTAAGGGTCATTTTTTTAACCTCAACAATAGTGCAGCTACAAATAAAGCAATTATTGGTGAAATAATTATGTAAGATTTAAATGGAGCATCAAAAAATAACAGTGAACTTAAACCACAAGTAATCATTACAATTACATGATCTAATTTTTTTAAATCCTGAACAACAATTGCTATAAACGTTAGAGGAATTGCAAATTTTAATCCAAGTTCCTCTGGAACAAATGATCCTAACACAATGCCTGATAATGTTGCTATCTGCCAACAAACCCACATTGTACAACCTGTGCCAATTAAATGATAATGTAAAAATTCTTCACTTCTATTTTTTTTGAAAAACTTATTAGACTCTGCAAAGCCTTGATCTACAACAACATAAGAAATTAATAATTTTTTTATAAAAGATAATTTTTCTAAATATTCAGATAAAACAGCTCCATATAATAGATGTCTAGAATTTATAATTCCAACAGATGCAACGGCAACTAAACTAGATGCACCTCCTGATAACAACTGCAAAAATACTATCTGTGAAGCTCCGCCAAAAATTATGAAAGACATTGCATAGACCAAATATGGGTGGAATCCAAGTTCAACACCGATTGCTCCACAAATTATTCCAAATGGAATTACTGAAAGCATATGTGGAGAAATATCTAACATCCCTCGAGTGAATAATTGTTTTTTAGTAAGCATTTGCTTGTTTTATTAAAAACAAACTATGTGATCAATATGAATCGGTCTTTTAATTCCAAACTTTTCGTCAGCTTCATGTTGATGTTCATGATGAGAATGAACAAATACTGGTATTAATAAATCGCTACTAGTTTTTAAGGTATAAATAAAGTTGGTTCCTCTAAATTTTCTATCAACTACCTCTAATTTTAGATTGCTTTTATCATCGTGCTCAAGATCCTCTGGCTGTAATAATAATTGTACATTTGATCCTTTTGGATAATGCTTTATAAAATTCCCATTAATTGTTCCAAGATCTTTATTTTCTAATGAATTTTCTCCAGTTACTTTTGCTGGAATTAAAATTCCACGATTTAAAAAATTTACTACTTCGACGGAGTTTGGAAAATGATAGACATTATAAGGATCGTCAAACTGTTTTATTTGACCATCTAATATAATTGCGCATTTATGACCTAAATAAAAAGCTTCGTATGAGTCATGAGTTACGATTATTGTTGTAATCTTTAATTTGTTTAATATTTTTTTTAATCTTACTTGAATTTCTTCTTTAAAACTTTGATCGACATTCGATAACGGTTCATCTAACAACAAAAGATCAGGTTGTGTAAGTAAAGATCTTGCAAGAGAGGCTCTTTGTGCTTCTCCAGCGCTTATTTCATGCGGATATTTTTTAAGTATTTTTGAAATATCAAGTAAATCAACGATCTCTTTAAAAGTTAGTTTTTTTGTCTTTTTTGTTTTATTTCTCTCAGCGCCTAACAATATATTCTTTTCAACTGTGTAATGAGGAAATAAGCTATTATCTTGAAAAGCTAAAGATACATTTCTATCTTCAGGCTCAACATGTTTATCTTTAGAAGATATTAATTTTCCATTTAATTTAATTAAACCCTTCTCAACATTCTCCAAGCCAGCAATTGTTCTTAAGATTGTTGTTTTTCCAATTCCTGAAGGACCTAAAATACACAAAGTTTCTCCTTCATTTTCAATTGTAAATGAAGCGTTTTTAACTTTGGTTTTTCCACCAATTGTGAAATCAACACCTGTAATCTCAAAAAAATTATTTTTCATTTTTCTCTTAGAATATATTTAGATGTAAACATAATAAATATAGTTGCAATTAAAATTAAAAACAATGATGGAACTGCTGCAGCTTCTAACAAATCTTCAGATGCAGATATATAAGCTGTTGTTGCAAAAGTTTCAAAATTAAATGGTCTTAAAATAAGGGTTATTGGTAACTCTCTTATTATTTCTAAAGAAATCAATATAGCTACAAATAAAAGAGAATTTCTTAAAAAAGGAACGTGAATATTCATAAAGGTTTTCTTTTTAGAGTAACCAAGTAGATAAGAACTTTCATCAACTGAAATATTTATTTTTTCATAGCCTGACTTAATTCCATTAAATGCTAATGAATAAAATCTTACAAAATAAACTAAAACAAGACCAAAAACAGAACCAATAAAGATTTTTTTAATAGACAAAAATCCTAGTGTTTTAACAATGTTATCATCAAACCAAGCAATAAAAGTAATAAATGCTACAGCTAAAATAACACCTGGTATAGCATAACCTGATATGGATATAGTTGATAAAAAATTTAAAATCTTGTTTCTAGAAACTCTATTTCCATAATTTGAAATTAAAGAAAAAAAAATCAAGACTATGCTAGACAAAATCACCAAATAAATTGTATTTAAAGTAAGTGAAATCACATCAATATCAAAAAGATTTTCTGGAAATTTAATTGTCCAATATAACATTTGGCTTAAAGGAAATAAAAAACTTAAAAAGAAAATAATAAAACAAAACAAAAATGCAAAAAAAGATTTTTTTCCAGTCAGTGTAATTTTTTCTTTTTGTTTAAATCCACCTCTTGAATTAAAATGGTATTTAGCTTTTTTTCTAGAAAAATTCTCAATTATAAAACATGCAAATATAAATATTAGTAAGAAAAAGGACAATCTATTTGAAAAAGCCAAGTCATCAAATGTAATCCATGAATTATAAATTCCAGTGGTTAAGGTGTTTATTGAAAAAAAATCAACTGCACCAAATTCTGCTAATGTTTCCATCGCAACAAGAGATAATCCAGCGACTATAGCTGGCCTAGCAGCTGGTAATATCAATGAATATAAAGACTTAAATTTTGAAAAACCTAAACTTCTTCCTAAATCAATTAAGTTTTGAGATTGATATAAAAATGATGCTCTAGAGAGAATATATACATAAGCGTATAATGAAAATGAAAGCGAAAGTACTGCTCCAAGAAGACCATCAAATTTTGGAATATGTTTATTGTATTCCCCTTCTCCAAATAAATTTGTCAAGATTGTAAAGGCTGTCCCATAATTTTCAAAAAAGGCTGTTAAAGAATATGCATAAATATACGGAGGAACAGCGAAAGAAAGTATAAGGCCCCATCTAAAGAAATCACTTAAAGGAAATTTGTAAAAAGAAACCAAGTATGCAGAAGCAGTACCTACTATAAATGTTAAGATTAAGACAGAGAATAGTAGTGTGAAAGAATTAAAAATATATTCAAATAAAAAAGTATCTTTTAATACTTGGTAATAATTTGAGGTCTCTTCAAAAAAACTAAAAAAAACTGTAACGATTGGAATTAATACGCCTATAGACACCAATAAAGAGGATAGAAACCAGATATTTAAATTCTTTAACATTAAGGGTCTTATAATATAAAAAAATTTTTTTAATATGATTTTACTTTGATGCAGAAAGGTATTTTAGTGTATTTTCTGGTGTTGTTTCTATATACGGGTCATCATCTGAGCCTGAATTATTAATTCCAGGCTCTTGCCACCATTTTTCAACAATACCGTCATTAATAACTGCCATATATCTCCAACTTCTTTGGCCAAATCCATCATGGTCTTTGGAGATTAACATTCCCATATATTTTGTAAAAAGTCCTGATCCATCTGGTATTACTTTAACATTAGAAATACCCATTTTTTTTGCCCAAGCATTCATAACGTATGAGTCATTTACTGAACAACAATAAATTTCGTCAATGCCAAGTTTTTTTAATTCATCAGCATTTTTTTCAAATCCAGGTAATTGTTGAGAGGAGCATGTTGGTGTAAATGCACCAGGTAAACTAAATAAAATTACTTTTTTATTTTTAAAAAAATCATCAGTGGATTTATTTGTCCACTTCCCACCAATTGCACATGCAATTTCATTATCCGAAGTATCACCTTCTCTAATTCTAAAAGTTACTTGAGGTATTTTAAATCCTTCAATCATATTTTTTTAATGCCCACGACAATTTTTAGGAAAGGGTAAAGATCCTAAAGGAGAGTGACGTGGGCACCGTCTAAAAAGAAATATATCATCATTTAAAAGGAGTGAGGATGTCTAGAGCCTCGTCTTTTTGAATCTCAGATAATTTTCTATTATTTATTTTTCTTTTAATCTTTTCACACTCTGATGAGCATGGTTCACATGTTATCTGACCCTCAAGTGAACCGCTCATGACAGAAGAATTACTTAAATCAAAATTAAATAAATTCTTTTTCACTATGTATTACTTCCAACCAGCAGCTGTCATAACTTCTAATGCAGCAGCTTGATTTTTTCCATAAGTTGAAACTTTGGTTGCTAAATCTTGTTTAAAATCTAACCCTAAATTATTCACAACTAGTGGACTTGGAGAAACACCATCAATCATTGGAAACTCAAACGTATTATTCGTAAAGTGTTCCTGAGACTCTGGTGATAATAAAAAGTCAACAAGTGCAATCGCGTTTGCTTTATTAGGTGCACCTTTAACTAAAGCAGCACAACTAATATTCATGTGTGTTCCTCTACCTTGCTGGTTAGGGAAAAACGCTTTAACTTTTTTTGCAGCTGCTTGTTGTTCAGCACCTTTTTTACCTGAAAGCATAAGTGCTAAATAATAAGTGTTAGCTACTGCAATATCAGCTTCGCCAGCTGCTACTGCCATAATTTGAGCTCTATCGTTTCCTTTAGAGTCTCTAGCCATGTTAGCAACAACACCTTTTGCCCATTCAGCTGTAGCTTTTTTTCCATTATTTGCAATTAATGAAGCTACAAGAGATTTGTTATAAATATTGCTAGATTTTCTTATTACCAATCTACCTTTCCATTTTGGATCAGCTAAACCTTCATAAGTCATACCTGATAACTCAGCTCCACTAACTCTCTCTGGTGAGTAATAAATAATTCTTGCTCTTTTTGCTACTCCAACCCACTTATTAGTTCTAAAGTTTTTTGGAACAGAAGCTTTGATTGTTGCAGATGATAATCCACCCTGAAGCAAACCTTTAGCATCCATTGCGCCACATCTTCCAGCATCCGCAGTAATATAAAGATCGGCTGAAGAATCTGCTCCTTCTTCAGCTATTCTTTTTTCTAATGCTCCTGATTTTCCATTAATTAAATTTACTTTAATTCCTGTAGCTGCTGTAAATTTTCCATACATTTCAGCATCAGCCTTATAATGCCTTGCATTAAATACATTTACTTCATTCGCTATCGCAAAAGTTGATACAAATAAAGATGTAATTAACGCTAAAATTGATAATTTTCTCATTAAACTCCTTAATTATTACGTTATTTTTGAGAATGAGAACTATTCTCAATGAGAATGATTATCAATCGCAATAGTGTCGCAGTTTAAAATTTATTAATAATTTAGGGGGTTTTGGCTATTTTTTCTATTTCCAGTCGCCAATTTTACTGAATAGAAAATTTCTGAAAGCTTGAACTCTAGCTGTATTTTTTAAGGATTGTGGGTAGACAAAATGAGCTTCTGTTATTGGTCCTTCTACTTTTGGAAGTACTTTAATTACGTTATTAGAATTTGATACTAAATATTCTGGAAGAGCTGCTAATCCCACACCTGACTCAACAGCTAACAATAATCCCATTACACTATTTACCTTCATTATTGTTTTTCTTTTCTTTCCATCATGCATTCCAATTTTTAACGCCCAATCAGGGTTATAAACTGGAGAAGGAGCACCCTTTCCAAAAGAAATAAATTTATGTTTATTTAAGTCTCCTATTGTTTTTGGCATCCCACTTTTTTCTAAGTACTTATTTGATCCATAAATATAGTACTTAATATCAACTAATTTTTTTTGAATATAATTAAGCTGTTTTGGTCTTCTCATGAAAATTCCAATATCAGCTTGTCGAGTACTTAAATCTAATTCTTTGTCATCAAAAACTAATTCGATTTCAATTTCAGGGTTAAGTCTCATAAATTCTTGAATTCTTGGTGTTAACCAGTGAGTTCCAAAACTTCTTACAGTAGTAATTGTTAATTTACCTGTTGGTTTATTTTTTTGGTCTCCTAATGAAGTTTCAACTTCTTTTAATTTACTTATTACTTCATGGGCTGTTTTAAAGACATATTCACCATTTTCTGTAAGTGTTAATCCTCTTGCGTGTCTTTCGAACAATTGAACTTTTAAATCTTGTTCTAATGATTGAATTTGTCTGCTAATTGCTGATTGACTAAGATTTAAGTTAACAGTAGCGTTTGTAAAGCTACCTGCTTCTGCTACGGCATGAAAAATTTTTAATTTATCCCAATCCATTATTTATTTAAATCAACTAATACTCTTCCAGCAATTTCACCTTTTAAAATTTTAGGATAAGTTTCAACTAATTCCTCCAAACTAACAGTTAAAACTGATTTTTCAATTAAATCAAAATCAATTAATTTAGATGCCTCAGCCCAAATAAATTCTCTTCTTTTTATGCTGCAATTAGCGGAGTCCATTCCCCAAACTTTAATTCCTCTTAACATAAACGGAAGTAAATTTGTGTTAAGCTCATTACTATTTGCATTTCCACAAACTGCTATGATTCCATTTGATTTTGTTTGAGCTATTGCGTTTGCCAAAATTTTTCCGCCTACAGTATCAACTACTCCATCCCATAAACCCTTATCTATTGGTCTTGGATCTTTATCAAATTCAGCCCTATTTATAATGTTTTTAGCGCCTAATGATTTTAAATAGTCTGACTTAGAATCTTTTCCTGTCACTGCAGTAACGTTGTAACCTAATTTAGTTAAAGCCATAACTGCTAAACTACCAACTCCACCTGTTGCACCAGTTACCAAAACATCATTAACTTTTTCTCCTAATAAAATACTTTCTCTTGCTTGAATAGCAAATGCACTCATTAGAGAAGTTAAACCAGCTGTTCCTAAAATCATGGCTTGTTTGCTAGTCAAACTATCTGGTTTTTTTACTAAAAAATCTCCACTTACTTTTGCAATTTGTGAAAACCCTCCAAAAAAAACTTCTCCAACTCTAAAACCAGTAAGAATTACTTCATCACCTTCTTTAAATTTTGGATTGTCACTTCCAATAACAGTTCCAGAAAAATCTATTCCTGGAATATGAGGATATTCTTTAACTAATCTTCCCCCATTCTTTAGAATCATTCCATCTTTAAAGTTTAAGTCCGAATAATCTACTTTTACAGTTACATCTCCGTGTTTTAAGAAACTCTTATCTAAAGATTTTACTTCACGCGAAAAGTTTTCGCCTTCTTGGTTAAGGACTATTGCTTTGAATTGATCCGACACACTAATCTTTTAACGTAGTGCTGATAAATCGTAAATATCTATTTTGATAACTTAAATCTTCTTTGAATTGACCTAAGTAAAAATTAGTCACTGTCGTTGCTTGTTCTTTTTTAATACCTCTCATAGTCATACACTGATGAGTTGAATCTATGGTTACTGCTACACCTTTTGCATCTAGAGCTTCCATTAAAGTATTTGCTATCTGAACAGTTAATCTTTCTTGTGTCTGTAATCTTTTTGAAAATATTTCGACAACTCTTGCAATTTTACTTAATCCTACAACTCTTTCATTTGGTATATAGGCAACATGAGCTTTTCCTATAATTGGAGCCATATGGTGTTCACAGTGACTTTGCACCGAAATATTTTTTTGAACAACCATGTCGCTGTAACCTTCAACATCACCGAAAGTTTTATCTAATACTTTTTTTGCATCCTCACTGTAACCTTGAAAATATTCTTTAAAAGCTTTTACAACTCTCTTAGGAGTTTCTAGCAACCCTTCTCTTTTAGGGTCCTCTCCCATCCATGATAAAATAGTTCTAATTGCTTCTTCAGCTTCTTTATCCGAAACCTTTTTAATGTCTAAATTTTTGTCGTCTGTGTCTTTTACTAATTTCATAGCGCCTTTTTATACAGTAAATACCTTAATTTAAAAATATTTAATATATTTAGATATGTGCTACATAATCACCCCGTATGTTCAAAAAAAGAGAAAATATCTATGATATTGAAGAAGGAAATCTTCTTTCACCTAAATTTGATAATGATGGATTGATTCCAGTAATTACCATGTGCTCAAAGACTAAGGATATTTTAATGCATGGATATATGAATGTGGAAGCTCTTAAAAAGACAATTGAAACTAAAGAGGCACACTATTTTAGTAGATCAAGAAAAGCTATCTGGCACAAAGGTAAGACAAGTGGTTTTACACAAAAGGTTACTGAAATAAGAATTGATGATGATCAAGACTCAATATGGTTAACAGTTGATATTGGCGACGGAGCTAGTTGTCATGTTGGTTATAGGTCATGTTTTTATAGATCAGTTCCTATGGGACCAATAGAAAATGGAAGAAAAGTTGAAATGGAATTTCTTGAAAAAGAAAAAAAATTTGATCCTGAAGAAGTTTATAAAGGTCAACCAAATCCTACAAAAATTTAAATGAGTGAGAAACAAAAAAATGTTCTAGGTGAAGATCTAGAAGAATGTTCAAATGACCCTTTAACAGGTTGGTTTCGTGATGGTTGTTGTAACACTGACGAGAACGATCATGGACTTCATACAGTTTGTGCCAAAGTTACTACCGAATGCTTAGAGTGGATGAAAGAAGCAGGTAACGATTTAATAACTCCACATCCTGAATTTGGGTTTCCAGGTTTAAAAGATGGAGATGGATGGTGTTTGTGTGCTAGTTGGTATGCAAAAGCAGTTGAAGCCGGTAAAGGATGTCCAATATTTTTGAAAAGAACCCACGAAAACACTCTTAAATATGTATCTATTGAAACTTTAAAAAAGTTTGCAATAGACTTGTCCTAATTTACATATTTCCATATCTTGGACCACCACTACCCTCTGGAGTAACCCAAGTTATATTTTGAGAAGGTTCTTTAATATCACAAGTTTTACAATGAATACAATTTTGAGAATTGATCACAAATTTATTTACATCATTTTCTTTTTGAACTTCATACACACCTGCGGGACAATATCTTTGAGCAGGTTCATCAAATTTTTCTAAAGTATAATTTATTGGTAAATCAGGATCTTTAAGTTTAAGATGAACTGGTTGATTATCTGCATGATTGGTTCCTGTTAAATACACTGAACTTGTTTTGTCAAAAGTTATAACATTATCATATTTTGGATAATCTATTTTTGGCATTTGATTTGCAGGTTTTAATGTTTCATGATCAGCATGTTTATGTTTAAGTGTAAAAGGAAGTTTTCCTCTAAATAAAATTTGATCGATACCTGTGAAAATTATCCCTAAAATTAATCCCCAACTAAAACTAGGTTTCACGTTCCGAGCTTCATAAAGCTCTTTATATAACCAGCTATTTTTAAATTTATCTTCATAAATAGATAAATCTTTGTTTTCTTTTAAGTGATCATTAATAGTTTCAGCTGCAATAATTCCACTTTTCATTGCAGTATGTGAACCTTTGATTTTCGGCATATTCAAAGTTCCAGCATCACAGCCAACCAACAAAGCTCCGGGCATAAACATTTTTGGCAAACTTTGAAATCCACCTTCAATTAAAGCCCTTGCACCGTAAGAAATTCTTTTTCCACCTTCTATAATTTTTTTTATTGCTGGATGTGTTTTAAACCTCTGAAATTCATCATAAGGTGATAAATGTGGATTTTTGTAATCTAGACCAATTACATAGCCCAGAAAAACTTGTTTATTTTCTGCATGATACATAAAACTACCACCATATGTATTGTTATCTAATGGCCATCCAGCTGTATGCATAACTAAGCCTTCTTCGTGATTTTTATCCTCTATTTCCCATATTTCTTTAAAACCAATTCCATATTGTTGAGGATCTTTACCTTTATTTAATTCAAATTTTTCAATCAATTGTTTTCCTAAATGACCTCTACACCCTTCGGCAAAAACAGTTACTTTACCTAAAAGCTCAATACCTGGTTCAAAACTATCTTTTTTATTACCATCTTTATCTATACCCATATCTTGAGTTGCAACACCTTTAACAGATCCATCTTCGTTATATAAAATTTCACTTGCTGGAAATCCTGGAAAAATCTCTACACCTAGCTTCTCAGCTTGTTCTGCAAGCCATCTACACAGATTTGCTAAACTGATAATATAATTTTTATGATTTTGTTGCACCGCAGGTAGTAGCCAGGTTGGCCAACTTAAAGATTTGGTTTTTCCTAAAAATAAAAATTTTTCTTTAGTTACTTTTGTTTTGATTGGAGAATTTAATTCTCTCCAATTTGGTAGTAATTCATCTAGAGCACGCGTTTCAAATACATTTCCACTTAAAATATGAGCTCCAATCTCTGATGCTTTTTCTAATAAACAAACATTTAGATTTGGATCTAATTGTTTTAACTTTATTGCAGTTGATAATCCTGATGGTCCTCCACCAATGATTACAACATCATATTTCATTGATTCTCTAGACATACTCTAGTTTTTAACTGTAAGGATTATTTTTGTATAGTGTTTAATTTGTTCAGCTCTTCCATAAACTGAGGCAGTGCCTCAAATAAATCAGCTTCAAGTCCATAATCTGCAACACTGAAAATTGGAGCTTCACCATCTTTATTAATTGCAACTATAACTTTACTCTCCTTCATTCCTGCTAAATGTTGAATAGCACCTGAAATTCCAACAGCGATATATAAATCTGGTACTACCACTTTTCCTGTTTGGCCTACTTGATGATCATTACTTATGTATCCAGCATCTACTGCTGCTCTTGATGCTCCAATTGCTGCACCTAGTTTGTCAGCAATTTCTGTAATTAATTTAAAATTGTCCCCACTTTGCATTCCTCTGCCACCTGATACAACAATTCTTGCTGTTCCAAGTTCAGGTCGATCAGATTTAATTTCTTCTCTTTTTATAAATTTTGTATTTGAAAACTCTTCACTAGCATCCACTTTTTCAATTGGGGCTGATCCACCTGTACTCTCACATGGATCGAAAGAAGTGGGTCTGATTGTAACGCACTTTTTAGCATCATTACTCTTAATGGTTGCAAAAGCGTTACCGGCATAAATTGGTCTTAAAAAAGTATCTGGTGATATTACTTTAATGATGTCACTTACTTGCGATGTGTCAAGATGAGCAGCAATTCGTGGCATTAAATTTTTTCCAAATGTATTTGCCGAACAAACAATGTGAGAATAATTTTCTGCAAGTTTAACAATCACTGGAGCAAAATTTTCTGCTGTGAAGTTTTCATAGTGAGCTCCTTCTACACTCAATACCTTTTTAACTACTGGAAGTTCAGATAATTGTTTTGCAGCATCTGCAGAGTTTTGACCAATAATTACAGCATGTAAATCTGAATCTATTTGAGATGCTGCTGTAGCTGCATTAAGAGTAAATGGTCTTAACTCTTTATTATTATGTTCTGCTATAAGTAAGACTGCCATTAAATTACCTTCGCTTCATTTTTTAACTTTTGAACTAATTCAGCAACATTTGCTACTTTTATACCTGCTTTTCTTTTTGGAGGTTCCTCTACTTTTGTTTGTTCTAATCTTGGTGATACATCTACACCTAAATCAGAAGCAGCAATTTCCTCGATAGGTTTTTTCTTAGCCTTCATTATATTTGGTAGTGATGCATATCTTGGTTCATTCAGCCTAAGATCACAAGTCACAATAGCTGGAATATTTATTTCAATTGTTTCAAGACCTTCGTCTATTTCTCTAGTTACTTCTAATTTATTATCTTTTACATCGATCTTTGAGGCAAATGTTGCTTGTGGCCAATTTAATAAAGCACTCAACATTTGACCTGTTTGATTACAATCATCATCAATTGCTTGTTTGCCCATAAATACTAAATCTGGTTTTTCTTTATCTACTATTTTTTGCAAAATTTTTGAAACAGCGAGTGGTTCTAAAATTCCATCGACTTTCACATGAATACCTCTGTCCGCACCAACTGCTAAAGCTTTTCTAACAGTTTCTTGAGCTTTTTCTTCACCGACAGTTACAGCTACTACTTCTGTAGCTTTGCCTGCCTCTTTAATTTTTACAGCCTCCTCTATTGCATTATCATCAGGGGGGTTGGTTGACATTTTAACGTTGTCAGTAACTACACCCGTTCCGTCTTCTTTAACTCTTATTTGAACGTTGTAATCAATAACCCTTTTTACAGCTACTAAAATTTTCATTAAGCTCTCAATAAATTATTTTCTGAATCGTATGGACTCTCATCTAAGACAGTAGCGTCGTATATTTCACCCAATATATCAACTTGTAATTTGTCGCCCACATTTGAACAATCTGGCTTAACCATTGCTAGAGCTATTGATTTATCTAATCTAAATCCAAATTCACCTCCGGTTGCTCTTCCAACAACTTTTCCATCTTTAAAAATTGGGTTATTTCCAAGTACATCTGCATCTTTAGTATTGTGAACCTCTAAAGTGACCAATTTATTATCAAAACCTTTTTCTCTCCATTTATTAAGTGCTTCTAACCCAATAAAGTTTCCTTTATTTGGGTGAACAAATCTATCAAGACCAGATTCATATGGCGAGTATTCAATTGATAATTCTGTACCAACTAGCTTGTAAGATTTTTCAACTCTTAAACTATTCATTGCTCTAATTCCAAAAGGTTTAATTCCTAAATCTTTTCCCGCTTCCATTAATTTATCAAAAATATGGTTTTGATATTCAATTGGATGATGTAATTCCCAACCAAGCTCACCAACAAAGTTTACTCTCATTGCATTTACTGGAGCGTATCCAACATTTACATTTTTTGCAGTTAGCCATTTAAAATTTTCATTTGAAAAATCATCTGTTGAAACCTTTTGCATTAACTCTCTAGCTTTAGGTCCTGCTACTACCAGAACTCCTGTACTATTAGTTAGATCTTCAAAAATTACTGATCCATCATCTGGCATCCATTTTTGTATCCAGTCATGATCTAACCTTAAATTTGCTCCAGCAGAAACTAAATAGTAACTATTCTCTGCTTCTTTCATTATTGTAAATTCTGAATGCACCCCACCTTTAGTATTTAAAGCGTGACACAAATTTATCCTTCCAATTTTTTTTGGAAGTTTGTTTGCAACTAAATAATCTAAAAATTCCTCTGCTTTAGGCCCTTTAATTCTACATTTTGCAAATGCAGTCATATCTAAAAGACCCACGTTTTCTTTTACATTTTGACATTCTTTTTTAATAGCATCAAACCATTTCGATCTTCTGAATGACCAATCATCTTTTTGTTCCATTCCATCTGTTGCAAAGAAATTAGGTCTTTCCCATCCAAACTTCTGACCAAACACAGCACCTAAATTTTTCATTCGCTCATAACAAGGAGCTGTTCTTAGAGGTCTTGCTGCTGGTCTTTCTTCATCTGGATAATGGACAATAAATACATGACTGTATGCTTCTTCATTTTTTGCTTTCAAATAAGATTTAGTTGCATAATTACCGTAACGTCTTGGTTCAACACCTAACATATCAATTGTAGGTTCACCATCAACAATCCACTCTGCTAATTGCCAGCCTGCACCACCTGCTGCTGTTATTCCAAAACTATGTCCTTCATTAATCCAAAAATTTTTAAGTCCCCAAGCTGGTCCAACAATTGGATTTCCATCAGGAGTATAACAGATTGCTCCATTATAAACTTTCTTCACTCCAACTTCTCCAAACGCGGGTACTCTATGAATTGCTCCTTCAATGTGTGGAGCTAATCTGTCTAAGTCTTCTTGAAATAATTCATATTCAGAATTTTTTGATGGCCCCTCTACATAACAAGCTGGTGCACCATCTTCATAAGGGCCTAAAATTAATCCTCCAGCTTCTTCTCTCATATACCATCTGCTATCACTATCTCTTAAGACTCCCATTTCTGGTAATCCATCTTTTTTTCTTTTTTGAATTGCAGGATGCGGTTCTGTAACAATGTATTGATGTTCAACAGGTATTACTGGAATATCTAATCCTACCATTTCACCTGTTTGTCTTGCAAAATTTCCAGAACAAGAAATAACATGTTCGCACTCTATTGATCCCTTATCTGTTTCCACAATCCATCCATCTTTAGTTTGCCTCATTGATAGGACAGTTGTGTTTCTATAAATTTCTGCACCTCTATTTCTTGCACCTGTTGCTAATGCTTGTGTTAAATCTGCTGGTTGAATATATCCATCTTCAGGGTGTTGTATTGCACCAACTAAATCATCTGTATGACACAATGGCCAAATTTCTTTTACTTGTTCTGGTTTCAAAAATTTAACATCTACTCCAATAGTTCGAGCAACACCTGCGTATTGATGGTATTCATCCATTCTATCTTTTGTACTTGCTAAACGAATATTTGAAACAACACTAAAGCCAACATTTTTTCCAGTTTCTTCCTCTAATGTTTTATAAAGATTAACTGCATATTTATGAAGTTGTCCAACTGAATAACTCATATTAAATAAAGGCAACAAACCTGCGGCATGCCAAGTAGATCCTGATGTTAATTCTTTTCTTTCAACTAGAACAACATCAGACCAGCCCTTTTTTGCTAAATGATAAAGGGCGCTTACCCCTACAACTCCTCCACCAACTACTACAACTTTAGTTTTTGTTTTCATTCAGGGATTCCTACTAAATTTTTAATTGTTACGAAACAAAAATGTATATGTAGACAATCAAATTGAGCTTCCAAGAGGGATTGGACTCGATACCATTGTCGTCAACCAACAGTCTTTCAAAGTTCCCTCAGAGGTGTATTTTTCAACTTGCCAATTGAATTTGTGATAAATTTTGTCTTTATCGAGAATGATAACTTCAAATTGAGCCCATTTGTCACTACTTCCAAGTTCAGTTATTGTATGACTTAGGTGGTTAATCATCATCCCATAAGAGTCGCTTTTTATCATCATCTTAAAATTGCTTAATGGTCCTGTTACTCTCTTATTATTTGGATGAGCAAATTTCCAAGTTTGTTCTATACCACTATCTTTATATTCAAGATCATTTTGTTGAAGCCCACTCAATTGAATTTTAATAACTTCTTTGGGGCTTATAGTGCTATTTGGGTTTAATAATTCAGCGTAAGAAAATGAAATAAAGAAAAAAAATAAAATTACAGCTTTAAAGATTATTAGCAGTTTTTCTAACATCATTTAAAAACTCTTGTCTCTTTGCATCACTAACAAATGGTACTGCAAAATATCTTCTATAGACAATGTTATATATGCCACACATATGAAATACTCCTCTTTTTAATCTTCTAATTGGTAAGTTTAAAAAAAAAGTTGTAATTGCTAATCTTGGTGAACCATATGTGCAGAATATTATAGCTTTTTTATCTCTTAAGTTTCCAATTGGATAACCATAGTTTCCAACCAACTGTTTAAATCTAAACGCCCAAGGTGGGGCTAAAACTTTATCTATCCAACCCTCAACTATCGCTGGCATCCTAAAATTCCAAATTGGAGCAATTAAAACAATTGTATCACTTTCTTCGATTCTTTTTCTATAATCTAAAACTTCTTGATCAGGTTCCTCTCCAGCAAAAACAGGATCAAATTTCTCTTTATATAAATCTACAACATCAACTTGATTTCCATTTACTTTTGATTGTTTAACAAATTCATCTCGAATTGCTGCATTAAATGAATTGTCGTTATAGTGTCCATACACTAAGAAAATTTTTTTCATTTTATAAAATTTTTATTCAGTAGTTTTGTATTTACTATTATTAATTATAAATACAAATACAATTGGAAGAATTAAAGTTAAAAGGGTTACGAAAATTAACAATATTCCAAGTTCAGAATAATCTGCTGTGGTTTGTATTTCGCCAGAAACCTTATCCTTAACTTCCCTTGTTACAGTAAATATTTCATTTAAATATTTTGTTCCTAATGCACTCGCTGATAATGCTAGATTTGTAAAAGATGCAAAAACCGCAAAAAAAGTTGCTTTTAAATGAGCTGGAGCATTTTTTGCTATCCAAGCTAGTAGAGGTATCATTGATACTTGGCCAAGTGGAGACTCTAATGCGGTATTAATTAATGCAATAAACTTAGCATCAACTACTCCGCCAGTTAACGAAGCTGTCCAATTATGAAAACCATAATACATTCCAACACTTGGTAAAAACAAAATTGCACCCGCAATACTTAAAACAACAATTATTTTTGCTATTGAATTATTTGCCATAAACGGTCTTAATAAAACAATACCAACTAATGTTAAAATTGATGCAAGTAGTGATAGAATTGAAAAAAACTGTTCATTAAATCCTAGTTCATCAATTTCGAACCATGTTAAACCAGGGCCAGGACCTGGCATGGCTCTAAATACAAAAATAATTACTGCTGTACCTACAATTGTTAATCGTAGTTCCTGAGGTAATTCCTTAATAAGTTTAAACATTAAAAACAAAATGATTATAACTGAGCCTATAAAAACAATTTCTTGTGCAAACGGAACTTTAAAGGAACCAATAGATAATGTGAAAATAACAAAAACCAAACTTCCTCCTAATATCCACCAGTTTATTTTTGTTTTTTCGTTACCTCTTTCATCTTTAAATTCTATACCTTTAGATTTTAAAGTTTGTATTTTTTTATGTCTTAAATAATTGGCTAAAATTACACCTAGTATAGAAACTAAAGGTATTACAAGAGCATAAATGTAGATAGTTCCGTATAAACCTATCTTATCGGCCTGCTGTAGGTTTTCCACGTCCCTAAATAAAATTACGTTAACTAATGCAACAAGTACTGTACCACCAATAATGGCAAACCTTCCAAGTGTCTGCATTGTTGTGTGCATTATTTTTATTTGATCTTTAGAATAATCATTTCCTGTTTCATCAACCAAAGGAACTGCCTCAACTGTCATAGCGTCAGCTACAACGTCCTGAACCACATAACCAACTGGAGCTAAAATCACACTTATCACAAACCATGTTTCTACCGAAAATACCTGGGACATATCTTCAGTATGAATAATCAATCCATACATAATTAGTAAACTAAGAGCTATCAACGAAGCTCCAAAGTAGACCATATAATTTTTTCTCTCCCAGATAAGATCTACTAAATGTCCTAATGGCATTTTTAATGCCCAAGGAATTCCAGCCCAAAAACCTAGGCCTGCTAAAAATGCTGCTGATAAATTTAAATAATCTTTAACAAAAAATGTACCAACAATACCTGTTAAACCAGAAATACCTGCAGCCATATAAACCATTAATGGAGGTAGATAAGTCCATTTAAATTGACGACCCAAATCTAAAAATGTGCTGTCTAAAAATTTAATTATTTTGCTCATTAGTCACTTAAAACTGGAAAAGCTTGTCTAACTTTTAAAAAATATTTTTGATATTCCATTTTAGTACATTTGTTTTCAACATATTCCATTTTATTTTCTTCAACTAATTTTTTTGCCTTTTGATCTCGAATACCAAGTTGAAGCCATAAAACTTTCGCACCTATTTTTACAGCATCTTCTGCGATCCCATATGCCTCACTAGACGGTCTAAATACATCTACTATATCTACATTTTTATTAATATCTGTAACTTTAGCATAAACTTCTTCACCCAATATTTTTTCCCCTTTTGCGCTTGGGTTTACTGGGTAAACTTTAAAACCATAATCTTGCATATATCTCATAACAATAGTTGATGTTTTTTTAGGATCCTTGCTAACTCCTACCATTGCAATAGATTTATATTTAGAGAGAATATTTTTTATTTCGCTCATATGATTTATTTGTCTTTTGAATTTATTTTTTCCTCACAGAATTTTTGAGCTTCCTTAATGGTCATTGGTTGATCTAATTTTTGACTTCCTGCAACACAAGCATCTACTGCTCTTTTAGAATTATGATCTCTAAGATCAATAACTACATAAAGTCCAAATAAAATAAAAATTATTAAAATTATATTCTTTAATTTCATTTGTTTTTCCACTTAGGTTTTCTTTTTTCAAGAAAAGCTGAAATACCTTCTTTAGCGTCCATTGCCATCATGTTAAGTGTCATCATTTTACTTGTATAAGCGTAAGCTTTACTTAATGGCATTTCTAATTGTTTGTAAAACGCTTGCTTTCCAATTTTTATTGTTAAATTAGATTTAGAGGCAATTTTACTAGCTACTTTAAAAACTTCATTGTTTAGTTTGGCTTTTGAAAAATTATCATTTATCAACCCTATTTCTTTTGCATAATTTGCATTGATAGGTTCTCCGGTTAACAACATTTTCATCATTGGTTTTCGACTTATCTTTCTACTAACGGCAACCATAGGTGTACTACAAAACAAACCAATATTTACACCAGGAGTAGCAAACAACGCTTCTTTAGTACTATAAGCTAAGTCACAACTTGCAACTAATTGACACCCAGCAGCAAATGCTGCTCCATGAACTTTGGCAATTACAGGTTTTCTACCTTCAACAATTTGAAGCATTACTTTTGAACAAAGATTAAATAATTTTAAATATTTTTCTCTTTTTTTTAAACCTCTTACTTCTTTCAAATTGTGTCCTGCACTAAATCCTTTCCCAGCACCCTCTAATATTATGACTTTTACTTTTTTATCAGAATCTAGCTTTTTAAATGCTTTCAATAAATCAGAAAGGTTTTTAAATGATAAAGAATTATAAGTTTTTGGTTCATCGATAATAATTGATGAAATTTCTTTATTAATTTTTTTAATTTTTATATTGCTTGTCATTTAATCAGTTAATCCGTCAGATCTAGCCTGATTTCTTTCTATATGAATTGGTAAAACTTTGCCATAAATAGCTTTGGAATGTTCTGGTGTATTTACTCTCCATGGATCCAAAACATAAGCAGGAATACACATATATCTTGATTTTTGACCTTCAACTTTTGTTACTCTATGCAAAGTAAATCTTCCTTTAAATATTTGTAAATCTCCTGGCTCTAACTTTAATTGTCTTACTCTAGTTCTATCTCCTGCTATAACTTTTTGAACTTCTTCGAAATTTTCATTTCCAGGTTCTCTAATATTTGGACAGTACTCAAATACACCCCCCTTCTCAGGTTTTTGTATCATTAAACTAAGTGTAAATTCACAACTGTCAAAATGCCATGGGAGCACTCCATTTGGTTTCATAACATTATACGCATGACATGCTAAAGGATCTGCCCATCTGTAAATAGGTGAAACGCCTAAACAAGCAGATACAAATTTTAATAGTTCTTCGGTTTCGTATAGATATTTCATCTCGGAATCTTTTGGAAAACAATCTGAATTTAAATATCCATTGTATCTATTCATAAAAGTTCTTTTTGGATGATCTTTTGGTAATGAAGGATCGTCCTTTGCATACAAGTAAGCATTTATACTCTCTTTAGACATATAAACTTCGTCTAATTGTTTTTCTAACTCAGAATTCATTACCTTAAGTGATTTGGGTAAAATAAAATTTGGAATTGTTGAACAACTATATCGATCAAGTTCTTCTTTACATTTTTTAACTAGATTTTGAATTATTGGTGAATTTAATTCATGTATTGGATATTTTTCTAAATCTACAATAGTCTTAAGTCTATCGTTCATTTAATTTTATTTTAACTTTCCCTCTTCTCTCATTTTTGCTCTTATTTTAGTAGCTGATATTTTTTGAGTTTCTTCGTCCAAAACTATTTCCTCAATCTTATATCCAACTCCCCTACCATAACAAATATTTGTAATATTAGGTACTAACATTATTTTAAATTGTCCTTCAAACTCAGGATTTAATCTTTCTTCAATGTTTTTTTTTACTGTTTCAAAATCAAAAGGATTATCATCTACACCTTGTACATCTCTAATTTGAATACAAACTTGTCCAGTTTTTTTAATAATTTCTTTAAACAAAGTATAATGTCCATCGTGAAAAGGTTGCCATCTCCCTAGCATTTGTGCTGTTGGTTTTTTGTTATCCCATTGATGTGTCATTTTTTTATCTCCTCTATTATTTTTGGTGCCCAATTTTTTGCATCCTGAGTTGTTACATGAAAATCAAAATTCTTAGGATTAACAAACATTTGATTTGTGTCTTCAAATCTTCCTTCTTTAATTGTATCGACCCACACCCTAAAATCTGCTGGAAACAAGCTTCTTGCTTCAGGGGTTGGTGCAATGAAATCAGCAATTACATAATGACCTTCTGCTTTTACTTTTAAAGCTGCTTCAGCCATTCTTTTTGCTTGTCTTACCCTTCCTTCTTCTGAAAAATCCCAATCATTTGCAGCCCTTCTTACTTCGTCAGCATTTAATCTTTTTGCATTTAAGTGTGGTGCCATTTCATTTGCTAGAGTTGTTTTACCAGCTCCAGGCAAACCCATTACTAAAATAATTTTCATTAAATATCTTCTAACGGATGATGGGACATTAATTCAAGTCCATTTTCACCAACAAGATACTGTTGTTCAAGTTTTACACCCTCTTTACCACCAACTTTACCAATATAACTCTCAAGTGTAATTGTCATGTTCTTCTCAAAAGTTCCACCCTCTTCTCCACCATCGGTTGGATATCTTATTTGAGGCCACTCATCACACAAACCAATTCCATGAACCATACATGAATACCTATTTCCAAAATATTCATCAGGCAAAACCCAAGATTTTTTAACAAATTCTTTAAAACTCATTCCTGGTTTAATTAATCTAAAATTTTGATCAATTTGATTTTTAGCCATTGAATATAGTTTTTTTTGCTCATCATTAAATTTATGTCCAACTACAAAGGCTCTTGATATGTCAGCACAGTATCCATAGGGACCGACCATATCTGTATCAAAAGCAACAATTTCTCCCTGTTGCATAACTTTATTACTACTCTCTTGCATCCATGGATTTGTTCTTTCACCAGAAGATAAAATCCTACACTCAATCCATTCACCTCCATTTTCAATATTTGTTTTATGTAAAATTGACCACAATTCATCTTCTGTCATTCCTGGTTTAAGATCTGATCTCATTTTAGACACACCTTTTTCTGCAACTTCTATTGCTGCTTTCATACAAATTAATTCATTAGATGATTTTATTACCCTTGCTTGTTCTAAAATCAATTTTGCATCCACGACTTCAATACCTTCTTTATTTAAAGCTGCAACCGCAGGACCATTTAGAACATCGATTGCAATTTTTTTTGATTTAAAATAATTCTTTGATAAATCTTTAACTTCATTTATCCATTTTGATAATTGTAGATTTGCTTGGTCTCCATTACTAAAATAATCCCATGTGATCGCAGGTCTTATTTCGTCAATTAGATTTAAATGCTTTGATAATATTTCACAATTAAAATACTCATAAAGGATTGTTGGTCCATTGACTGGAACAAAACAATATCTTGTTAAATTATGCATATTGTAGACACTCATGTTAACAGTATCTAATGCATAACGAACATTAACTGGATCAAATAAAATACAGGCCTCTAAATTGTTTTTTACTAATTCTTTTCTAACCCTATCTAAACGATAAGATCTTAACTTATCAAAATCAATCTCATCTTCTTTTAATCTTTTTTTAGTAATAAAATTTTGTCTTGGTTTTATCTCGGGGGCTATTTTTCTACTAAACCTCATAATACCCTATACAACCCTAACCATGCATTAACATCTTTACTTGCAATATAATCAGATTTAAAAAATTCTACTTCTTCCCACTTCTTGCTGTTTTTTAGTATATCAATTTTTTTATCAAAACCATACTCCTCATGAATGCCTTCATTAATTGTGAAACAAATTAATCCACCTGGTTTTGTTATTCTTATAAACTCATCTAATGCATTTGGCTTTACATGCCCAAAAGTAAATGTTCCAACACACATAACTCCACCATAAAAGTTATCCTCAACTTCTATTGGTTTATTTAAATCAACCTTTACTAATTTTTGATAAAGATCTTTTGGTACAGTATCTAATAAAGTTTGAGATAAATCGGCTCCATGAAAATTTTTAAAACTATATTTTTTAAGTTCCAATCCAACCAAACCTGTTCCACATCCAGCATCAAAAATTAAAGTATCTTTATTTTTCTCATATTTGTTAAACGTTTCTGCGGTTTCTTTAGGTCCTGTATAGTTCCAATCAACCATGTCTTTATTGTATTTATCTTTGTCTCCCCACTCATCGTAGTATTTCATAACTTCATCTGTAGTTTTAAGCTTATAAATTGGAATTTTGTTTCCTACGTTTTTTTGAGCCATTAGCTTCTCATTTTTTGACCGCTTGGATCATAAAGTGGTTCTTTAATTATTGAACAATTAAATAAATCTCCATTAATCTCTACTTGAATTTTATTTTCAGATTTAATGTTTTTGTGATCAACGAAAGTAAACGCTACACTTTTGTTTACAAAATGAGCAAACCCACCTGAAGTTACATAGCCAATACTTTGATCTCCATTCAAGACGGCTTCATTATTTGTTACATCAATTTCATTTGTTTCAACAATTAATGGTATAAGTTTATTTGAAGAATTTTCCATTTGTGCACTTTCTTTACCAATAAACTCTTTGTCCCAATTTATAAAAGCATCTAAGCCTGTCTCTTTTGCTGTAAAATCTGGTCTATAATCTAAAGTCCAGGCTCCCCAATTTTTCTCTAACCTCATTGACATTAATGCTCTTCCACCAAATGGTTTAATATTAAACTCTTTTCCAGCTTCCAGTAATTCTTCATAAAGTTTTAATTGGTAGTGAGGTGCTACATAAATTTCATAACCAAGTTCACCTGTAAATGAAATTCTATTTATTATTGCTGGAACTCCCCCAACAAACATTCTTCTAGAATCTCTAAATTTAAATTTTTCATTTGAAACATCTTCTCTTACAATTTTTTCTAAAACTTTCCTTGAGTTAGGTCCCGCAATAGATAATCCATGATACTCGTCAGATCTATTAGAATAACTTAAATTAAATTTATCTAAATGACTCTCAAACCAACGTCTATGCATTTCTTGAACAGCTCCAGAACCAAACACCATGAATTCATTTTCATCTAAACAAGCCACAGTTAAATCACCACATAACTTTCCTCTATACGACAACATTGGGGATAAAGATATTCTTCCTGGCTTTGGAAGTCTTCCAGCCATTATATGATCTAAAAATTTTCTAGCATCAGGACCTTTGAATTCATGTTTTGAAAAGTTGGCAACTTCGATTAAACCAACATTTTCTCTTACATTAATAACTTCTTTTGAAACATAGTCATGTGATCTTGATCTTTTAATAGTAGGCTCTTCATGAGCATCTTTTTTATTATTTGCAAACCACAAAACATTTTCTAATCCAAAACTATCTCCCATCACAGCACCTTGATTTACAAAACGATCATACAGCGCAGTAGTTTTTTGTTTTCTTCCTTTTGGTAAAGTTTCGTTTGGAAATGTCATAATAAACCTTCGCTCATAATTTTCTGAAGATTTTATTGTTCCATATTGAGGTGATGCATAATCTCCAAATCTTGCAACATCCATTGCCCAAACATCAATAGAGGGTTCTCCATCAATAATCCATTCAGCAATGCATTTTCCAACACCACCACCTTGGCAAAATCCAGCCATAACACCAACAGCAACCCAATAATTTTTCATACCTGGAACAGGTCCAATCAAAGGACTTCCATCTGGACCAAAAGTAAACGGACCATTAACTATATTTTTTATACCTGCACGCTCTAGTGCTGGCATTCTTTCAAAACCAATTGCCAATCTATCTTCAATATTATCTAACTTTGGCTCAAGTAACTCATGACCAAAATTCATCGGTGTACCTTCTACTTTCCAAGGTGTTGATTTTGGCTCATAGGTTCCAAGCAACATTCCTTTACCTTCTTGTCTAAAGTAAATATTTCCCTCAAAATCTGTTCCAATTGGCAATCTTTGGTCACCCATTGCCTCAATTTCTGGAATAGGTTCGGTGATTAAATAATGGTGCTCCATTGGTTGTACAGGAAGATTTAATCCGGCTAATTGTCCAACTTCTCTTGCCCAAAGTCCTCCTGCATTAATAACAATTTCTGCATTAATGTTTCCTTTGTCTGTAAACACTTCCCATGAACCATCTTTTTTTTGTTTCGTGTCTTTAACAACTGTGTGAGTGTAATATTTTCCACCATGAACTTTTGCCGCTTTTGCAAAAGCGTACGTAACTCCTGATGGATCAACTTCACCATCAATAGGGTCCCATAAAGCTAACAAGTATCGAGATGGATCAATTAAAGGATGTTTCTTTTTCACTTCCTCTAGAGAAATAAATTCTTGATCAAGTCCCATGTATCTTGCTTTTGATCTTTCTCTTTTTAAATAATCAGCCCAGACTTCATTTGATGCCAAGTAAAATCCTCCACTTGGTTTAAATCCAACAGAATGACCAGACTCTTTTTCAATCTCTTTATATAAACCTATTGTATAAGCCATCATCCTTGAAATATTTGGATCAGATGAAATTACATGAACATTTCCTGCTGCATGCCAAGATGAACCAGAAGTAAGCTCATTTCTTTCAAGCAAGATACAATCCTTTAATCCAAATTTAGATAAATGATAAAGAATAGAGCACCCTACTACACCACCTCCTATAATTACTACCTTCGCATGCTTTTCCATTAGTATTTAATTTCCTTATTCACTTTTTTTAGAGATTTATCTGTACCATGATGGAAATGTTTGCTCATATCAGGCATATATTTCATTGAAATTGGTTTTTTTCCAATTGCAACTGACATTTCTCTTACGTGATGTGCTTCTGCTCCACAACATATACCAATAAAATTTATTTTATTCTGAACACAATCTTTTGCAAACTCTGCCATTTCAAATCTGTTACAAAACAAATTATCTAAAGCTACTGGAAAAGCATTACCACCAGGAATGCAATCACAACCTTGGTCTGTAATATTTAGAAAACCAGGTTCTTCCTCTGTTGTTCTGTATGGCACTGGAAGTCCAGCAACATGACATGAAACTTTTTCTCTAACTTTTTTTAATAGTTTCATTGTCATTTCAGGTCCTCGATAACAATTTAAACCAACTACATCTGCACCTAAATCTTCCATCATTTTGCAAGCATCTTCAGCAGTATGGCCTTCTCTAGTTTTGTCTCCTCTAGGAATAGCAAAATTACAAACTGCAATAAGACCTGCATCCTTGATAGCTTTTAATGCTATCTTCATTTCTTCTGTCCAATTTATGGTTTCTGCAATTACAAAATCTACACCAGCTTCTTTCGCCCAAGCTATCTGTTCTTCATACATTTGTTGACATTGTTTATGAGTATTAGCATCACCAGGATCAAATACGTTTGTATTAGCTACATCTCCACAAACCATTAAATCTAAATCTTTAAATTCATTCGCAGCATCTTTTGCAATTTTAAGTGCATTTTTTTGCATTGGTTCTAACAAGTGTTCTTTACCAATTATTCTAAGCTTTTCTCTATGACCATAGTAAGTAAATGCTTGAACAACATCTGTACCCGCTCTAATAAATTCTCTATGTAACTGAGTTACTACTTCTGGGTGTTCCAAAACAACTTCAGGAACAAATGGACCAGCTGAAAGATAACCTCTTCTTTCCATCGCGAAAAGATAGCCTTCAGCACACATTATTGGACCTTCATTTAATCTGGTAATAAGATTTTTTTTCATAATTTACCCTCTCATTTTGTTAAGTTGGTTGCAACCCACTTATGAAACATCAAAGTAGGAGTATCCATTACAGGTGAAAAATTTCCACCATTGTAAGCTGGAGAACTTCGCCCGTTTTGCATTCCTTCTATTGCAGTTACATCCTCGTTCATAACTTCTCGCCAAAATGCAAAATTTTTTTTTCTTATATCCTTAAACTCATCACTAGAGGCACTTTCATCTCCAACATAATATAGTTCAAAATGTTCTTTTGTTTGATTGTTAGAAATTGGCTCTAACCAAAATGCATAAAAATGATCAATATGTATTCCTAACATTACATTCGGATATAATGATACATATTCAGATTTTTCAGAAAGTTCAGTTGGCCAGTTGGGAAAGCATTTAAATTTAATATTTCCATCGAACTGTTGTGAATATTTATTACTGCCTTGTCCTGAAAAATTAAAATTCTCATCCTCAATATGATAGTGATCTGAAATATTTGAAACTTTATTTAGCTCTGGGTGTATCCAAGGCAAATGATAGCTTTCACAATAATTCTCAATTGCAAATTTCCAATTACTATTCACTGTCATATTAAAATATCCGTTATCAGATGAATGTCTTATTAATTTTTGATCTTTTTTAGTAATAAACTTAGACCATCTGTCTTCTAGGGGTTTAATAAAATCTTCAAATGCATTGGCATTAGAATTTATATTGATAAAAATTAAATCCATCCAAATATTTGATTTAATTTCTTTTAAATTACTATTGTTTTTATCAAATCCCTCAACCTCATGTTTGCCTAGTCCTCCTATATGCGGGGTAACAGTTAATTTACCATTAAAATCATATGACCAAGAATGATAAGGGCATCTTATCACATTTTTTAATTTACATTCTTCATCAACTAATTTGAAACCTCTATGACTACACACATTATGAAAAACTTTTACTTCGTTATCTTTGTTTCTAACTATTAAAATTGGTATCCCTAAAAGATTAAAAGGTTTTGCATCGCCTGGATTTGGTATGGAGCTTGCAACCCCAATCATTGTCCAATTATTTTTAAATATTTTTTCTTTCTCAAACTCTAAATAATCATCATTTAAATAACATTCATTGGGTAACCCATGGGCTTTATCTATAGGATTTTTAACAACTTCTATTTTTTGGGGATCTAAGATTTTTGATAATTTTTTATTTAAATTCATAAACCTCCTTTTTTTAATTAATTAAAAAATTAATCGAGGCTTAAAATTATCTCTCTCTAATTATAATTTGTTGAAAAACAGTTTTGCAATTTAAAATATAAACAAATTCTTTGAAAAAAAAATTTGCAGAGAACGTCATATTAAAACTTTATCCCTAATTTAAATGATGATAAAGACAAATTAACTTCAATCTACAGTTGAAAGTAATTTGCAATTTTCTAAGGGTTGTGTTCTTATATTCCAATTAACAATCATTGGGAGAAATAAATGAAAATTAAAAGAATACTAATTTCATTAGCTGTTATACTTGGACTAACTTCTTTCGGAAGTGTGGCCAATGCTGCTTGTGGAAAAATAACAATTGCTAATATGAACTGGGCTTCTGCGAACTTTATGGCAGAAGTAGATAAAGTAATATTAGAAAAAGGATACGGATGTTCTGTAGAATTGGTTCCTGGTTCAACAATGCCAACTTTTACTTCAATGCAAGAAAAAGGTGAGCCAGATATCGCGCCTGAGTTTTGGGCAAATGCTGCTAAATTAGAATTAGAAGCAGCAGTTGCTGAGGGAAAATTACATTCAATTAACAAAGCTCCAATCACTGGTTTAGGTGAAGGTTGGTGGGTATTACCTGCAACTTTAGAAAAGCATCCAGAATTAACAACTGCAGATGCAATTTTAAAAAGACCTGACCTATTTCCACATCCAGAAGATCCTTCAAAAGGTGGATTTCACATTTGTCCTCCAGGATGGAACTGTGAATTAAGTAACAGAAATCATTTTAGAGCTTGGGAAATGGAAGCTAAAGGGTGGATGATAGTTGAAACAGGTTCTGCTGCAGGATTAGATGGTTCTATAGCAAAAGCTGCTGAAAGAGGTGAAAACTGGTTTGGTTACTATTGGTCTCCAACAGCAATTATTGGAAAATATAATATGCAAGCTGTAGATATGGGTGAATATGCAGGAAAAGATAATTGGGACAACTGTTTGTCAAAGCCAGAGCAAGAATGTGCGAATCCATTGAAATCTTCATGGGTAAAATCTGAAGTTTACTCAGTTGCTACTGATAATTACAAAAAAACAGCTGGAAAAGAGGGAATGAGTTATTTAGAAAAAAGAACTTACCCGGGTCCAGTAATGAATGGAATGTTAGTTTGGATGGGAGAAAACCAAGCTGAAGGTGCAGATGCTGCAATTGAATTCTTAAAAACACAAGAAGACGTGTGGACTAAGTGGGTTACAAAATCAGCTGCCAAAAAAATTAAAGCAGGTCTTTAATTTAAAATAAAATTATCGAACCCGTTGTAAAACGGGTTCGATTAAATTAAAAGAGATTTATGGAATTCTTTAGCAAAATCCCTGTAATGGATAGAACAGCTTTAAGGGAGTTAAAGAAAAGTATTGATTTTAGTTTTAAAGAGTTTTCAAGAGCTTATGGTGATGCAATAGAAAGTTTTTTTGACCCTCTCCTATATTTTTTAATCTGGTTAGAAAAATTATTAGTAAGCAGTCCATGGCCTATAGTCATAGGGGTTTTTGCATTGCTTGCATGGATTGGTTCTAGAAGTGTTAAACTTGTAATTGGAACAATAGCATGCTTCCTTGTAATTGGATACTTTGGAATGTGGAAAAATTGTATGGCTACAGTAGCCATAATTTCTGTTTCTACTTTGGTGTGTATAGTGGTTGGAATTCCAATTGGTGTTTTAATGTCAAAATCAGCAAGAGCAGAAAAAACAATTTTACCTGTTTTAGATATGATGCAAACTATTCCTAGTTTCGTTTATCTTATACCTATAATTATGCTCCTAGGTATTGGTAAAGTTCCAGGTTTATTAGCTGTGTGTATTTATGCTTTACCTCCTATTGTAAGATTGACAAATCTTGGAATAAGGGAGGTCGATAAAGAGACTTTAGAGGCAAGTGAAGCCTTTGGTGCAACAGCAATGCAAAAGTTAAAATCTGTTCAAATTCCTCTTTCCCTTCCAACAATTTTTGCAGGAATTAACCAGACAATAATGATGGCTTTGGCTATGGTGGTTATTGCCTCTATGATTGGAGTTAGAGGGCTAGGAGTGCCAATTTTACAAGCCATTTCTAACCAATATTTAGCTCTTGGAATGATGAATGGTTTGGCAATAGTAGCGCTGGCAATTATCTTTGATAGGGTTACTCAGCAGTATGGACAACGAATTCAAAAGCACAGAGGCCAGCTGAAAAAGTAAATTTACCTCAATCGAATTTTCTAGACTCGCATTTTAAAATAAATAAAGATCCAGAAAAAAATGAATTTTTCATTAGAAATAGGACCTAAAACTGACATCGAAACAGTCCCTGCTGTAAGCGATGTTTATATTACAATGCTGCCTGGTGGTGACTATAAAGAAACAGCTGAAAAAGCTATTGAGCTAGTAAATAAAGGTTTTAATCCTGTGCCTCACTTTCCAGCGAGATCGATGCAGGATGAAAAGGAACTTAAAGATTATGTTTCAAGATGTAAGGATGGTGGAGTTAAGCAAGCTTTAATTATAGGCGGCGGAAGAGAACCTGCGGGTAAATTTGACAGTTCTTTTCAACTTTTAGAAACAGGTTATTTTGAAAAAATGAAAATAGGAATTGCTGGACACCCGGAGGGGAGTCCTGATATATCCGACTCAGAATTAGAAAAAGCTATGATAGATAAAAAGCCTTACGCTGATTATATAGTAACTCAATGGTTGCTTAATCCTCAGCCTATTATAGATTTTATTTCTAAGCAAAGCGTACCAGTGCATGTGGGAATTACTGGGCCATTAAAAATATCTAGCTTAATTAAATTTGCTAATATTGTTGGGGCAAAAAATTCCTTAAACTTTCTTAAATCTAATTTTACTAAGGCATTAGATTTATTGAAACCTAAAGACCCTAATGATTTAATTGGGAAAGTTAAATCGCACACTGATAACTTCCACATTTATACATTCGGCGGCTTGAAGGAAACTAACAAGTGGTTGAAGGAGAATAGTTATGTCTAATGAATTTGACTATACTAAATTAAAACATGTTACTTCTGTTGATCAATCAGATAGAGAAGTGCCATACAATTTAAGACAAAGTGGGCCAACAAAAGTTGAAATGTTAATTTCAACAAGGGTAAGAAAGTCACCTTATTGGCATTTATCAATGCAGGCAGGTTGTTGGAGAGCAACTGTATACAATCGTATTTATCATCCAAGAGGTTACGTAAAACCTGAAGATGGTGGAGCTATGGTTGAATACGATGCCATCGTAAACCATGTAACAATGTGGAACGTTGCTGTTGAAAGACAAATAAGAGTTAAAGGTCCTGATGCAGAAAAATTTACTGACTACGTTATAACTAGAGATGCAACAAAAATTTCTCCTATGAGAGCAAGATATGTAATCTTGTGTAATGCTTACGGAGGAGTTTTAAATGATCCAATTCTTTTAAGAATTTCAGAGGATGAATTTTGGTTTTCTTTATCAGACTCTGATATTGGAATGTATTTACAAGGTGTTAATGCTGATGGAAGATTCAATTGTACTATAGAAGAAATTGATGTCAGTCCTGTTCAAATACAAGGACCTAAATCAAAAGGATTAATGAAAGATCTTTGTGGCGATCAAGTTGATTTTGATAATATGCCTTTCTACGGCTTAGCAGCTGCTAAAATTGGAGGAAGAGATGTTGTTATTTCTCAGTCTGGTTTCTCAGGTGAAGCTGGTTATGAGATTTATTTAAAAAATTCAACTTTGTATGCTGAAGATATGTGGAATGCTGTGCTTGCAGCTGGGAAAAAACATAGCTTGATGGTTATTGCTCCTGCTCACCATAGAAGAATTCAAGCAGGTATTCTTTCTTGGGGACAAGACATGGATCAACAACACAATCCATTCCAATGTAATTTAGGTTATCAAGTTTCTTTGTCTGGAAAAGGTGAGTGGAACAAAAAAGCTGATTATGTTGGTAAAGCCGCCCTTGAGAAAATGAAAGCAGATATCAAAGCAGGTCAAAAACCATATAAACTTCAATTAGTTGGTATGGAACTAGGTGGTAAACCTATTGATAATTATGCGCCTGACTTTTGGTTGGTATCACCTGAAGGTGGTAAAGATCCTGTTGGATTTCTTACTTCACCTTGGTGGCATCCTGAAAAGAAAACAAATATTGCTATGGGATATGTTCCTTTCGATGGAACGTTAAATGCAAATGGTTTTCCAAAAGGAAAAGTGGGAACCAAATATAAAGTTCATCTACCTGAACAATATTCAGAAACTCCAGGAACACCTGTAGATGCTGTTGTGGTAGATATTCCATTCAAAGAGTCTTTCAACGCAAATACAAGAGAAGTTGTAAAAGGCTAAAATTTACTAAGGGGGAGCTAATTTCAGCTCCCCTTTTCAATTCTAATGATCAAAAGTTTTCTAATAGCAGTTTGCATTATCATTGCTATTGCTTTAATAATATTTCCATTAATTGTTTCTTATAAAGCTCAAAAAAATAAAAATAAAAAAAATTAATGTTTGCTGAATTTTTAAATATAATTTTTAAGTCAATAAAATTAGACAAAACTCTTTATTCGGATAATAAAAATTTTGGAGAAGCATCAATATATTTTGCTGGTATTATAATGATCCTAGACGGTATCGCTGGAGCAGTAGCAGCTAATACCATTATTAAAACAGCTATTGCAATGTCTGGTCTAACTGCAATAGTTACTTGGCTAATATGGGCGATTTTTATTTTTGTAATTGGAGTTAAATTATTTCCTGATAAGCAAACCAAAGTTTCGTTCAAAAAAGTTTTAACAGCTGTTGGGTTTGCACATGCCCCTGGTTTATTAAGATTTTTTGCAGTCACACCAGATTTAATGATACCAATAATTTTTCTAACTCAGTTCTGGATTTTTGCAGGTTTAATAATTTCAACTAAACAAATATTGAGTTTAAAATCTAATTTTAAATCTTTTGGGATTGTACTTTTATCCTTTTTAATTATTGCATTTTTATCCATCTCATTTGTGATGAGTAGAATGAATATGCTTCCAGTTAGTCAAATCAGTTAAAGTGGAAATATAGTCTTAGATACTCTACAAGATTTACATAATTTAAAACCAGTAAGAATTAAATTTTGAGTAACACTCTCATCTTCCTCTTTGCATTCATCACAAATATTGTTTAATTCTTCAGCTTCTAACTTTAGATTTTTTTCATCAATTTTATCAATCATTATCTGTCAAACCAGCACCTGCCGCACCCTCTTTTAAACTGTCACTCTCTTCAACAAAAGTTTCTTCAGATAACTTGTATAAATTATTCCATTCATCGTCTGTAAAGTTATCTTCATTTTCAAGTAGATTGACCTCAATTGCATTCGCTATCTTCGGAAATTTTTGATCAATAAAATTTGAACTAATATTTACATTTAAATTTAGTAACATTTTTTTTTCATCTATTTTTACAGAAATTTTTTTTCCAATAATTTCTGATGAACGACTTATAAAGGAAATAAAAATTATTGGATAAGCAACTTTTTTAAATTCAATTTTTTTTAAATTTTCTAAAACATTTATTTGATCTAAAAAACTAACACCTAAAGTAATTGGACAGTAAGGATTGTTTGATGAAGAGTTATTTTCACTTATTAAATTTAAATTTTCAAATTTACTTTTATTTTTTTCATTAAAATATTCATTAAGATGCTTAACACCCGGTAAACTGAATAGCTCTAACAACCTTATACTTTTTCCTGTTTCCTCTGAAACTCCCCAAGAATATCCCGCTGCTTTTGAAGCTCTTTTAACAGTAGTTTCAATTTCACTCAGTGATTTCATTATTAAATATTGGTTTTATATACCCACTGCTCGTCATAACTTTTTAACTCATTTGGAAGTGGAGCTCCCTGGAACATACAAATTCTTAACCATTTGTCAGATCGTGGATCAAATTTTAATGCCCCAAAAAAAGATAATTTTAGTCTTAGCATATCAATTGGCATTAAATTTTTACCAATTGTATTATCTTGTATTTCTGAATAAGGAAATTTTTCTACAATGAACGCTCTCCTTACAACATGTCTTAACTCAGAATTTGATGTTAAAAACTCAGCAATAGTTAAACTATTTTTTGAGACTAATAATTTGTTATAAAGTTTTTTTATATCTCTTGCTATTGCTAAAGGCTGTTCTAATTCTGATCCATGCTCTTCAAAACGATCTGCCAATCTTGGCTCTTCTTTATTTTTTGAAATAAACCAAAAGTTTTTATTATTTTCTTTCTCTTCAAAATTAATATCTAAAATATTTGGATACTTTGCTTCAATGATATTGCGCAATTCTTCAACTTTTCTATAAGTTGGGATATTAAAATATTTTTCTTCATCTGAGCTCATCTCTTTTACCAAGGGATTTACAATATTGTTATAGGGTTCCATCATTATTGAAACAATGTATTCAATACACTCGTCACCAGTATTCTCTTCTAACCATTGATATATTCTGTTAAAAAGATGTTCGGTCTCAAAATTAAAATCTTTGTCTATAAAGTTTAAGAATTTTTCAACATCCTTTAATAATGAAGAAATTTTTTTTTGCTGATATTCACTATCAGTATTCCAACTTGAAATGTTTCTTAATGATTTTTTTTACACAATCTATAAATAAATCACTATCTTGACTTTTTACTTCTTTGATTTCTCTAATTTTTTTAAGGGCTTTTTCTCTACTTAAAATCCAGTTATTTAGTAGAGTTGGGTGATTGACTATAAATGGAGCCATACCTAAGCCTGTAGAATTACCAATTCCCAAGTTTTTACAAATATTATCATCTAACTTAACAGCTCTTTTTGGATTTTTATGATAAGCTACATGATTGACTTGATCAAAAGTAAATTGTCTTACCAAATAGACCAACATCATTTCCAATCTAAATGGGCCATTAATTTCTTCTCGATTTTTAATTCTAAATCGATCTGCAAGGCCAAATTTACCTGACCCATATACTGCTGTAGTCCTGTATAAATAGCCTACTTTCGATAACAAATTTAAATCTGGTTGCTTGCCGTTACTTAAATTTTCAACTACGTGATTATAAATTCTTACTGACTTGTTTGCTCTCGATAAAGTTAATTCTTTATACGAAAGTCTGCCAACTTCCTGTTTTGGAACTTCATTTTTTAGTCTTTCAATGTCTTTCTTTGTTGGAACTCCATCGTGTAATGTAAAAGCAGCATCCCATTTTGTTGCAATAACTCTATCTGATCTTTCATCATCCTTGATTTCATTTGCAAAACAAACTAAAGAATAAATTCTTTTTTTTTTTTTAAATGAATAAACGGCTTCTCCAAAACCATTTTCATTTAAATTAAATAAATCTCTTTTATATTCCCACTCTTTAAATTCATTAAGAAAACTTCTTAAAAAGGATAATTTTGATTGATGAAAAGATCCTAGTCTTGATAATTTCATTATCTTATTTGGGTCTCTTAATTCAACTTTCATAATTAAATAGATTTGTAAAAATTGTACCAGTTATTTCCAAGTATTCCATGTGTCTCGGTGTCTGAAAAACCTGCTTTTTTTAGACCTTTTTCAATATTTGAGAACCCTCTTGCATCAAGAAACCAATCAGGTTGTTTTGGAAAACCTGGTTTATTTTTCGAACCTTCACCAAAATTTTTACTTTTAGACCAAGAACCATTTCTCATCCATTCAACAACAGTATCTGGATGCTCTAAACAAAGATCTGATCCTATTCCTATTTTTTTTACATCCATTATTTCAGCTGTTTTTGCCACCATTTCACAAAAACTATCTAGAGAACACTTTGTATTATCTTTTAAATGATGAGGATATAATGACAAACCCAACATGCCGCCACTATCACTTAAAATTTTCAATAAATCTGAAGATTTGTTTCTTTTAGCTGGATGCCAAAAAGAGGGATTGGCGTGAGTAATTGCAATTGGTTTTTCACTTATCTCAATTGCATCTATAGTACTTTTTTCTGCAGAATGTGACATATCAACAACAACACCAACCCTATTCATCTCTCTAATAACCTCACGTCCAAAATTTGTAACACCACTATCTACTTTTTCATAACAACCTGTAGCTAGTAAAGATTGGTTATTATAAGTCAGCTGCATAAATCTACATCCTAATTGATGAACCTTTTCAACTAAATTTATGTCATCTTCAATTGGCGAACAATTTTGAAAACCAAAAAATATTACAGTTTTATTTTCTTTATTAGCTTTATCAATATCTTGAAAATTCTCACCAGGAAAAATTAAATCAGAATTTTCATGAAATAATTTGTCCCATTTTTTTATTTCAAGCTGTAATTCATCAAAATCTTCATGGTAAACAATAGTAACATGGACAGCATCTAATCCAGCAGATCTGTTAATCTCAAAGATTTTTCTAGACCAATTGCAATATTGAAGATTATCGATTTTATAATTCATAGTATATTCAACTTTAATCAATCTGTATTTTAAATACTATTAATTTTATTGAAATTTTAAGCTAATTTTGAAATAAACAGGTTGATCAATTTTCATGAAAAAAAATACCAAAATAAAAGTTTCAATTGTTATGGGCAGTCAATCCGACTATAAAATAATGAAATTAGCCGAAAAAACCCTAAAAAAAATTGGAGTTTCATTTGAAACAAAAATTATATCTGCTCACAGAACTCCGCAAAGAATGTACGAGTACGCCTCAAAAGTTGAGCAAAATCATATAGGGGTAATAATTGCTGGCGCTGGAGGATCTGCTCATCTTCCAGGTATGATATCAGCACTCACACATGTACCTGTACTTGGTGTTCCTGTTGAAAGTAAAAAACTCAAAGGTTTAGATAGTTTGTTATCAATTGCACAAATGCCTAAAGGAATACCTGTAGGAACCCTTGCAATAGGGGAGGATGGCGCCATTAATGCTGCTTTATTAGCTGCAGCAATAATTGCTAATAATAATTTAAATGTTCGAAAGAAACTTAAAAATTTTAGAACATCTCAAACTAAATCTGTAAAGAAATCTCCAAAATAAAATGTCTGAAATTACTCTTGGTATCATTGGGGGTGGTCAACTTGGAAGTATGCTTGCAATAGCAGCTAAAAAATTAAATGTTAAAACTGCTGTTTTTTGTGACGACATAGATGCCCCAGCACAAAATTTTTGTAATCAATTTGTTACTGGAGGTTATGATAATAAAGAAAAAATTTCAGAATTTATAAATCAGGTTGATATGGTAACTTATGAATTTGAAAATATTCCATTTGAAACATTAAATGAAATAAACAAATTTAAACCTGTTTTGCCAAAGCCTTCAGTTAACAGATTAATTCAACATCGATTGGCTGAAAAAGATTTTGTAAATAAATTAAATATTAGAACAACCAGATATGTTTCGATTGAAAAAAAATCTGACATAGATGCTTTAGAAGATTTTTTACCAGGAATATTAAAAACAACTACACTTGGTTATGATGGCAAAGGTCAATATCCAATTAAATCAAGCAATGATCTTAATTCATTAAATATTGATTTTTCAAAAGGATATGTTCTTGAAAAACTTGTTAAATTAAAAAAAGAGATTTCAATTATAATTACAAGGTTTAGTAATAATAAATATGAAATTTATGAACCAATTGAAAATACACATGAAGATCAAATTTTGAAATATTCAAAAATTCCTGCAGAAATAAATGAAAAAATTTTTAATCAATCTAAAGATTGGTCTATGCTAATTGCAGAAGAACTTAAATATGTCGGAACTTTATGTGTAGAATTTTTTATTGACAGAAATGATAATCTTTATGTTAATGAAATTGCACCTAGGGTGCATAATTCAGGACATCTAACAATAAATGCTTTTAATGTGAGTCAATTTGAAAATCATGTAAGAGCCGTGTGTGGTTTAGAACAAATTCCTTTAAAAAAAATATCTAATGCTAAAATGATGAATTTGCTTGGTAATCAAATCACTCATTATAGAAACATTCAAAAGTTAAATGATAACGAATTTTTTTTTGATTATTTAAAAAAAGATATAAAAGAAAAAAGAAAAATGGGTCATATCACAACTTTAGTATAAATGTTAAAATCAATAGAAGGCAATTTTGATAATCCAGAAGTAGATGAGCTTCTAACCAAACATTTTGTTGAGCTTAGAGCTGCTTCTCCAGAAGGAAGTGCTCACGTCCTAGATATTCCTGGTTTAAAAGTACCATCAATTAAATTTTGGAGTTTGTGGAATGATGAAAAACTGATTGGTTGTGGTGCTTTAAAATTTTTAGATAAAGAACATGGAGAATTTAAATCTATAAGAATTCACGATAGTTATAGAAATCAAGGCCAAGGGATTAATGTAATCAATCATTTAATAAATGAAGCTAAAAAACTTAAAATAAAAAGATTGAGTATCGAAACTGGTGCAGGAGATTTTTTTAAACCGGCAAGAAAACTTTTCAAAAAAACTGGTTTCACTGTGTGCGAACCTTTTGCGCACTACAAAGAAGACGTCAATTCTGTTTATTTAACTATGCTTATTGATAATATTTAAAAAATTATTTTAATAGTTCATCTATTTTGTTGACAAAACCCAATAAAATCTAAAGAAAGCCTGTGTTACTTAATTATAAGTAATAATTTAATATAACAAAAAGTAAGAAGATAAATATGAGTCTACAAGGTAAAGTAAAATGGTTCAATCCAACCAAAGGTTTTGGTTTTATTGAAAGAGAAGATAAAGAAAAAGATGTGTTTGTACATGTTTCAGCAGTAAGAGATGCTGGTATGAACGGTTTAGATGAGGGTCAAGCTTTGACTTTCGATGTTGAAGATGGTCCTAAAGGTCCTTCAGCAGTTAACTTAAAAACTGCATAATTTCACACTTCCTATTGGCTGAAAATTTTATTTGTAATAACAAACTTAATATTCAGCCAATACCTTAATTAATAACAACCTTTAAACACAATTATTAATTATAAAATTAAATTAAAAAATTAATTAAAAATATGATTGGAATTTTAGGTGGAATGGGAACTCAAGCTGGTCTTGATTTTTGTAACAAGCTTGCAGTACTAAATAGAGGAAAGATTGATCAAGAGTATCCACTATTTTTACTTTATAACAAATCAAATATTCCAGGTAGACCTGAATCTATAGGTTCTCAAACCAAAAATCTTTCAAACAAATCTACAAATAAAAAAAGTAAAGAAAAATATAATAAAGTTTTAAAGAGTTTACTCAAAGGTTGTAAACTTTTAGAAAAGAATAAATGTAAATTTATAGTAATACCTTGTAATACCGCTCACTATTGGTTTAATGATTTACAAAATAAAATCAATATCCCAATAATTAATATGCCAAAAGAAGTTTTCAAATTTACGAAAAAAAAATGTAAGAAAAACTCTAAAGTTGGTCTCCTAGCAACCGAAGGTACACTTAAAACTGGTGTTTATAAAAAATTTTTTAACAAAGATTATCAATTAATAGAGCCATCTCATAAAATACAAAAATTGTCAGTTAATAAAGCTATTAAATTAGTTAAAATGGGTAAGGTAAAAGCCGCTGCAAAAGCAATTATACCTGCAATTGATTCCTTAATAAAAATGAGATGTAAAAAAATTATTTTAGGTTGTACAGAGCTCCCTATTGCAATTTTTGCATTCAAATCATTTGAAAATGTAAAATCCTCAAAAGTATTTTTAGATCCTAACCTAATTTTGGCTCATTCAGCTATGGTTAAGCATAAAAATTAGTTTATGTATAACAAGTCCGAAAAGCCATATGTGTTAAGAGCTGCTGAATTTATTTATTCAAATATAATAGAAATTAAGAAACAAAATCCTGAAATCAATAATATACAAGCATTTGAAATTTTCATGACTTCTAAAGAATATGACATTTTAAGTTCTGGAGAATTTCATGATAAATGGTTTTTAGAACTTAAGAGCAATAAATTTATAGACCAAATAACTAAAAAAAAAATTAATGAAGAAACTTTAAGACTTTTAGAGCTACAAAAAGATTCTATGTTAAAATTTTTAATGAAGATACCAAAACTTTATTATACTAAGAGTCATTTTCCATTAGAAATTTCACAGAGAGCTTTTGATCACTTGTGGAGGGTTTGTGAAAGCTATGAAATGTGGTGCAAAGAAACTGATCAAGATGATTTGATATATCTAAATATTATTGAGTAGCATTATTTAAATCAAGTATTGATCTAGTAACCTCAATTCTTTTTTTAAGTAATTTCTGTAAATTTTGATTATCTAATTTTTGTCTTGTCATTTTAATTCTTGTTTCAACTAATTGTCTTAAGTCTTCATCAAATGAGTTAGTTTTAATGTTTTTAACTGTTTCTTCGACTAAAGTTTCTTTAATTAAAATTAAAGAATTTTTACCAGTTTCTTTTTCTATACGTTGATTAACTATGAATTGTGCACTAGCTTTATAGATATTACCAGAAGTCAGAATTGTTACGCCTGGTCCAACAAATGAAAGAATGGGTACAAAACCTGTCAAAAAGAAAAAAGACATTGTAATTGTTAAAATTCTAAACAACCTATAGTTCATAGCTGAACATTAAGTGATTTGGCATTTCGTTTCTATATCAAATTTGTTCATTATAGGTACTGATTTGTTTGATTTTATTTAATTTATTTGTTTATTAAACATGATGATTAAAATATTGCCTTTAATATTTGTAATTCTATGGTCTTCTGCTTTCATAACAACCAAACCTATTATAGACAACAGTGATCCATTTGCTGCTCTGGCTTTTAGATTTGCTTTAGTTGCTTTAGGTTTTTTTTTATTTTCTTTTTATTCAAAACAAAAAATTCTGGTAAGCAAAAGAAACTTTTTTGAATCTTTTTTTAGTGGCATCTTATTTCATGGTTTTTATCTTGGTGGTGTCTTTTACTCAATTTCAATAGGCATGCCTACAGCAATTGCAGCATTAATTGTAACTCTTCAACCAGTTCTCACAAATGCATTAAGTGGTCCCGTCTTAAATGAAAAAGTATCTACAAAACAATGGATAGGAGTTTTATTGGGATTTACTGGCGCAGGACTTGTATTGGGTTTTGATGTTGGTTCTAAAATACCAGCAACAGGGTTGATCGCAACAATAATAGCTTTATTAGCAATTACATTTTCAACCTTATGGCAAAAAAAATTAAGCAATAATTTACCTTTATCTGTAAGCAATATGAATCAGGCTATTGGTGGATGTATATTTCATTTATCAATAATTATTTTGTTTGTTGATCCATATATTGATTTCTCACAAACATTTATTATTGCTATGAGCCATCAAATTTTTTTGGTATCGTTTGGAGCATTTACAATACTAATGTTTTTAATAAAAAATAATTCAGCGAGCAAAACTGTTTCTATATTTTTTTTAATTCCAACAACATCTGCATTTATGGCCTGGCTCTTCTTAAATGAAAGTTTAACTAGCATAGATTTAATAGGATTTCTAATCGCCTCTATAGGTGTTTATATTGCTACAAGAGATTAAAATTTTAGCTTAAAAAGATTTAAAGCCAAACTCTAGAGATGCATCTGTAATAGAATGATATAAAGATTCGCCAAAACTTCTTAGTGCAAATAACCTTACTTTATTTGGATTTTCATCCAACCTATCAACAGTGAAAGCTATTCCATTATAAGTTGAGTTGATTGAGCTATTTTTACCAAATGTATTAAAATTAAAAGGACATCCTTTTTTCAAAACCTCTATTGTATCATTTCCTTCAATTTCAATAATAGCTCTAGAATGAGATAAATCTGTTACAGCAAAGTCTGCATCTTTAAATTTATCTATTACATTTTTTATTAAATCTTTTTTTGTTGATACTAAAAGCCAGTTTTTTGGTCCATTCCACATAATCCTTGTATTTTCATTAAACACTACAGTTAAAGGTTCATTTTTAAATTTTAAACCATCAATATCAATGCCCTCAAATGAAACTGAAGAATTTTTGTACTGAACTATTTGAACGATTAGTAAATTTTTGATTTCAGATATTTTAAGTATATCATTTTCATTTTTACCTTCATAATCTCCGAATTGCCCTTTTGCATGAACATTTGATAAAGCTGAAATTAATGTCATGATCTAACTCTTTCACCCTTTGGGTCTACATAGTGGGATGAAACTATTTCAACTGGTATTACCTTATTTTTAAGTGGTGACATCGCAAAAAGCTTTTGACCAATCATATTTTTTCCATCTTTCAAAATTGCCAAAGAAAAAGGATTATCATATTCAACACTCCAACAAGATGCAGAGATATGACCTAATTTTGGATTTGGTAATGGTGCTTTATCATCTTTAACTAAGTGAGAGCCCTCTGGTATACTTGTTTGTTTATCTAATGGAACTACCCCCACTATTCTCTGTCTATCTTCAGCTATAAATGCAGATCGTTGTAATGATCTTTTTCCAATAAAATCTTTCTTTTTACTAACAAGACCTTCTAAGGCATTGTCGAATGGAATTGTTCTACCATCAAGTTCTGATCCAGCAACATGTCCCATTTCAATTCTAAGAGTTGATAATGCTTCAGTTCCATATGGTTGAATGTTAAATTCTTCTCCAACTTCCATAATTTTTTCCCACATAAAATTTCCATAATCAGACTCAACATTTACTTCATAAGCAAGCTCCCCTGAAAATGAAATTCTAAATATTCTTGCTTTAACACCAAATAAATCCCCTTCTTTATAACCCATGAAAGGTAAGCCTTCATTAGATACATCAGAATTTAGAAATAGTTTTTGTAATAAATCTCTAGATTTAGGTCCAGCGATAGCTGCTCCAGCCCACTGTTCTGTGGTTGAAACTACATTCACATTTAATTCAGGCCAAACGATTTGCAAATAATATTCTAAATGCGAAAGAACGTTTGCTGCTTGAGCTGTTGTTGTTGTCATATGATAATGATTTTCAGAAATTCTTGTAGTTGTTCCGTCATCCATTACAATTCCATCTTCTCTTAACATCACACCATATCTAGCTTTACCGACTGGTAGCTTCAACCATGCATTTGAATAGACCCTGTTTAATAACTCGGCTGCATCTGGTCCTTTAATATCTATTTTACCTAATGTAGTTACATCACAAACACCTACATTTGTTCTTACATTTTTTGCTTCTCTTTTTGATCCCTCAAATAAATTTTCATTTCCTCTTTTATAATACCTGGGTCTTAACCAAATACCTGCATCAACAAAGACTGCATTATTTTTTTCATGCCATGAATGCATTGGAGATTTTCTTGTTGGTTTTGATTGTTTTCCAACCTCTCTTCCTACTATTGCTCCAATAGATACAGGAGTATATGGAGGCCTAAAAGTCGTATGACCTACTGCAGGAACAACTTTATTTTCAATTTCGGATACTAATTGTAATCCATTTAAATTACTTGTTTTTCCTTGGTCTGTTGCCATTCCTAGAGTGGTATATCTTTTAACGTGTTCAATTGATCGATACCCTTCTCTTAAAGCTATTTCTACATCAGATACCGCTACATCGTTTTGAAAATCTAAAAATCTTTTATAATTTTTACCTTTTGGCAATGGAACACACCAAAACTTATCATGCTGAGAAGATTTCTTTTCAACAACATTTGGAATAGCTATCTTATTATCATTTTCAGTAATTTTTTTTGATAATTCACTTCCTGCTGTAAATGACGTTTTTAAAGTTTCCTCTAGTGAAAATACTCCATTAGCTGCACCTAAAGTAATTTCATTTTGTTTTGATTGTCCTGGAACAAATGCATCAATTTCTTCTTTAAACTTTGTTTTATTTCCTGATTGTGAGGCTAAATGAATAGTTGGAGTCCAAAAACCTGAAACGCAAATACAATCACATTGTATATTTTCTATTTTACCAAGTTGTTTTTTGTCTTCAGAAATACTTGCAATGTCTGCCGATTTTACTTTTTTGTATCCTTGTGCTGCAACCACAACATATGAACTTTTAATATTAATTCCTAGATTTTTTGCCTCATCAATTATTTCTGACTCAGGGTTTTTTCTTGAGTCTAAAACAACTGGATCTACTCCATGTTTTTTAAATTCAATCGCTGTTTCGTATCCACTGTCGTTATTTGTAAATACCAATGGTTTTCTTCCAACTAAAACACTATATACTTTTAAATATTCTTTAGCAGCTGAAGAGAGCATTACACCTGGTGTATCATTATTTCCAAAAACTATCGGTCTTTCAATTGATCCTGAGGAAATCAAAACTTCTTTTGCTCGAATGTACCATAACCTTTTGTTAGGGTGATATTTTTTAGTTGATGGTAAATGATCACTAATTTTTTCAGACATCACAAGCATGTTGTGATCATAGTATCCAAAAATTTGAGATCTATTTTTTACAACAACATTTGGCATTGTTTTTAGCTCAGCAACTATGCCATCAGCCCAATCTTTTCCTGATTGATTACCAATATTGACATCACTAGTTAGTAAAGATCCACCAAATCTTGGTTTATCTTCAGCTAAAATTACTTTAGCTCCATTTTTTGCTGCAGCATATGCACCAGCTAAACCTGAAGGTCCTGAACCAGCAATTAATAAATCGCAATATTCGTATTTATGTTCATACCTTTCTTTATCATGTTTGGTTGAAGCTACACCTAAACCCGCAGCTTTTCTAATAAATGGCTCATAAATTTGATACCAAAAACTTTTTGGCCACATAAAAGTTTTGTAATAAAAACCTGCTGGTAAAAAAATTTTTAA
>CACKZH010000004.1 GCA_902604575.1 uncultured Pelagibacteraceae bacterium
ATGGAAGGTGCAGTTCAAAATGATATTCCAGGAATAGATGCAGACTGTGGAGGGGGAATGGCCTGTGCTACTTGCCATGTTTATGTCAAAGAGGAATGGTTAGATAAGCTTCAAGCAAAAGAAGATGGTGAAGAAGATATGCTTGATATGGCATTTGAACCAAAAAATAATAGTAGGTTGAGTTGTCAATTAATTGTTTCAGACGAGTTGGAAGGATTAGAAGTAAACATTCCATCAAAGCAAGGCTAAATGAATAAAACAGATGTATTAATTATTGGAGCAGGGCCAACAGGATTATTTTGCGCTCATCAACTTGGAATTATAGGATTGAGTTGTGAGATAGTTGATAATTTGGATAAAGTAGGTGGCCAATGTATAGAACTTTATCCCGATAAACCCATTTATGATATCCCAGCCGTACCAGAATGCACTGGGGAAGAGCTAACCAATAATCTTCTAAAACAAATCAAACCTTTCAATTTCAAATTTCATTTAAATGAAAGAGTAGAAGAGTTAAAAAAAAATCAAAATAGATGGCATGTTAAAAGTTCTGGTGGAGTAGAGTTTGATGTTGCAGCAATTGTAATAGCTGGTGGTGTTGGTTCTTTTGAGCCTAGAAAATTTTCAGTAAAAGAATGTGAAAAATTTGAGGGAAATTCTTTATTTTATTCAATTAAAGATAAATCAATATTCAAAGATAAAACTATTTCAATTTTTGGTGGAGGAGACTCAGCATTAGATTGGGCAATTGAATTATCAAATACATCTAAAGTAAATTTAATTCATAGAAGAGATGGTTTTAGTGGTGCAGAAGCAAGTGTTCAAAAACTAAAAGATCTTAATGATCAAGGAAAGTTAAATTTATTTATAAAATATCAAATGGATTCAGTCGTGGGAGACAAAAACATTGAGACAGTAAAAATAAAACATGATGAGGGAGAAATAAAAGAAATTAAATCTGATTATGTATTGGGTTTTTTTGGTTTAATTATGCAACTTGGTCCTATTTTAGATTGGGGTTTAAATATAAATAAAAAAACTGTTGAGGTTAATACAGAAAATTTTGAAACCAATGTACAAGGAATATTTGCGATTGGTGATATTTGCTCCTACCCAGGCAAATTAAAATTAATTCTTTCAGGATTTCATGAGGGTGCATTAGCTGCAAGAGGTTGTTTTAAATATGCAAAACCAGATGAGAAATTAAGATTTGAATTCACAACAACATCCAAGGCTGCACAACAAAGACTTGGAATTAAAAAATGATAGAACTTTTTTCTGCTAATACTCCAAATGGATGGAAAATTAGCATCATGCTTGAGGAAATTGGTTATGAGTATAAAGTAACCAAAATTGATCTTGGTAAAGATGAGCAATTCAAACCAGAATTCATAAAGCTAAGTCCATTTGGAAAAATTCCTGTCATCATTGATCATGAAAACAACAAAAGCCTTTTCGAGTCTGGTGCTATCTTAATGTATTTAGGGGATAAAAGTGGAAAACTTTATAATGAAAAAGAAAGAATAGTTATTAATCAATGGTTGATGGCTCAAATGGGAACAGTAGGACCCATGATTGGTCAACATCATCAGTTCCATCACTACAATCCAGGTAAAAGTAAATTTGGTGAGGAAAGATATTTTAAAATCACTAAAAGAATTTATGGAGAATTAGACACAAGATTAAAGGTATCAAAGTTTCTTGCAGGACCTGATTACACAATCGCAGATATTGCTACGTGGCCATGGATGGCAAGACATGAATGGCATGATATTGGTTTAAAAAATTACAAAAATCTATCCAGATGGTATTTAGAGATTTCTGAGCGGGAAGCAGTGGTTAGAGGTTATAGTTTTATGGATAAGAATGCTAAAATTCCTAAACTCTAAAAATTTACCCAAATAATCTATAAAGAGTACTAAGAATTCCATAACCTGAAAATTCAATAGCTACAATAATTATAATTATTAAAACTAATTTTTTATTCATTTTAAAAACAAATATAGCAACAGCACAATCCAAAAGAAAGGATAGTAAAAATAAATATATTTCTTTGCAAATAGGAATGAGATTGAATCTTGCTTAGATGATTTCTTTTTCATTTTAGTCATCTGCATGAACTTTTTCTTCTTTTTCATGCTTTTCTTGTGCAGCAATAGTATATTTAGCAACAGGTCTTGCCATTAATCTTTTTAATCCAATTGGCTCTGCAGTATCTAAACAATAACCATAAGTATCTTCTCTAATTCTTCTTAAAGCTTTATCAATTTCTGAAATTAATTTAATTTGTCTATTGATTGCTTTCATCTCTACATTGCTATCAATATAGGAGTTAGCTTGGTCAACAATATCTGCGGAAATATTATTGTCATCCATACCACCATTATATAGAGCTTCATTATTCGCTTTGATTAGTTCCTTTTTCCATTCAGTTAGCCTCATTCGGAAATATACTTTATGTTTTTCACACATATATTTTTCTGTATCTTTTGGAATATAAGTTTTTGAAATTTTTACAGGACCTTTTGATGCAACTTTAGCTGCAATTGGTTTTGACTTACTTACAACTTTAGTTTTTGGCTTTGATACTTTTTTCTTTGCTTTAGCAGTCTTTGGCATAGCGTAATTTTAATCGCTCGCAGTATATTCAGCAAATTAGGGGTGTCAAGCAAGCTTAATTGATATAAATATTTATAAATGACCATTAATAACAAAAATATTGATAATGTTTTTTATATTTTTGTTACAACTCATCTAATTTTTTGGACATTGATTCCATCACTCACAAATCATAATTTACCACTGGATACTATCGAAGCTTTAGCTTGGGGAAGTAATCTAGATTGGGGATTTAATAAACATCCACCGATGAGTGCTTTTTTTCCAGAAGTTTTTTATCAAATTTTTGGATCACAAGATTGGGTTTATTATTTGTTAAGTCAAATTTTTGTAATTATTTCTTTTTATTATGTTTTTAAATTTTCAAATGAAATATTTAACAATAAATTATTAGGTTTAATTTCTGTATTATTAATTGAAGCAATTTATTTTTATAACTTCACCACACCAGAATTTAATGTAAATGTGTGTCAATTACCTTTCTGGTCTTTAACAGTTTATTATTCTTGGAAAATATATAGTGGTAAAGAAATAAAATTTTTAGATTGTTTTCTAGTAGGTCTTTTTGCTGCTTTTGGTTTTTTATCAAAATATCTATTTATTTATCTTTTGGTTTCAGTTGACCTTTTATTTATTTATTTAATATTCTTTAAAAAACAGAGGAAATTTGATTTTAAATATCTAATTACACTAGAAGTTTTTTTAGTAGTTTTAGTTCCACATTTTATATGGCTATATAATAATGATTTTATTACTATTACATATGGATTGGCCAGAACTGGCTTAGAACAATCTAGTTTTTTAGATCATATTAAATTTCCAGTAATCTTTTTGTTAAAACAAGTAGGGGTCTTAATTCCTTTTTTAATACTAATCTGGTTATTAGTTAAAAAAATTAATTTTAAAATTAACCTCAAAGACAAAAAATTACTATTTTTATTAGCAATTAATATTTTGCCAATTGTCTTAATGTTTTTAACTTCATTAATTACTGGTTCAAAAATAAGAACAATGTGGATGACACCGTTTTATTTATTTTTTGGCACATTATTTGTTTATTTGTTTCAAGCTCAAATCAATTTAAAAAAATTAAAGCCATTTATGATTGGATTTATTTTCTTTTTCTTTTTATCACCAGGACTTTACGCTTATGTTTCAATTTCAAAAGACGATAAGAGAACTGATTATCCAGGTAAAGAAATTGCATTGAAAACCCAATATGCATGGGATCAACAATTCAATTCAACAATTAATGTAGTTTTTGGAGATGAATGGAATGCTGGAAATCTAACTTATCATTTAAAATCCCGACCAGTTTGGGAAGGTTTTGTTTCAAGAGAAAAGCTTGATCAATTGAAAGATTATATGTGTCTTGATAGTATTTGTGTAGGATCAAGATAGATGAAGTACGTAATATTAATTCCAATATATAACGACAGAGAGTCTTTAAAGTTACTGGTGGAAAATATTAATTCTGAAATAAAAGATTTAAATCACGAGATATCTTTAGTTGTAATAAATGATGCTTCTTCTCATCAGATTATTGATAGTTATCCAAATATTGAAAACATTAGCTCTCTAGAAATAATAAATATGAAAGATAATAGAGGACACACAAGATGTATTGCATCTGGTTTAAAATATATCTTTGAAAAAAAAGAATTTGATTTTGTCATCCCAATGGATGGAGATGGAGAAGATAGACCTGAAGAAATTAAAAATTTCATTCAACTTTCAGAACAATCAGTCGAAAAATCTATTATCGGTGAAAGAGTTAAAAGATCTGAAGGGATAATTTTTAAAGCTTGCTATCAGTTTCATAAATTTTTAACTTTAGCTTTTACTGGACAATCAATTAAATTTGGAAATTTTACTTGTTTATCAAAATCAACTGTAAAGAAACTACTAGATGAAAAAGCTACCTGGAATAGTTTTTCTGGTTCATTAAAAAAAATACAAAAAGACTTAATTTCCATTCCATCCACACGCGGCAAAAGATATTTTGGTCCATCTCAAATGAGTTTCTTCAATTTATTAAAACATTCACTCTCTATCATAAGTGTCTTTAGAAAAACTGTGTTGATACGATCAGCTTTATTTATTATTTTTTATATATTACTAATTAAAAGCTACGCATCAGCAATTTCATCAATACCTTTAGTATTGTTATTGATAATGATTTATTCAATCTCTAGTTTATCTTTGAGAGAAAACATTGATGAGTTTAAAAATTCCTTAACAAACATACATGATATTGATAAAATTAAATAAGTTATGAAAAACTTTTTTAGAAAAGTTGCTTTTGGCATTGGACCCAATGAGCAAGCTCCCTCTGATCCTTTGAAGTGGGCTCTCAATCAAGTAAATGATGTGCCAGAATTATCTTGGAAAGGTAAAATATATTCTGAAAAAGAATTAAGAAAACATTATAGAGATTGGGTTTATGGTGACAGAAAAGTATTAAGAAAAAAGTATAAAGATAACAAAACACTATATAAAACTCATAAAGATATACTTAGACATAAAACAGGACAAAAGTTTTGGGAGTCTTTAGAAATTTCTATCAGACATAATGAAGGAATAAATAGTAGTAGTCCAGTTTTAGCTAAACTATGGATGTTTTGGGGAAATTTTTTTGCAATTAGTGAAAAAGATTTTTTAGCCAATTATTCAACCGGCCCTTATCAAAGAGAAATCATTCGACCAAATCTAAACCAATCATATGAAAAAATGGTTTACGATGTGACTACCTCATGGGCAATGATTCATCACTTAGATAATAGCGAAAGTGCTGGACCTAAAAGTGTTACAGCAAGAGATGAATGGAGAAGAAAAAAAAAGGAACCTGCAACAATCAATGAAAATCATGCTAGAGAATTATTAGAGCTTCATACAGTTTCTCCTAAAGCTGGTTATACTCAAGAAGATGTGATCCAATTAGCTTATATCATGACAGGCTGGCAGCATAAATGGAGCAAAAAAAATTTAGAAACAGGCAATGTCTGGTTTAATTCTGAATACCATCAACCAGGAAAGAAAAATGTTTTGGGAAAAGAATATAAAAGAGGAAAAAAAACGTTAGCAGTAGTTATTAAAGATTTAGTAAATCATCCTAATTGTAGAGATTTTGTTGCTGAAAGACTTTGTAGATATTTAATCACTGATGAACCTACAAAAGAAATGAAACAACCTATTATTGATGCTTTCAAAAAGACAGATGGATTTTTGCCTGAAATCCATAAAGCTGCAATTAAAGTTGCTTTTGAATACAATGATAGATATAAAAAATTTCAGATACCTGAAAATTGGTTAATTCAGATTGCAAAAGTTGCAGATTTAAATTGGCCCCCGTCACCAGATCTAATGGATAAATATGAGCTTGGTCAAAGACCATTCGATTCACAACGTGAACCAGAATGGATTTTGCAAAATATCGGCCACCATCCTTATAGAGCAAAACAACCAAATGGTTGGTCAGACCATTCTGATGATTGGATTTCACCAGAATTATTAATTAGAAGACTTGTATATGCAAAAGCAAGTTACAATTTCTCTAGAATGGAAAATAATAAAAATGCAGAATATTATGAACAAATGGTTGATAAAAATTTTGACAACTCAAGTCAAATAATGAAATACATAAATCAAAAAAATAGAGCTGTTGAAAAACATACTTTACTTTTTAACCACCCGGAGTTTTTAAAAGCATGAAGATATCAAGAAGAGATTTTTTAAAAACCACAGCTCTAACGTCGTTATATTTTGCTGGTTTTGGAACACCAACTTATGCATCGGGACCAAAAAAAAATTTAGTGATAATTATGCTTCGTGGTGGAATGGACGGCTTATGTGCAATTCCAATTAAGGGTGATAAAAATTTTGAAAAATTAAGAAGCAAAATTAATCTCGAAAGAACTTTAAAATTAACATCAGATTTTGATTTACACCCAGCATTAAAAACATTTAAAAGCCTTTGGGATCAAAACTTAAGTGCAGCAGTACATGCAACTAATATCCCTTATACTGGAAGATCACATTTTGATGGCCAAAACTTAATGGAGTCTGGTGGTAAAATACCTTACCAAGAAAAAACTGGCTGGCTAGGAAGAGGAATGAAAACTGCAGGTTTAACAGGACAAGGATTGGCTTTAGCTTTACCGATGCCTTTATTAATTAGAGGTGTTCCAATGAATAATAATTATTTTCCTGTAGGACGTAGTTTGCCTTATCCTGATACTTTAAAATTAATAAAACAAGCATACAAAGAGCATGACGAAAAATTATTAAGTGATAATTTAGAAATAATTCTAAATAGAGATTTTAACAATAGATCAAGAGATGATGCTTGGATTTTAGCTTCAAGTGCTGGTACAGAGTTATCAAAACCAGATGGTCCTAAAGTTGCAGTTTTTGAAGTGGATGGCTTTGATACGCATGCTGCACAAGGTGCAACTGATGGTGCTCATGCAGATTGTCTATCAGATTATGACAATATTGTTAGATCTTTAAAATCTTCAATGTCTGAAGAGGCATTTAATAATACTTTAGTTTTAACACTTACAGAGTTTGGAAGAACAATTAAGCAGAACAGTAGTAATGGGACAGAACACGGATATGGATCTGCTATTTTAATGGCAGGAGGACTTGTTAAAAAATCTCAAGTCCATACAGATTGGCCAGGATTAAAGAAAAAAGAATTATTTGAAGGAAGGGATTTAAATTCTACAATAGATTCAAGAGCAATTTATGCTTCAGCAATGTCTACAGTTTTTGATATAGATTTTAAGAAAATTACTGAAGAAGTATTTTGGGGAGAGAATTTACCAAATTTATCGGATAAGCTATTTAAAGCTTAATTGATGAAAAAACTTTTACTAATTATTTTTGCAATAATTTTTTCAACTTCTGTTAATGCAAATAAAAATAAAAATACTTGGGACTATCCACTCAGAGTTTATGAAGGTTGGGTAGTTAAAGGATCAGAAAATCATTACAAATTCAAATCAAATTTAAGACAAGATAAAAATGTTTTAAAAGAATTTAAAAAGAATAAAGATACAGGAATAATTAGCTATCTATTATTTGAAAATGATCAAATTGTAATTGATGAGTCTGATATTCCATATTCAGTTCAAGGCGATAAAATTATTGATGGAATGTTACCATCGCACTCGATGGGTAAAAGTTTAGTTTCCTATGTTACTGGGCATGCTATTTGTGAAGGCTATATTGATAATATAAATGTAAAATTAAATGATTGGCCTTTAATTCAAAATACTCTTTATGAAAACTCAATACTGCTGGATCTTTTAAACATGAAAGGTGGAGATCAAAAGTGGGTTGGTGAAAGAAGAAATGTTGGATCTGACAATAGGATAAAAGGTTTAAAAAAAGAGGAAAATGTAAATGTCATTGGCCTAGTTAAGGTAATGAACAAATATTTAAAAGGAACAGAAAAAAGTAAATTAATTTATAATTACAGTGCCTTGACCACCAATGTGATTATGAATTATGTAAAATTCAAAGCTGGTGATGATTGGGATAAATTATTACACAAAGTATTTAATAAACATGTAGGAGTTAAAAATAAAGTTCAATTTCAGAAATCTAAAAAATATTTAAATAATGATTTTATTTCAGCAAGATATTCATTTTATGCAAATAGATATGATTACTTAAGAATTGCTAAAACAATGATGGATGATTGGCATAATGATACTTGTGCTGGTAAATATTTAAAAACTATCTATGAAAATAGAATTAAAAAGAAAGATAATATAAAGCATGCAACTGATGTGGGTCTTTATACAAAATCATATGGTGGCCAGATCCATTTTGATATTTTTGGAATTGATAAAAAAAGAAAAATTTTAGGATTAAGTGGTTTTGCAGGACAACAAATATTAATTGATCTAGATAAAAAAAGAATAATAGTAGTTAGTTCACTATATAGAAACTATAATTGGAAAAAAATTGTTCATTCAGTAATTAAAGGTTAGGTAAAAAATACACATATTTTTAATTAGATTTAATTTTCATTAAGCACTATTCTTAAAAAATGGGAAAAATTCGAAATATTCTTTTTATTATGGCAGATCAACTTAGGTGGGATTATTTATCTTGCTATGGTCATCCTCATTTGAAGACTCCACATATTGATAGTTTAGCAAAAAAAGGAGTTCAGTTTGATTCTGCGTTTGTGCAATCACCGGTGTGTGGACCTTCAAGAGCATCATATTACACAGGTAGAACAGTTTTTAGTCATGGCTCTACATGGAACCAGGTTCCACTCCCAATAGGAGAATTAACTATTGGAGATTATCTACGTCAATCAGGAATAAGAACAGGAGTTGTTGGTAAAACGCATATGAGACCAGATTTAGAAGGTATGAGTAGACTTGGTATTACTAAAGATACAGAAATAGGATTAATTGTTAGTGAACCAGGATTTGATCCATATGAAAGAGATGATGGACTTCATCCAAATAATCAAATTAAAAATTCAAAAAAAACTTTATCTTACAATGAATGGTTAAATAAACTTGGATATGATGGACCTAATCCATGGAATGATTGGGCAAATTCTGCTGAGGGAGAAAACGGCGAAATATTAAGTGGTTGGAGATTAAGAAACTCTAATAAGCCTGCTAGAATTCCTGAGGAGCACTCCGAAACAGCTTTCATGACTAATCGTGCAATGGAATTTATTGAAGAGAGTAAAGATAAACCATGGTTTTTACATTTATCTTATATAAAACCCCATTGGCCTTACATGGCACCAGCTCCTTATCATAATATGTATTCAGCCAATGAATTTTATCCTGTGCATAGAAATGATGCTGAAAGAAATAATGATCATCCAGTCTACAAAGCATTTATGGAAAATAGTATTTCTAAAACTTTTTCAAAAGACGAAGTCAGAAACACAGTTCTATCTGGATACATGGGTTTGATTAAACAAATTGATGATAATTTGGGAAGATTATTTAAGTTTTTAGAAGATACAGGTTATATGGATGATACAATGATCATATTTACCTCAGATCATGGAGACTACCAAGGCGATCACTGGCTAGGTGAGAAAGAATTATTCCATGAACAATCAGTCAGAGTTCCAATGATTATTTATGATCCGAGTGATTATGCAAATAAAACTAGGGGGACAAAAGAACAAAGATTTATTGAAGCAATAGATTTACTTCCAACTTTTTTAGATGCAGTAGAAAGCCCGGTAAGCAAACATAGATTAGAAGGAAATTCTTTAATGCCTATTATTAAAGGAGAAGATCCAACAAACTGGAAAGATTCTGTTTTTAGTGAAATTGATTATTCATTTAATGAAGCTAGAAAAATATTAAATTTAGGTGCATCGGATGCAAGGGCTTTTATGATTAGAAATAATGAGTGGAAGTATATTTATTATAAAGGATTTGACCCTCAACTATTTGATTTAAAAAATGATCCTGATGAGTTTAATGATTTGGGAAAATCTGAAAAATACTCAAAGATTAGAGAAGAAATGAAAGAATTACTTCTTAAAAGAATTATTGATAGAAAAAATAGAGTTGCAGCAAATGATGAGTTTGTAACTAAAGAAAGAGACTATACCAAAGATGATGGTATAATGATTGGAGTATGGTAGTAGCTAAGGGGTCATTAAACTTGGTAAATATAAACATATTGCTGGAAATGCAATAATCAATGCAAGTCTAATTACATCAGTTAGTAAAAAAGGAATAGTTCCAAACCATATAGTTTGAAGAGGTGTGTTTTGCATCACTCCTTTAATAACAAACAAATTCATTCCAACTGGAGGTGAAATCAAACCAAATTCAACAACTATTACTGCAAAGATACCAAACCAAACAGGGTCTATTCCTGCATCAACAATTACAGGATAAAAAACTGGAATAGTTAAGAATAACATTGCCAAAGAATCCATTACTGTTCCAAGCACTAGATAGATTACGCATATAACTAGAATAATTCCTAATGGTGTTAGCTCTAAATAATTTATAAAGTCAACAACTGCAAAAGGTAATTGTGTGACTGTAATTAAATAATTAAAAATACTTGCTCCAATTACAATTAAATATAAAGAACCAACAGTTTTAATTGTTGTCCATAAGGCTTCTTTCAATAAATTTAAAGTAAGTTGCCCCCTTGCAAAAATAAATATCAAAACCAAGATTACTCCAACAGCTGCACTTTCTGTAGCTGTAAAGAAACCTAAATAAAGACCCCCCATAATTATTGCAAAGATTAAAAAAATTGGGAATACTTTTGAAATTGCTGAAATTCTCTCGTTAATAGGCATTTTTTCTCCGTAACCTCCATGAGACGGATAGATTACTAGATAAACTCTAATTGCAATCATGTATAAAATTACTGCTATTAGACCTGGAATTAATGCTGCGAAGAATAGTTCTTGAACCGATTGTTCTGTTAAATATGCATAAATAACCAAAATGACACTTGGTGGAATTATAATTCCAAGTGTCCCTCCAGATGCAATTGAACCACTTATTAAAGCATCGCTATAACCATGTCTTTTCATTTCTGGTCCTGCCATTTGAGACATAGTAGCTGCAGTTGCAATAGAAGATCCACAAATCATTCCAAATCCAGCACAAGCTCCTACAGTTGACATTGCTAAACCACCTTTGTAATGACCAACAACTGCGTATGCAGCATCATATAAATTTCTAGATAAATTTGCACTATTAGCAAGATTTCCCATCAAAACAAAAAGCGGAAGTACTGATAAGGTGTATTTTGATACCGCATCAAATGGTGCTGTACCTAAAACAAAAATAGCAGGATCAAATCCTGAGATTAACGCAAAACCAGTGAACCCCACAAGCAACATTGCAATTCCGATTGGAATATTTAAAACCATAAGTATTAAGACTGCTGCAAACGCTATACCTCCATTAATGATTGGACCCATTTCCATCAAAAATCTTTCCTTAAAGAGTTTGTTTGAGATAATTCCTTAATAAACCAAAAAACAATAGCTAGTACACTCAACCACATACCAAAAGCACAAATAAAATAAAACGGATAAAAATATAGTTCTAAATCAATCGTAACTCTTTCATTTGACATAAATTTTAAAGATGTTTTTGTCGTTGCATAAGCCATTAAAGACATAATGATTATCATTAAAAAGAATTTAAGAATTATGAGCCAAGTTTTAAATATTCCTAAATTTAAATTATTAATAAAATCAGCAGATACATTTGCGTTTAGAAAAAAAGCTCTTGGCATTGCTAAGAAAGCAACTAAAGCCATACCAATTTCAACTAATTCGATTGTTCCTGTAACAGGAGAGTTTAAAAATCTTCGACCAAATACGTCACAGAAAGTTAATACTGATAATAGTAAAAGTATTAAACCAGAGGCAATTGCTGAGTAATCAAATATTTTATTCATATTTTAAAAAACTATCTTCAAATATATGAAACATTAGCATATAAGGTTGGTTTAAAACAGAAAGTATTATTTATGAAGTTTATTTCTTATTCGCACAACGATGAAGATAAATTTGGTATTTTAGATAATGATCTTATAACAGATCTTACAGGTAAAATATCAGGAGCAACTTCTTTAAAAGATCTAATTTTAAAAAAAGGTATCTCGGAAGCAAAGAAATATGCTTCTGCAAACCCTGGTAATTTGAGTGTAAATGATATTGAGTATTTACCACTAATACCAAATCCTGGAAAAATTATTTGTGTAGGATTGAATTATAGTGAACATGTTAAGGAAACCAATAGAACTGTAGAGGAAAATCCAGTAATTTTTCATCGTTTCCCAGAAAGTCAAACCGCACATTTGCAATCAATTCAAAGACCTATTGCTTCAGATAATTTAGATTTTGAAGGTGAGATGGCTGTAATTATGGGAGAAGCCGGCAAACATATAAAGCCAGAAGATGCTTTAAAACATATAGTTGGTTATTCTTGTTATAATGAAAGTACTATTAGAGATTGGCAGAGACATACTAGACAATTTGGAATGGGAAAAAATTTTGAAAAGACCGGAAGCTTTGGACCACACATGGTTCTTGCAGAAGACATTAAAGATTATAAAGAGCTTACTCTTGAAACTAGATTAAATGGTGAAGTCATGCAAAATGCAAAATTAAGCCAATTAATTTTTGATATCCCAATATTGATTTCTTATGTTTCAAAAGCAATGGCTTGGAGAGCTGGAGATGTACTGGTTACCGGTACACCTGGTGGAGTAGGATTTAAGAGAAATCCACCTATTTTCATGAAACCTGGCGATAAAGTTGAAGTAGAAGTGACCCAAATCGGTGTTTTATCTAACACAATAAAAGATGAAATAATCTAAATTTCACGTTACTATTTTAGAATAATTTTAAACAATAAGGGGATAATTTTATGAAAAAGAAATTAATTGGATTAATTATTGGAATTTTTTCTTTCAGTATAGTTAGTGCATCTTCTGCAACCGAGCTTAAGTTGGCAACTTTTGAACCACCAAAAGCATTTATTGCAAGTAAAATTCTTGCAGCTTGGGCAACAAAAGTTAATCAATGTTCGGGAACATTAAATGTAAAAATGTATGCTGGTGGAGTATTAGGAAGTCCTCCTAAACAATATGATATCGTAACATCAGGTGTTGCAGATATTTCATGGACAGTTTTAGGATACATTGGAGGTCAATTTCCTTTAAGTTCAGTAATTGAATTACCGTTTCTTACAAGAACGTCTAAAGCTGGAACTACAGCTCTAAACACTCTTTTTAATGAGGGATATTTAGATAAAGAAATGGCAGGAATTAAAGTAATTGGTCTTCACTCTAATCCTGGATATCAAATTCATATGAAAGATACTAAAGTTGTTAAACCTGCAGATTTTAAAGGTAAGAAAATGAGAGTACCAAGTAAAATTGCTGGAACAATTTTAAAAACTTTGGGTGCAACGGGAGTGAAAGTACCTGCTCCAGGAACTTCTGAAGCTTTAAGCAAAGGTGTTGTAGATGGAACTCCATTTCCATACACTGCTGTAGGTTCATTCAGATTGTTTGATGTAACTAAGTATCATACTGAAGTTAATATCACTAACGCTACATTTGGTTTAATTATGAATGAAGATAAATTCAATAGTTTATCAGCAGGAGATCAGGCTTGTATAAATAAATATAGTGGCCATGCTTTCGGTGATTGGGCTTCAGGTTTAATTGATAATCAAAATGCGATTATGAAAAATGAAATCTCAAAAAGAGATGGGCATGAAATTATAATTGCATCAGATGATGTTATTGCCGAATACAAAAAAATCTTAGCACCAATTGAATCAAATTGGTTAAAAGAAATGAGTGGAAAAGGTCTTGATGGTGATGCTGTTCTAAATAGAGCAAGAGAAATTATTACTGCAGTAGAAGGCTAAAAATAACGCACAGTGTTTATGAGCCCACATTTATGTGGGCTCATTTAATTTAAGGAATTCTAAATGGCTATAAAAGCTCTAAGTTACATTGGAGTAAACTCAGATAAATTTGAAGACTGGTCAGATTACAGTCAAAAAAATTTAGGAATGCAACAAGTTGATAGGGGAAAAGATATTTTATCTTTTCGAATGGATGACCAGAAACAGCGTCTGACTATAACCGGTGACAAAGGTGATAACCTTGGATTTTTGGGTTGGGAAGTGGAAAAAAAAGAAGACTTATCATTTTTTGCATCAAAACTAGAAAAAAATAAAATAGAAGTTCATCAAGGAAAATCTTCATTTGCTGACATGAGATTTGTCGAGGACTTAATATATTTTGATGATCCACAAGGAAATAGAATTGAATTAATTTATAATCCAATGAACGATACTGATCCATTTAAACCAGGTCGTCCTATCTCTGGATTTAAAACTGGCGCATTAGGAATGGGTCATGCCGTAGTACATGTTAAAAAAATTGACGATTTAATTCCATTTTATACAGAGGTTTTAGGTTTTAAAATTAGCGACTACAGTCACACACCTATCTCTTTATGTTTTTTTCATGTGAATGGAAGACATCATAGTTTAGCATTATTTGGATCTGGCAGAACAGGCTTTCATCATTTTATGGTTGAATACAATAGCCTTGATGATGTTGGTCAAGGATACGATTTATTGCAATATGAAGATAATAAAATTGCTTACACTTTAGGTCGACATACTAATGATTATATGACTTCATTTTATTCAATAACACCATCAGGTTTTTTTATTGAAAATGGTTGGGGTGGAAGAGTTATTGACCCAAATACATGGAAGCCTATAGAAACTTTTGAAGGACCAAGTTTTTGGGGTCATGAAAGATTATATTTACCAGATGAAGAAAGAATGAAATTTAGAAATAAAAGATTAGAAACTGCTTCAGAAGGAAAACAAGCACCACTTTTTATTGATTGCCCTTGGTTATATTCGAATACTATAAACAAAAAATAACAGGATTATTATTTTGTAAATGAAAATGTATGATGTTGTAATTGTAGGATTTGGTCCAACGGGTGGAACTTTAGCAAATTTATTAGCCCTAAATGGTTTTTCAATATTAGTTTTGGAAAAGGAAAAAAGTTTTTATCCATTACCAAGAGCAGTACATTTTGATGACGAGATTATGAGAGTGTTTGAAACTATTGGTATAACCAACACTTTTTTAAAACACACAATAATTAATAAAGGAACCAAGTTTGTTGATAAAAAAAATAGAGTAATTTTAGATTGGCCAAGACCAAGAGAAATCACTGAGAATGGATGGTATCCTAGTTATAGATTTAACCAACCTGATTTAGAAAGAGAACTTAGAAAGAAACTAAAGTCTTACAAAAAAGTTGAAATTAGACAAAGCTCCAATGTTAAAAAAATCATAAATAAAAAAAATGAAGTAGGTATTGTATTTGAAGATATTAATTCAAAAAAAATATTTAACATAAAATCAAAATATTTAATTGGTTGTGATGGCGCTAATTCAATAACAAGATCACAAATGAAAACAAAAATGAATAATCTTGGTTTTACTCAAAAATGGGCTGTAATAGATTTAATACTAACCAGAGAAAAGAAAAATTTACCGGATAGAACAATCCAATATTCAAATCCTGCAAGACCCGCTACTTATTGTAGAAATGTAGGTAAAAGAAGAAGATGGGAGTTTGCAATTAAAAAAACTGAAAAAATAGAAACTATTCTTTCTGATAAGTATATTTGGAATTTTTTAAAACCCTGGCTTAAAAAAAATGAAGCTAAAATGGAAAGGAAAACTATCTATACATTCCAATCTGCATTAGCCAAAAGTTGGAAGAAAGGCAGAATTTTTTTAGCCGGAGATGCTGCTCATTTGATGCCACCATTTATGGGTCAAGGAATGTGTGCTGGTATCAGAGATGTTTCAAATCTTGCATGGAAGATTTCACATTGTATAAAGAATGAACATAATGATAAGCTTTTAAATACATACCAATCTGAAAGATCTTCAAATGTTAAAGAGTACATAGAAACTACGATGCGTATGGGTGAATTTGTAAATGCAGTAGGAAAGTCCCCGATAACTAGTAATATTTCTGCAGATAGTAAAGGTAGAAAAAGTATGAAATCAATAAAACCTAGACTTGGACATGGCTTAGGCGATTTAAAAGATAAGTTTCGAGGAAAAATTTTTCCACAATTTATAATTAAGAAAAATAAAAAATTAGATGAAAAGTTTTCTTTAAAACCAGCTTTAATTATATCTGATGAAATAAAAAATATATCTTCAAAAATTAAATTAATAAAATCTAAAAATATTAAAAACTTAGAACTCTTTTTTAAGGAACATAACTGTAAAGCTGTTATAGTGAGACCAGATAGATTTATTCTCTCTTCATGTACATCGGTTAAAAATTTTAATTCTTATTTAAATAAGAATTTATCTTTATTGGCTTAATTTAAATAATTTATTTATTGCATCAACTTTCATATGATTATCAGTTGCAATTTCACCATTAGGCATGAATAATGAATTTTCAAATCCAACTCTAATTTTACCTCCAAGGCTCACAGCTTTTTCCAAGCAGCTCATTTCTTCCTTTCCAAAGGCACATATTGACCAATCAAGTTTTATATTTTGCTCTTCCATTTTTTTTACAAATAAAGAAATATTTTCTGGATAACTTATTCTTCCGCTATAATGCCCAATAACAAACAAACACCAAGCATCATTAATTTGAATTTCTGCTTTATTAAGTAATTTGATTAACAAATCTATATCTTCAGGCTGATAAAGTATGTGTTGAATTTTTGTTCCTGCTTCAGTTAGGTATTTATAAAGTTTAATATCTTCATCTTCTGGATTTCTTGAAGGGATTAATTCCGATGTTCCAATTGATGCTCCTGGTGGTGTTACATCATATGCAAGCTTTCTCATATCAGCTGGAGAGTATTTTCCAACTGCTTCAGTAGTAACTTGTATATGCATGTTTGGTACCTGATGCTCTAATTCGTTTAACGCTTCTTTATAAAGTCCAGCATCTAAAACGTGTTGTCCTTCCTTATCTCTAACATGTAAATGGATTGCACCAGCACCTGCTTCGTAACAAGATTTCGCTGTTGCAACTGTTTCACTAATTGTTAATGGAACAGCTGGATGATCTTTTTTTATTTTTCTAGCTCCATTTGGAGCTACCATTAACTTAGGTAATTTTTCTGGCTGATAAAAACCCATAAATTTATATTAGTTTAACTTAATTATATTGTAAAAAGGTTTCTGTTTATTGACATTACATTTAATAAAAATTAAAGTAGATTATATCTGACTAAAGTCTGGTTGTGCTGACTTTTAAAAAAGGGACAACAAATTTAAAAGGAGCATAACATATGAAAAAATTATTTCTAATCGTTGTATTAATCTTTTCATTTCAAAATAATCTTTTAGCTGAAAACTTTAATAAATTTAATAAATGGCTTTTGAAAAATGGCCACTCTCAATATTTAAAAGATGGGGGTGCAAAGGTTGATCTTTGTGCAACATTTAAAAAAAATAGTGATGCTTGGTTAAATGAAGAATGTGGGAATTATCCTAAAGGAAAAATGATAACGATGAACAATTTAGATATTAAGATAAAAAATAAAGCATTATCAGCCACCAATATTTCTTATCATTCAAACCCAAACAGAGATACCCTGATTTATTATTTATGGAAATACTCTTATAGAGATAGAAGCTCACATTTAAAAGAATTTAAACCGACAAATAGTTCCTACGATTTTAAATTCAACTTAATTGAAGATGAATTTTTAAAAAAACAAATGAAAACCAAAGGTATCCTTAGTTATTTATATTACCAAGATGACGAAGTATTAATTGACGAACTTTCTCCCAAAGAAAGACTGGGAGAGTTTTTGAATAATGAAACAAAATTTTATTCAATGTCGATGGGTAAGTCAGTAACTTCTTATTTAGTAGGTCATGCCATATGTGAGGGCTATATTGATGGAGTTGATGCAAGAGTAAATGACTGGCCTATTATAAAAGACTCAATTTATCATAATCAAAAATTAATTAATTTTTTAAATATGAATACTGGTGATCAAATATATATCGATGAGTTTGAAGATGGTACCAGTAAATTAGGGGCATATGAAGATAGAGATATAGAGACAACTATGCGTTTATTCTTTAGAAACAAAAATATAAAAAAATCTAAGGAAAGATACAATTACAATGGATTTGTTACTCAGTTAATTTTGAACTACATGAAATTTAAAATCGGTGAAGATTATGACAAATTTTATAGCAAAGTTTTCAATGATAAAATAAAGATCAAACATAGCATTCGTTATGGCTATACTAGTTTTAAAGAACATTTTGGAAATGGACATCCTAACATAATGGCAACGAGATTTGACTATCTTAGAATTGCAAAAGCTATAATGGACGATTATCAGAATGGCACTTGTGTTGGAAAATATTTAAAAGAGATTTACGAAAGAAGAATACCAAAAGGAAGTAAAGAAAAAGAAGAGCCCTTATTTAATCGTACAAAATCGTACGGGGGTCAATTTCATATGGATTTTCCAGGATTAAAAGACAAAATTATATTTGGTATGGGTGGCTATGGCGGGAATATGATTTTAATTGATGTAGAAAATTCAAGAATACTAGTTGTAAATTCCCTTCATTATAATAATAAAAAATATAAATATAATCACAAAAAACTACTGTACGATCCATTTAAAAAAGTAAAAGGTTAAATGAAAAAAATTATATTAATCATTTCATTTATATTATTTTCTGGTGCAGCATTTTCAGATGGGCACAAAGTTAAATTCAAAGATATTAAAGGCTATAAAAAGCAATTTATTTCTATGCATAAAAAAAAAGTAAATAGAATTATAGAAGTAAAAGCATCTGAGGGATTTCCAGTATATGAGGGAGAAACAAGTATTCAAGTTACTGTAAATAGAGAAGATGCAGGTTGTGGTACAGGAAAGGCACAAACAACTCAAATTCAATGTGATGGTAAGGGCAATAGAAGTAGACAAGAATTAAATTTGGGTGATATGAAACTTAAAAATAAAGAACATATTTTTGAGTACGCTGTTTATTTTGATGAAACTTATGAACCTTTAAAAAAGGGTGCTGTAGTAATAATTGGACAGATGCATACTGACAACAAAGCAAAAGGTTGTCATAGTTGTTGTCATTTTTGGGCTCAAGATTTTAAATATAAAGGGGAGCATTATTATAGTTGGGCTAGCAAAGCAGCCTATTCATCTGAACCTGTTGTAATTGGAAAAATTGAAGATCTAAAAGGAAAATGGACACACCTAAAGTTTCATGTCCTTTGGAAGCTTGATGAAACAGGTAGGTTTAAAATTTATAAAAATAATGAAGTTATCGCAGATCTTAAAAATATAAAAACTTTAGCTGATACTTGCACGGGTGGTTATATGAAATTTGGAATTTATAGACATCGTACAATTGGTTATTGGAATTCAGATTGGGAAAGTTTGCCAGACCAAAGAGTTTATTTAGATAGTATAGTTTTTAGAAAACCAAAAAAAGAAGAGAAATTTAAAAATCAATGAAAAAAATTTTAGGTATTCTATTTCTTAGTTTGTTATTAAGTGGAAATAGTTATGCAAAAAAATTTGTCAAACTTCCAAAAGATGTAGGCTCTGGATCAAAATTTTATAAAAGTTTAACTGGTAAAGGCTATAAGAAACATGGATTTCAAATTGTAAATAAAGAAGACGGTCATCCAGTTAGAGCTGGAAGCCAATCTGTAAGATTTGAAGTGAGACAAGGAGATTGTGGAAAGGACTCGGACGGAGGTTGGAGTGATTGTAAAAATGACAGAGAGCGTCATGAGTTAAGTGGAGGTGACAGCGCAATGTCTAGCGGAGAACATTGGTTTTCTTGGTCAATATATTTTCCAAAAGATCACCAAAACCTTTACCCATTGAGTAATGCATTTGGTCAATTTCATCAAAAAAATGGAAATCCAATATTTATGTTCAAAGAACTTCGAAAAGGATACACAATTGTAAGAACTATTACAGATAATGATTGGGATTATCACGAACAAAATTTGATAACTAATGATGAGGCTCTAGGTAATTGGTTTGATATATTGATAAATGCAAAATGGTCAAAAAAAGAAGATGGATTTTTTAAAATTTGGGTCAATGGTGACCTAAGATATGATTACAAAGGTCCAACAAAATCAAAATCTAAGGTTTATCAAAAGTTTGGTGTCTATAGAACAGGAATAACCAGATATTTAAATTATGTAAATGTTGATGGAATTGATAAATGTTTACGTGAAAAAGAATCTACTAATAAAGATTATACCACTTTGTATAAATTAAAGAGAAAAAAATTTCCCGGACATAAAAACTCAATAAATCTTTTTAAAAAGTGTAATAGTTATTATGATGTTAAGAATGTTCCAACAACAATAATCTATTTTGATGAAGTTAGAAGAGGAAAATCTAAAGAAAAAGTTGGTATATTTAATTAAATAAAAAATAATCTAACAACAACTGCAGCTTTTCTTAGCAGCTTTTGGTTGATTGTCAGCTTTTGCAGATTCTAATTCTTTTTGTTCTTCCTCAAGAGCCTTTTGTTTCTTTGAAATCTTATCTTCAAAGTAATCATAAAGAGAAGCAAAGCCTAATTTAGAGGCTCTTTTTTCCTCATAATCTCTTCGCCCTTTAAGGTTTTCAATTATTTTAACTATTTCTTGGTTCTGCATGCTCTCTTTTTATTAAAAAAGCCAATTAAATCAACCTCTAATAGTTGGCAAACTATAAAAGTCAGCAGTATCAATTTTAGAGGAATATTGCCTTCTCATGTTCCATTTTTTATGAACTCCTGCACTTGCAACACTTAAAGTAGATCTTCCATATCGGTGATTAGTATTATCAATTGATCGCATCAAGCTATTTATTTTTTCATCTTTCTCAGATGTAAACAAATTTGTTTTATCACTAGCATTAGAAAGTCCTGTAAGCATCACACCTGCTTTTTGATAACGGTAACCATTTTTAAATATGCTTTCCAAAATTGAAACTGCTGTCTTAACTGTTTCAATACTGTTGTTTGTTGCAATTGGAAAATCAACTGTCTTTGCATTTGAGTAATAACCAAAGTTTCTTTGGAAAGGACTAGTTCTAACAAACACAGTGATTGCTTTTGCAACCAAAGACTCTGATCTAATTTTTTCAGAGGCATTCAAACAATAATTTGCAACTGCTTCTTTTAATTCTTGAAATGTTTCAATTCTTTTTCCAAATGATCTTGAAACCACACAGCTCTTTCTTTTAGTTGTAGTGGTCTCTAATCCAATACAAGAAATTCCTCTAAGCTCCATAGCAGTTCTTGAACTTAGAACATTTGAAGATTTTTTGATCCAGGTATTAGATTTATTTTTTAATTGCTTGGCATTATAAATTCCATGCTTTTGATAAAATTTGGTTAGTTGCCTTCCAACACCCCAGACGTCATTGATTTCAACTTTTTCTAAAATAGGATCTAAGTTTTCGATGCCAATTAAACTTGTCACCCCAGATTGTTTTTTCTTTGCAATATGATTTGCAACTTTACTTAAAGTTTTTGTATTGGCTATTCCAATACTAGTTGGAATGCCAGTCCATTGTAAAACAGTTTCTCTAATTTCTTTCCCAACTTTTTCTACATCTTGATCTTTAAAGTTTGATAAATCTAAAAATGCTTCATCAATGGAGTAAACTTCTATTTCTGAATTAAATCTTTTAAGAGTTCGCATTACTCTTCTAGATAAATCTCCATATAAAGAATAATTAGACGAGAAAACTTCAACTTTATTTTTAAGAATAATATCTTTTGCTTTAAAGTAGGGCTCACCCATTTTAATACCTAAAGCTTTTGCTTCATTTGATCTTGAAATAATGCAGCCATCATTATTAGACAAAACGACAACAGGTTTTCTTCTTATTTTTGGATTAAATAATCTTTCACAAGAAACATAAAAAGAATTACAATCAATTAATGCTATTTTTTTAGTATGTTGAATGGATGACATAAGTAACAACTCCCCAAATAAAAATATCTTGTTCTTCGTTAATTAAGATTCTGTCTGAAAACTCTTTAGATCCAGAAGTTAAAAATTTTTTATCTCTTTCTTGAACTAAAGTTTTAACTACAAGTTCGTCATGAACATTCGCAATCACTGTTGAAAAGTTTTTTGGTTTTAAACTTTTATCAACTACCAATAAGTCACCATCATTAATTCCAACGTCGACCATGGATTTACCTTGAACTCTAATGATGAAAGTTGCCGGAACATTTCTTATTAAATGCATGTTCAGATCAATATCTTCCTCGATATAATCAGTAGCAGGGGAAGGAAAACCAGCTCCTGCTTTATGTAGATAATAAGGGATTGTTAGTTTCATGTTCTTGTTTTGTTCTAATTTATAGACTATTTATACAATACACTCAAGAGGTTGTATTTTGAGTCTGTAACTGAATCAAAAGTGAATCAAAACGTGAACATCCAAACTACATTTTGTATGCTTGTGGATAACTTCAACCACTAGTAGTTTAAGTTGGTTATTAAGTTATATAAATTTTAATTTGATTATGAGTATTTTAGATTTTGTAATGGTTGGTTCTAATGATTATAAGAAATCGAGCGAGTTATATGATGCTGCTTTTGAACCATTAAATTTAAAAAAAATTCTAACGACAGAAAAATATATTGGTTATGCTCATTCAAGCGAACCTGAGAAAGTAATATTTTATATAACCAATCCAGTTAATGGTAAACCAGCGACTATGGGTAATGGGTCACAAGTAACACTGTTAGCAGAGTCTAAAGAGGCAGTAGAAAAGTTTTATGAGATTGCAATTTCGAAAGGAGCAATAGATGAGGGGGCGCCAGGGGTTAGAAAAGATGGAAATTACTATGGGTATATCCGCGACTTAGACGGAAATAAAATTGCAGCAAAAAGTGTTTTAAAATAAAAAGGAGATATATGAAATTGAATTGTCATTGTGGAGCTATTGAAGCAGAAATTAATGCTACATTTAATGAATTAGCAAAAATTGTAAGATGCAATTGTTCTATTTGTAAAAGAAAAAATGCAACAATGGGCATGGTTAAAAATGAAGATTTTAAAGTTACAAAAGGACAAGAGAAATTAAAACTTTATCAGTACCATACTAAAGTCGCTAATCATTATTTTTGTACTGAATGTGGAATTTACACTCATCATAATCCAAGAAGTGCGCCAGCGATGACTGGTTTTAATTTAGGGTGTGTTGATGAGGTTAAAGTAGAAGACTTAAAAGAAGTAGCTAACTTTGATGGTTTAAACCATCCAATGGATCAAAAAAAATAAAAATCCAATGAGATTATCTGAAGAGTGTTTTAAGAAAGTTAAAAAAGATTGTTTTAAATTTATTAAATCACAAGAAACTTCAACTGAAAAGTTTAGCAATAAAGATGGGATGATTAAGAATTTTTTAATCCCAATATGTTTTTGGATTGCAAAAAAAGCTGATAACAAAAAACCGTATTTTGTTGGATTAGCTGGAGGACAAGGAACTGGCAAAACAACTATAAGTTCTATAATACAGATAATATTAGAAAAGTATTTTAAATTAAAAGTATTCAAAATTTCTATTGATGATTTTTATAAAACTAGAAAAGAAAGAATAGCTTTATCAAAAAAAGTACACCCAATGTTACTTACTAGAGGAGTTCCTGGAACTCATGACATCAATATGATGTTGGATTTCTTTAAAAAATCAAAAAGTAAAAAATTCAAAAAATTAAAATTACCAAATTTTAATAAGGCAATTGATGACAGATTTCCTAAAAATAAATGGAATAAAATAAATCAAAGACCAGATGTTATTATTTTTGAAGGATGGTGTGTGGGAGCAAGAGCAGAAACAAATAAGACATTAATAAAGTCTATTAATTCTATGGAAAAAGCTAATGATCACAAACTAGTTTGGAGAAAATATGTAAATCAGCAACTAAAAACTAAGTATAAAGAGTTATATTCTCAGTTAAATTGTATGATTTACTTAAAAGCAAAAAACTTTAGTTTATTACAAAAGTGGAGATTAAAGCAGGAGCATAAACTATGGTTAAAAACAAAGAAAAAAGGCGGTCATAAAATAATGAGTAAATGGGACGTAATAAATTTTATGCAAACCTACCAAAGAATTACTCAAAATATGTTTAAAAATATGCCGAAATACGCATCTATAATTTTAAATTTAAACAGTAACCATCATATTAAAACTGCTGTATATAAATCGAAATGAAAAAAATATTTATCATAGTTATCACATCAATATTCTATTTTAGTAATGCTTTTGCAGTTACACTTCTCGATGCATTAAATCAAACTTATCAAAACAATATTCAATTAAATGCTGAAAGAGAAAATATTAAAGTTTCAGAAGAAGATGTAAATATTTCAAAGGCTGATTACAAACCTTCTTTAACTGTAAAAGGATCAAAAAGTTTTGAGAATACAAACAAATTAACCAATCAAAGTGGTGGCGATGCAAGTGTCAGCGATGTAGACCCATTTACCACTTCAATCAAATTAGAACATACATTGCTTGATTATGGAAGAGATCTTACACTTGAAAAAAATATTACTGCTTTAGATTTAGCTAAAGCACAGTTGGTTAAAAAAGAACAAGATATTTTACATAAAGCAATTGATGCATTTACAAATTTAGTTCTAGCTAGAGAAACACTAGACATTAACGCTAAAAATTTAAATCTTTTAATTAGACAAGTTGAAAATGATAAAATTAGAAGAGACAGAGGTCAAATTACAAATACTGACTTAGCACAATCAGAGTCGTCACTTGCAGGCGCTCAAGCACAATTTGCAAAAGCAAAAAGTGACTTATTAATTAGTAAACTAAATTATGAGAATATAATTGGTAAAATCAATGATCCAAATCAATTACAAAAAAATTCAAATGCGATAGTTAATATTCCAAGCACTTTAAGTGAAGCAATTAATCTTTCAAAACAAAATAACCCTGATATTCAGATTGCAAAATTTGATTTATCAAAAGCAGAAAAGGAATTAGCAATTTCAGAGTCAGATTTAAAGCCAACTGCTTCTTTATCTTTAGAAAGATCTTATACAGAAGACCTTAGTTCAACTTATGATGAGAGAGAAAAAGATATTTTAAAAGCAGAGATTAGTTGGCCTTTTTATTCAGGTGGAAAAAAGAGATCAACTATTTCTAAAAATTCAAATTTAACTACTAGAAAAAGATTATTATTAGATGATGCGGTAAAAACAAACGAAATAAATGTTGCAAGCGCATGGTCTAGTCTAGAATCTTCTGAAAGTTTTTTAAATTCAGTTAGAGTTCAAGTAAATGCTGCTGAAATAGCTAATGAAGGAATTGCTGCAGAGTACGAAAGAGGTTCTAGAACCACTTTAGATGTTATTCAATCAAATACCTTATTGCTTTCTGCTCAAATTTCTTTAGCAAGTTCTGAAAAAAATTATCTTATGGCCCAATACAATCTGCTTAAAGCAGTAGGTTTGTTAAACAGCCAATATCTAAAACTTAAGTAATTATTTGATTTTTAAGGCCAAAAAATAAATATATTGATAATGAGAACAAAATGTGTACATTTAATTCATGATTCGAGTGTTAAAAAATTTAAAAAAAGAGGCAAAAAATGACGAAAAATAACCTAAAAGTAGTTAAATCTACTAAAGATCAAGAAATGGACGTTAAAGAAAAGAACAAAGCGTTAGACGCTGCGATAGCTCAAATTACAGATAATTTTGGAAAAGGCTCTGTAATGAAGCTTGGTGAAAAAAGAGCGATGGATATCGAGTCTGTTTCAACAGGTTCTTTAAGTCTTGATTTAGCTTTAGGAATAGGCGGATTACCAAAAGGAAGAATTGTTGAAGTTTACGGACCAGAATCTTCTGGAAAAACTACATTAGCATTACAAGTTGTTGCTGAAGCTCAAAAAGCAGGTGGAATTTGTGCATTTGTTGATGCAGAACATGCTCTAGATCCAGTTTATGCAAAAAAATTAGGTGTAAATACAGAAGAACTTTTAATTTCACAGCCTGATACTGGTGAACAAGCATTAGAAATCGCTGATACACTAGTAAAATCAGGCTCTATTTCAGTAATTGTCATCGACTCTGTTGCAGCTTTAACCCCTAAAGCTGAAATCGAAGGAGAGATGGGAGATCATCATGTTGGTCTTCAATCAAGATTAATGAGTCAGGCTTTAAGAAAATTAACAGGTTCAATTTCAAATACAAATACAATGATGATTTTCATTAACCAAATCAGAATGAAAATTGGAGTTATGTTTGGAAGTCCAGAGACAACATCAGGTGGTAATGCACTTAAGTTTTACTCATCTGTAAGAATGGATATTAGAAGAATTGGTGCCATCAAAGATAAAGATGAAATTATTGGTAACTCTACAAGAGTGAAGGTAGTTAAGAATAAAGTAGCACCACCATTCAAAGTTGTTGAATTTGACTTGATGTATGGAAGAGGAATTAGCAAGATGGGTGAACTAGTCGATCTTGGTTCTAAAGCAGATATTATTGAAAAATCAGGTGCTTGGTATGCTTACAAGGGTGAGAAGATTGGTCAAGGTAGAGAGAACGCCAAGACTTATCTAGCTCAAAATCCTAAAGTTGCTGCAGAAATTGAAATGGCAATTAGGGAAAAAGCAGGTGTGATTTCTAAGAAAATAGAAGGAAATCCAATTGATCCTGAGAAATTAGAGAAAGAAAAGAAAGTAGCTGAAAAAGAAGAGGCTGACAAAGTTGAAGCTACTCCTCCATCTAAAAAGAATTAATAGGTCATCTTTATTAATAAAAGGCGCTTAATTTAAGCGCCTTTTTTCCCTTCGATATCTAGACATAGAATAAAAAAGCTGTATTTTAAAAATATGGCAGACAAAACACTCAATGAAATAAGAAATACTTTCTTAAAATATTTTGAAAAGAACGATCACAAGATTGTGGAATCTAGTAATTTGGTTCCAAACAATGATCCTACATTGATGTTTGCCAACTCTGGTATGGTTCAGTTTAAGAATGTTTTTACAGGATTAGAAAAAAGAGATTATGTAAGAGCTACAACTTCACAAAAATGTGTAAGGGCTGGTGGTAAGCATAATGATTTAGAGAATGTTGGTTATACACCAAGGCACCATACATTCTTTGAGATGTTAGGAAACTTTTCTTTTGGTGATTATTTTAAAGAGCAAGCAATTTATTATGCCTGGGATTTAATAACCAAAGATTTTGGAATAGATAAAAACAGGCTTTATGTAACAGTATTCCATGAGGATAATGAAGCCTTCAATTTTTGGAAGAAAATAGCAGGTTTTAGCGATGATAGGATTATAAGGATAGCAACTTCTGATAATTTTTGGTCAATGGGTGAGACAGGTCCATGCGGTCCTTGCTCAGAAATCTTTTTTGACCACGGAGATCATTTACCAGGAGGTTTACCTGGAACTAAAGATGAGGATGGAGATAGATTTATAGAAATTTGGAACTTGGTCTTTATGCAGTTTGAACAAGTTACTAAAGATAAAAGAATTAATCTTCCAAAACCGTCAGTTGATACTGGAATGGGATTAGAGAGAATTGCTGCTTTATTACAAGGTTCACATGATAACTATGAAACAGATCATTTCAAAAAAATAATTGGTTCTGCATCTGAAATTACAAAAGTTAAATCTGACAAATCTAATCTAGCAAGTTTTAGAGTAATAGCTGATCACTTAAGAGCGAGTTCGTTTTTAATAGCTGAGGGAGTTTTACCTTCAAATGAGGGAAGAGGATATGTTCTCAGAAGAATTATGAGAAGAGGAATGAGACATTCTCATTTATTAGGATCTAAGGAACCAGTTTTTTATAATTTGTTTGATACTCTTAAAAATGAAATGTCTGGAAATTATCCAGAACTTGTAAGAGCAGAGTCTTTAATTAAAGAAACTTTAAAAATGGAAGAAGAAAAATTCTTAGTTCTCTTAGATAGAGGAATAAAAATTTTAAATGATGAAATATCTAAAATAGATAAAGTACTACCAGGTGAGGTAGCTTTTAAATTATATGACACTTATGGTTTCCCGTTAGATCTTACCGAAGATATTTTAAGAAACAAATCAATGTCAATTGATACTGAAAAGTTTCAATCTTTAATGAAGGAAAGTAGAGAGCTTGCTAAAAAAAATTGGAAAGGCTCTGGTGATGCAGCGGTTGAAGATATTTGGTTTGGAATAAAAGATAAATTAGAAGCAACTGAATTTTTAGGATACGAAACTAATCAAGCCGAAGGGGTCGTATTATCTCTTTTAAAAGACAACAAAGAGGTAGATCAGTTAAAAGAAAATGAAGAGGGAATGATTATAGTAAATCAAACTCCTTTTTATGGTGAGTCAGGTGGACAAGTTGGTGATACTGGTGAAATAGTTTCGAATGATTTTAAATTTGAGGTAACTGATGTCCAAAAAAAATTAGGTGATTTATTTGTCCATTATGGAAAGGTCAAGAGTGGATCTATAAAACTACAGGAAAGTGTAGAGTTAAAAATAGATGTGGAAAGAAGAGATAATACTCGAGCTTATCACTCAGCTACTCATCTATTACACGAGTCCTTAAGAAGAGTTCTTGGTACGCATGTCACTCAAAAAGGATCTTTAGTAGAGCAAAGCAGATTAAGATTTGATTTCAGTCATATGAAGCCTATTTTGAATGAGGAAATTGATAAAATAGAGGAGTTTGTAAACAAAATGGTTTCAAAAAAATCTGATGTAAAAACTAGATTAATGACACCTGATGAGGCAGTTGAAAATGGTGCTTTAGCATTATTTGGGGAAAAATACGGGGATGAAGTAAGGGTTCTTTCAATGGGTGACGAGGATGGAAAGTATTTTTCAACAGAATTGTGCGGTGGAACACACGTTAAAAACACTGGTGATATTGGTAAATTTAAGATTGTAAGCCAGTCCTCTATCGCTGCAGGAGTAAGAAGAATTGAAGCATTAAGAGATAAACAACTAGAGGAATATTTAAAAAACAAAGAAAAATTATCAAATCTATCTGCGGAAAAAGATGAAGAGACTATTAAAAATTTGAGTCAGCAAATTATTAAATTGGGAGGAAAATCAAGTTTAGAAGAAGCTGATCAAAAAACTTTAATAAAAAATTTAACTAAACAATTAGAGACCATCTCAGTAAATAAAATTTTAGAGGATAAATCTAAAAATATTATTAAAGACGAAGAAATTAATGGAGTTAAGTTAAGACTTCAAAAAATAGATGGATTATCTCCAAAAGAATTAAGAAAACTTGTAGATAAAGGTAAAAAAAATTTAGGCGAAGGTATTGTGGTTGTGTTTGCAAATAAAGATGACAAGGTTGGATTAGCTGTTGGAATAACTGACAATTTAACCAACAAGTTCGATGCTGTTCAGTTTGTTAAAGTTGGATCTGAAATAATAGGTGGCAAAGGTGGTGGAGGAAGAAAAGACTTTGCGCAAGCAGGTGGACAAGATCAATCAAAAATTGAAGAAGCTTTTGAAAAGCTTAAGAGTTTAGTTTAATTTCTTTTTTAAATTACCATCAATTTCATCTAAAAATTGATTTGTAGTTAAGAATTTACTATTTGGACCAACAAGAATTGCTAAATCTTTAGTCATTGATCCACTTTCCACACATTCAATACAAACTTTTTCTAAAGTTTGTGCAAATTTGATTAGTTCTTCATTACCATCTAATTTACCTCTGTGAGCTAATCCTCTAGTCCAAGCAAAAATTGATGCGATTGGGTTGGTTGAAGTTTCTTTTCCTTGTTGATGCATTCTATAATGTCTAGTTACTGTTCCGTGTGCAGCCTCTGCTTCCATTACTTTTCCATCTGGAGTTAACAATGTACTCGTCATCAATCCTAAAGATCCATAACCTTGTGCCATAGTATCAGATTGCACGTCTCCGTCATAATTTTTGCAAGCCCAAATATATTTTCCACTCCACTTCATTGCACATGCAACCATGTCATCAATTAACCTATGTTCATAAGTTAAATTATTTTTTTCAAAATCTTCTTTGTATTCTTTATCGAAAATATCTTGAAAAATATCCTTAAATCTTCCATCGTATTGTTTTAGAATTGTATTCTTTGTAGACATGTAGACAGGCCATTTTTTAATCAACCCATAACTAAAACAAGATCTTGCAAAGTCCTCTATTGACTTATCTAAATTGTACATTGATAAAGCAACACCAGGACCAGTAAAATTAAATACTTCATATTTAATTTCATCTTTTCCATCTTCTGATGTCCATTTCACTTCCATTTTTCCTTTTCCAGGTACTTTAAAATCAGTTGCTCTATATTGATCTCCAAATGCATGTCTTCCTATAATTACTGGATCTGTCCAAGAGGGAACAAGTTTTGGAATATTTTTACAAATAATTGGTTCTCTGAATACTGTTCCTCCAATTATATTTCTTATGGTTCCGTTAGGAGATCTCCACATTTTTTTTAGATTAAATTCTTCTACTCTTGCTTCATCAGGGGTAATCGTTGCGCACTTAATTCCAACACCAATTTTTTTGATAGCATTCGCAGAATCGATGGTGATCTGATCATCAGTATTATCTCTGCTTTTCATGCCTAAATCGTAATATTCGATACCAAGATCTAGATATGGAAGAACTAATTTATTTTTGATGAACTCCCATATAATACGAGTCATTTCATCGCCATCCAGCTCAACAACTGGGTTTTTTACCTTGATTTTGCTCATTAAATAAAAATTATCTTATTAATTGAATTTGATCATTTTATATACATATTAATCGAAAATTAGCAAATAGAAGAATATGTTTAGTAAGATATTTCCAAAGATTCACACTGAAGGATACAAGTTTATAGTCATTGCTGTATTCTTAACTATCATTTTTCTAATTATTAATAATTTTTTAGGATTAATAGGAATTTTACTAACTGTCTGGGTTTATTATTTTTTTAGAGATCCAGAAAGAGTTATCATTGGAGATGATAGCTACTTAGTTAGCCCTGCTGATGGAGAAGTAATTAAAGTTGAAGAGGTGGACGGTCCAAAAGAGCTTGGACTAGAAAATAAAAAATTTAAAAAAATAAGTATTTTTATGAATGTCTTTGACTGTCATGTTAACAGAACACCATGCTCAGGTATTGTTGAAGATATTTTATATAAACCAGGTAAATTTTTAAATGCATCTTTAGATAAAGCAAGCGAAGACAATGAGAGAAATTATTATAAAATTAAAGACAAACATGGAAATGATATTGTAGTCGTTCAAATTGCAGGATTAGTTGCAAGAAGAATAGTTTGTGAAACAAATAAAAATCAGGAATTGAGCCAAGGTGATAGAATTGGGATGATTAGATTTGGTAGTAGAGCAGACGTTTATTACGAAAATTATGAACCACTAGTTAAAGTTGGTCAATTAGCAATTTCAGGGGAAACACTGCTGGCTAAAAATTAATTTATGGAACAACCAAAAAACAATTTAAAAATTGTTACTGATAAAAAAACTAACGCAAGAGTGATTTTACCAAATATGCTAACTCTTATTGGGGTTTGTATAGGTTTATCATCAATTAGATTTGCACTAGATGGAAAATTTGAATTTGCGATTATAGCAATTATGTTTGCTGCTCTTATTGATGGATTAGATGGAAGAATAGCAAGATTAATTAAAGGGACATCAAAAGTTGGTAAAGAGCTAGATTCTTTAACAGATATGATTAGTTTTGGAGTAGCCCCAGCATTTATTATGTATTTCTGGAAATTAAATACATTAGGAAGATTTGGATGGTTGCTATGTTTAATATATGTAATTTGTGTTGCATTACGTTTGGCTCGTTTTAATGTGAATACAGGTCAAGCATCATCATGGAGAGATAATTTTTTTGAAGGCGTTCCATCTCCAGCAGGAGGCATCTTAGTGCTAACCCCATTAATTTTTAGTCTTACAAGTTTTGATTTTATAAAAATAAATTATGATATTATTGTTCCAGTTTTTTTTATTACTACATCTCTCTTACTGATCAGCAAATTTCCAAGTTATTCATTTAAAAAAATTGTAATTCAAAGAAAAGCCACTATTTTTCTATTATTTGGAATAGTTTTATTTTTTGGATTACTTCTAATATATCCTTTTAATGTTATATCAATTAGTGCAATAATATATTTAGGTATGCTTCCAATTAGTTTTTTTCATTATCAAAAATTAAAAAAACAAAACGAAGATCAGAATTATAAAGATGAAGATGATGATCTCGAAGATATTTTATAATGAAAAAAAATGTCATTGTATCATTAGCTGATTCAAATTATTTCCCTTTATTAAATGAGCTAATAGACTCTATTAAAAGATTTAAAGAAAGTTCTAGCGTTGCGATTTGTATTTTAGATGCAGGATTATCAGAAGAACAAAAGTTACAATTATTATCAAAAGTAGATGAAATTAAATCTGCAGAATGGGATATAAAAGTCCCAGAAAGCAAAATTAAAGGTCGTGAATGGTTAAAGAGCCAAGTATCTAGAGCTTTTTTACCTAATTATTTTCCAAGCTACGAAAAATATTTATGGATTGATTGCGATGCATGGGTAAATGATTGGAGTTGTATAGAATTATATTTCAAAGCCTGTGATAATGGTAAGTTAGGAATTACTCAAACTTTAGGTCCAGGTTATAAAATTACCTCTAGAGTAAATTGGATATTGGGAAAACTAGCTATTATCAAATCTCAAAATTTTAAACATGCTGTAAAATCTAAAATTAGTATGAATAAAGCTAGGAAGTTAGCTTTTGCACCTCATATAAATATTGGTGTGTTTTCTTTAGAAAAACATTCAAAGGGATGGAATTCATGGCAAACTAATTTATTACAAACTCTAAAAGCAGGAAATATTTTTGGTTCAGAGGGACTAGCAATTAATATGTCTGTTTATATAGACAATTTAGAAACAGAATTTTTGCCACTCAACTGCAACTGGATTACTAGTAATCTTCTACCAAAATTTGATGAGGATAAAGATACTTGGGTAGAGCCTTATTTACCTAACTATAAAATTGGAATTATGCATTTAGCTGCTGGTATCTGGAAAGATAACGAAGATATGAGATTAAACAAAAATATTAAAATAGATATTCAAACTCTTACAGGTAAAATTTTAAATAAAAGTTTAAGATTTAATGATTAATTGAAAAAAAATAAAATCTCCAAGAACTGGGTTAATAAACAGCGTAGGGATATCTATGTAAGACAATCTAAAGTAGATGGGTATCGTGCTAGATCAGCTTACAAATTAATTGAAATTGATGAAAAATTTAAAATTTTTAAAGGTGGATTATCAATAATTGATATTGGTGCAGCTCCAGGAAGCTGGTCACAATATGCTCTTAAAGCAGCTAAAAATGGAAAATTGATATCTATAGATTTAAAAAAAATGGAACCAATAGGCAATAGTGCTCAAATCCAAGGAGATTTTACTGAAGAAAAAATTCAAGAAGAAATTAAAAAAAATATAAACGGTAAAGTTGACGTTGTAATGTCTGATATGGCCGTTGATACAACTGGTATTAAAAATATAGACTCAATCCAAACTGGAGAATTGTGTAAAGAGGCAATGTTTTTTGCAAAAGATTTAATGAAAGAAAATGGTTATTTTATTTCAAAAATTTTTATGGGAGGAACATTTAACGAAATCGTCGCAGAGGGAAAAAAATATTTTAAAGAAGTTAAGGTTTTTAAACCAAAATCTAGCAGAAAAGATTCAAAAGAAAGCTTTATAATTTGTAGAAAAATTCGATAGAGACTTTTAATTTAAAAGGAATCGTATATAAAAGATTATGGTTCCCATAAAAGAAGCACTTACCTTTGATGATGTTACATTAGCTCCAAAGTATTCAGAAATATTACCCTCTGATGCAATCACTAGTGTATCTTTAACAAAGTATTTGAAGCTTAAAATTCCACTTTTATCATCTGCAATGGATACTGTCACAGAGAGTAGAATGGCAATAGCTATAGCTAAAGCTGGTGGTATTGGAGTGATTCACAGAAACCTTGATATAAAAAAACAATTATCAGAGATAAAAAAAGTAAAAAAACAAAAACTAATTGTTGGAGCAGCTGTAGGTGCAGCACCAAATGAATTTATCAGAGCTAAAAAAATAATTAAAGAAGGTGTAGATTTAATCGTAGTAGACACAGCACATGGCCATACAAAGAAAGTTGCCGAAATAATTAGATATATTAAAAAAATAAAAACTAACAAAATTGCTTTGTGTGCAGGAAATATTGCAACACCAGAAGCTGCAAAATTCCTTATAAAGTTAGGAGTAGATATAATTAAAATTGGTATTGGGCCAGGTTCTATTTGCACAACAAGATTGGTTGCTGGAATAGGAGTTCCTCAATTAAGCGCAATTTTAGCTGTAAGAAGTGGTTTAAAGAATAAAAATGTTAAAATAATTTCAGATGGAGGAATAAAATATTCTGGTGATTTAGCAAAAGCTTTTGCTGCAGGAGCGGATGCTGTAATGATCGGTTCTTTATTTGCAGGTACAAACGAAACTCCAGGGAAATTAATTAAAAAAAATGGACAGCTTTTTAAAAGTTTTAGAGGTATGGGTTCCGTAGGAGCTATGAATAAAGGGTCGGCTGATAGATACTTTCAGAAAAAACAAAAAGACTCCTCAAAATATGTACCTGAGGGTGTTGAAGGTTTTGTGAAATACAAAGGAGATGTTGGGAGTATTATTTATAAATTAATTGGTGGATTGAAATCTTCCATGGGTTATCTTGGATCAAAAACAATTATTAAATTAAGAAATAAACCACAATTTGTGAAAATTACAAAAGCTGGATTTTATGAAAGTATGGTTCATAATGTAGATGTGGTAAAAAAAGATAGTAAATATTAATGAGCAATTTTTTCAAATTAATAGGATTAATACTTTTAATAGTTTCTTTTAACAGCACGTCTTTTAGTAAAGAAAATTTTTTTAACGAAGCTTTAAAATTGTTTAAAAAAGAAAAATATGAAGATGCGCGTTTTTTATTTGAGAGAAATATAGTTTTTAATCCAAAAGATGCAAACTCATATTTATATTTAGCAAAAATTTATAACCAAGAAGAAAATCAAAGAAAAGAAGAATATAATTTAGAAACAACGCTTTTAATTGAGCCAGATAATGAGGAAGCTTTATTAATGTTAATGAAAATTGCTTTAGAAAAATCAAATTATGAAAAAGTCAAAGATCTTTCAGATAAATTTGTTAAGGTATGTAAAAATTTATGTGATGAAAACAAAGATATCCAAGAGTCATTAAAAAATATAGAACCTGAAAATAATGAGTCTTGATCAAAATCTTAACAAAATTTTAATAATAGATTTTGGTTCTCAATTTACTCAATTAATTGCAAGAAGAGTAAGAGAAATAGGTGTGTTTTCAGAAATAGTTAGTCACAAAAAAATAAAATTAAAAGACATAAATCATAGTATTAAAGGAATAGTATTATCTGGTGGCCCATTAAATGTTTATCAAATTAACAAGTATTCGTTTGATAAAAAAATTTTACAACTTGATGTACCAGTTCTTGGAATATGTTTTGGGCATCAAATTTTGTCAAAGCTTAATGGCGGAACAGTAAAACAATCAAAACATAGAGAATTTGGTTTAGCTAATGTTTATAAAAAAAAAAACAGTCTTTTAACAACTAATTTTTTTGGAATTAAAAAGTCCAAACAAGTTTGGATGAGCCATGCTGATCAGGTTTCAAAACTCCCTAAGAATTTTAAAGTTGTTGCATCAAGCACGAATTCAAAATTTGCAATCGTTGAAAATAAAATAAAAAAATATTATGGGATACAATTTCACCCAGAGGTAACACACACAGAGAACGGAAAAAAATTAATAAGTAATTTTATTTTTTTAATTTGTAAAATTAAAAGAAATTGGTCCTCTATGGATCAAAAAAATCAGCTTATTAAAGATATTAGAAAACAAGTTGGAAATAATAAAGTTATTTGTGCATTATCAGGAGGTGTTGATAGTAGTGTGGTTGCTCAGTTATTAAATAAAGCCATTGGAAAAAAACTTTATTGTATCTTTGTAAATACTGGCCTTTTAAGAAAAAATGAGGAAGTACAAGTAGTTCAAACTTTTAAAAAACGTTTAAAAATGAATTTAATTTATGTAAATGCTGAAAAGGAATTCTTAAAAAAGTTAAAAAATGTTTCTGATCCAGAGAAAAAAAGAAAAATAATTGGTAATTTATTTGTTAAAATTTTTGAGCGATATGCCAATAAAATTAAAAATGTTAAATTTTTAGCTCAAGGCACTCTATATCCAGATTTAATTGAGAGTAAATCTGTTACTGGAAGCCAAACCTCAAAAATAAAATCTCATCATAATGTTGGTGGGTTACCAAAAAAAATGAATTTAAAATTAGTAGAACCACTTAAATTCTTGTTTAAAGACGAGGTGAGAAAATTAGGATTAGAGCTTAATTTAAGTAAAGAAATTATTTCAAGACATCCTTTTCCTGGACCAGGCTTAGCAATTCGAATGCCAGGAATAATAACTAATGAAAAAATCAAAATCCTAAAAGATGCTGATTATTATTTTATTCAAGCTTTAAGAGAACATGGACTCTATCACAAGATTTGGCAAGCTTATGCAGCCTTGCTGCCTGTAAAAACAGTTGGGGTAATGGGTGATAATCGTACTTATGAATATCTCTGCTTACTAAGAGCAATTACCTCCGACGATGGAATGACAGCAGATTATTATGAATTTAAAAAGTCTTTTATGCAATCTATATCAAATAAAATAGTGAACAGTATTAGAGGTATCAATAGAGTTGTTTATGATGTTACATCAAAGCCACCAAGTACTATTGAATTAGAGTAATTTTTAACTATAAGTATTATTATGAAATATTTACATACTATGATTAGAATTAGCGATGTTGATGCATCTCTAAGGTTTTTTTGTGAAGGTCTTGGACTTAAAGAAACAAGAAGAAAAGATAGTGAAAAAGGAAGATACACTTTAATCTTTCTTGCTCCGCCAAATGACAAAAATGCAGAGATTGAATTAACATATAATTGGGATGGTGATGATCTAGGAGAGGGATCAAGAAATTTTGGTCATCTAGCTTACAGAGTAGATAATGTTTATGATACATGCCAAAAACTTATGGACATGGGTTACGCTATTAACAGACCACCAAGAGACGGTCACATGGCTTTTGTTAGATCACCGGATAAAATTTCAATAGAATTACTTCAAGATGGATATTTAGATCCTCAAGAACCCTGGTCTTCAATGGAAAATACTGGCATTTGGTAATCTCTACCAATGTGAATGAGCAAAATTAAAAAAATAATTTCTAAAAAAAATAAAACTAAAATAGTTAGTCTAACTGCATATTCAAAAAATGTTGCATCTATTTTAGATAATTATTGCGATATTATACTTGTTGGAGATTCTCTTGGATCTGTTTTGTATAATTATAAATCTACGAGAGAAGTGACTTTAAGTACTATGATTGAACATTCTAAAAGTGTCAGAATGGGTATTAAAAAAAGTTTAATGATTGTTGACATGCCGCATAACACCTATCGAAATCCTAAAGAAGCTTTGAAAAATGCAAAACAGATAATGAAAAAAACTAAATGCGATGGAGTAAAGTTAGAAGGTGGAAAAAAAATTTATGCAATAATCAAAACTTTAGTTAAAAATAAAATTCCAGTTATGGGACACTTAGGGTTGCTTCCTCAGTCAGATAGAACTTATAAATTTAAAGGTAAAAAAAAACCCGAGAGAGATAGGATTATACAAGATTCCCACTTATTAGAAAAAGCTGGAGTATTTTCAATTGTTTTGGAATGTGTCGAAACTTCTTTAGCGAAGCTTGTAACTCAAAACTTAAAAGTTCCAACTATTGGAATTGGAGCCTCTAAATATTGTGATGGCCAAATACTAGTTATTGATGATCTAATTGGATTAAATCCAATGAACTATAAGTTCGTAAAAAAATATGCCAATATTAAGAGCGAAATTTCTAAAGCTGTTTCAAATTATTCAAAAGAAGTTAGAAAAATTAAATTTCCTAATAAAAAAAATTCTTTTTAATTAAAAGTATTTTTTAAATTCTTCATTAATATTTAATATTTCAAGATCAACCAATCCGCCAATTACTAATTGTAGACCTACGATTAATATAAATACTAATCCAATATAAGCTATCCAAATATGTGTTTGTATGTAATTAGCCATATATGTCGCTAAAGCACCAGTTAAAACAACTGATAACATCAGTCCAAATATCATAAACCCTAAATATCCTTTTGCTGCTGCAACTACACCTATGACATTATCAAAACTAATCATGATATCTGCAAATAAAACTTTCCCAACGCTACTAATGTATGAAGGCTCTTTCCCTTTTTTAGTAGTGGGTTTTGCTTTTTTAATATCTAATAAATCTTTCCTTAAATCATTTACAATCCAAATTAACAATAAACCACCTAAAATTTTTATAAAATAAAATTCAAATAAAAAAGTCGCAAAAATTGCAAAAAAGATTTTAAAAACAAAGGCCCCAATTACACCCCAAAGAATTATTTGTTTTCTATTTTTTGGAACAAAATTTGAAGCAATAGATCCGACTATCACTGCGTTATCAGCTGTTAATATAATTGTGATAAAAATTATATTGGTTAAAATTATGAGTTCTTCAATCAAGATAGTATTATAATAGTATAATCTGACAATTTTTCAATGAGACCATAATGATAATTTTATTGATTTAATGTCTAAGAGATAATTAAATGTTCATTTTAAAAAGGAGGATAGATGAAATTATTCAAATTATTTATATCTATAATTACTTCAGTACTATTATTTGCAAACGTTACCTTAGCTGAAAAATGGGATATGGCACTAGCTTATGGTGCTGGAAATTTTCATTCTGCTAATGCAACAGAATTTGCAAAGAATGTAACTGAAAAAAGTGGTGGAAAACTTACAATTGTTACTCACCCAGGTGGCTCATTATTTAAAGGTGGTGAAATTTTCAGAGCTGTAAGAACAGGTCAAGCACCTATCGGTGAAAGATTTATGTCTGCTCTTGGAAAAGAAGATCCTTTATATGAAATTGACTCATTACCTTTCTTAGCAACTACTTATGATGATGCTATGAAATTATATGAAGCTTCAAAGCCATATATTGTTAAGAGTCTTGATGAAAAAGGATTGGTGTTTCTTTATGCAGTGCCATGGCCTGCACAAGGACTTTACAGTAAAAAGCAAATTAAAAAAGTTGGCGATCTAAATGGTTTAAAATTTAGAGCATACAACTCTGCAACAATTAGAATTGCTGAGTTAACAGGTATGGCACCAACTAAAATTGAAGCAGCTGAAATTAGCCAAGCATTTTCTACAGGTGCCGTTGAAAGTATGATTACTTCTCCTACAACTGGAAAAAATAGCAAGATTTGGGAAAATGGTGTTAAATACTTTTATGATATAGCAGCATGGTTTCCAAAAAATATGATCATAGCTAATAAAGCCGCTTGGAATAAACTTGATAAAGCAACTCAAGATCTTGTCATGAACCAAGCAGCAATTGCTGAAGAAAAAGGTTGGGAATTATCTAAACAAGGTAATACTGGAGATAAGAAAGCTTTATCAGATGCTGGAATGGAAGTAGGCGAAGTTAATTCATCTTTGAAAAAACATTTTGAAAAAGTTGGAGCAACTATGTCTGAAGAATGGAAAGCAAAAGCTGGAGATAGAGGTGCTGCAGTTTTATCTGCTTACAAATAAATAGTCTTAAAAAAAAGGCCAACTTGTAGTAAGTTGGCCTTTTTACTAAATGTTACAATCAATAAATAACAATCTTAATAAGCTTTATAAATTTTCAGGATATTTAGCTGCTTTTTTTTTAATACTTGTTGCAGTTTTTATTTTAATTGGAATTTCCTCAAGGATTTTTGGTTTTTACATAAGAGGTTTAGCTGAGTACTCAGGTTACTGTATGGCTGCAGCTTCCTTTTATGCGTTAGCATTTACTTTTGTTGAGGGTGGACATATTCGAATTACCCTTTTCTTAGAAAAAGCCTCTTTATCTTATAAAAGATTTTTAGAAATATGGTGTTTGACTGTAGCAACAATTTTTTCAGGCTATTTGTCTTTTTACTTATGGAAAATGTTATTTATATCTTATGATTTTCAAGAGAGAAGTGAAGGTGCAGATGAGATTTTAATATGGATTCCTCAAACTAGTGTTGCTATTGGATCTTTAATTTTTTTTATAGCTGTTTTACATAAATTTATTTTAACAATTATAAGCAAGAATGACTGAAATATTTCTCATAATATTTTTTATAAGTGTACTTTTGTTTTTTCTTGGATCTGGCATCTGGGTAGCGATAAGCATGATAGGAGTTTCAACAATTGGGATGATGTTATTTACTTCAAGGCCAGTTGGGGATGCCATGGCAACTACAATATGGGGAACTTCATCATCATGGACATTAACAGCTTTACCATTGTTTGTTTGGATGGGTGAAATATTATTTAGGACGAAGTTATCTAAAAATTTATTTGCTGGACTATCACCATGGATGCAAAAATTACCTGGTGGATTAATTCATGTAAATGTCGTTGGTTGTGCACTTTTTGCTGCAATTTCTGGCTCTTCTGCTGCAACCGTTGCAACAGTAGGCAAGATGTCTATCCCAGAACTAAGAAAAAGAAAATACCCAGAGAAAATTTTGTTAGGTAGTCTAGCAGGCTCAGGAACTTTAGGACTTCTTATACCTCCTTCAATAATATTAATAATTTATGGAGTAACTGTTCAAGAGTCCATAGCAAAGCTATTTATTGCAGGAATTATTCCAGGGATAATGATTGCACTTATATTTATGTCTTACGTGATTATCTGGTCTTTAATAAATAAAAAAATCATGCCAAAATATGTAGAAAATTTTTCCTTTCTAGAAAAAATAAGAAAATCAAAACAATTACTACCAGTAATTATTTTAATATCAGCAGTGATAGGATCAATATACACCGGAGTTGCAACAGCAACTGAGGCTGCTTCTTTAGGTGTAGTAGGGGCTTTAATTTTATCTTACTTTCAAAAGAGCTTAACCATTGAAACATTTAAACAATCCTTATTAGGAGCAACTAAAACCTCTTGTATGATTGCTTTTATTTTAGCTGGCTCTACTTTTTTATCATTAGCTATGGGATTTACGGGCCTTCCAAGAAATCTAGCTATCTGGATACAAAATATGGAGTTATCACCTTATGTATTAATTTTTGTATTAATGATTTTTTATATTATTCTTGGAATGTTTCTTGATGGAATTTCAGCAGTAGTATTAACAATGGCAATTATTGAACCAATGATTAGACAAGCTGGTTTTGATATGATTTGGTTTGGAATATTTTTAGTTATTGTAGTTGAGATGGCTCAAATCACACCACCTGTAGGATTTAATTTATTTGTTTTACAAGGAATGGCCAACAAAGATATGGGATTTATTGCAAGAAGTGCTTTTCCATTATTTTTATTAATGATACTCGCAGTAATACTTGTTGTTATTTTCCCTGAAATTGCATTATGGATGCCGCAACAAATGGTTCAAAATATAAATTAATATTTTGATTGTTTTGTTCCATCAATAATTTCTTTTAACTCTGTATACTCTTCGCAATTACAACTTTCTAATACTTTTAATCTTTCTTTTGCTAAATCCAATCTATTGGTAACTACGTATAATTCACCCAAATATTCATTTATACCAACGTGATTTGGATCAATTTCTAAACCTAAAAGATAATACTTTTCTCCATTTTCAAAATCTCCAAGTTTTCTAGTTGTAAAACCAAGATAGTTTAAAGTATCTGCTTTGAGTGGTTTATCTTTATTTGATTTTATTAACAACGCTAGAGCTTTTTCATATCGTTTGTTGGCTTTTTCTATTTTTCCTTTTTTTTCATATTTTTTAGCTGCTTTAATTAAAGTAACAGCCTGAGTATAATCTGATTTAACTTTACTAGTACTGTCTGATCCTGCTGTATATGATTTTGTTGATAGTAAAATTAAAAACAAAAGTGAATAAAAAGTTTTTTTGATCATATAAATTTTTTCATTTGGTTAAGTGGTTTTAATTGCAGCCCATTTTCTATTAAATTTTCTCTAATTGATTTTGCAGTAGATAATGAACTTTCATTATCTCCATGTATGCATACAGAGTCTATTTCACAAGGTATCTGCTTTCCACTGTGACAATTAAGTGACTGATTTTTAACCATATTTAATATGTGTTTTTTAGCTTCTTCTGGATCAGTAATAAGAGCATGTGGTTTTTTTCTAGAAACTAAATTTCCATCATCTTCGTAATTTCTGTCAGCAAATATTTCACAAGCTATTCGCATGTTTAGTTTTTTGGCTGCTTCTTCCATTTTAGATCCAGTAGGAACCAAATAAATTAAATCTTTACTTATCTCGTTTATAGCTTTTGCTAAAGTAGTAGCTAAATCTATATCCTCACAAGCCATATTGTTTAAAGCACCATGTGGTTTTATGTGAGTAACATTCTCACCATGATCTTGGGCAATTTTTTGAAGAATTTCATATTGATTAATAATCAATTGCCTTACATCATTAGGTGGAAGATTCATTCTTTGCCTTCCAAAATTTTCAGGGTCATTAAATGACGGATGCGCTCCAATACTAACACCATTTTTTTTTGAAATTTGAATTACTTGATTCATCGACTCATCATCACCTGCATGGTAACCACATGCGACATTGGCAGAATTAACTATTTCTAGTAAATCTGGATCATACTTATTTGAATGATGTTTTGATTTTTCACCTAAATCGCAATTTATATTAATTTCCATAGTCTCTAATGTTAAGTATAACATGACATGATAAAAAATATATCAAATCTTGGTGACGCAGCTTTGTACTGTGATTTTGGTAATGAAGTAAATAAATCAATTAATTCACAAGTTATAAAATACTTTAAAACTATTAAAGAAAAAAAATTTGAAGGGATAAATAATTTAACACCTTCTTATAATAAATTAATTATTTCTTATGATTTAAAAAAAACAAATTTTAAAGAAGTTAAAAATTATGTTGAAAATATAAATCCTGAAGATTCAATAGATATAAATTCTAAAAAATTAGAAATACCAGTTTGTTGTCATGAAAATTTCTCAATGGACATTAAAAGATTGGAAGAAATATTAAAATTAAGTAGAGAAAAAATTTTAGAGAATTTTTTAAATAAGGAATATTTTTGTTACATGACAGGATTTATTGCTGGTATGCCTTTTCTTGGTGACTTAGATGAGAATATGAGAGCTCAACGTTTAGAAACTCCAAGAGTAAAAGTACCCAAGGGATCTGTTGCATTAACTGAACAATTTGCAAACATTTATTCATTTGAAAGCCCAGGTGGATGGAATATTTTAGGAAACACACCTTTGGGTATCTTTGATAGTTCAAAAGAGGATAAACCAAATCTAATTAACCCAGGAGATACAGTAATTTTCAAGGAAATTTCTTTAGATCAGTATAAAAATTATAATGAGTAATAATTATTTAGATATAATTAGACCTGGAATTAATACTACCTTTCAAGATAAAGGCAGGGATCATCTTTATCATATTGGCATTCCATTTAGTGGTGCTATGGATAATCGAAACTATATGATAGCTAATAAACTTGTTAATAATAATTTAGACTCTGCAGTGATAGAGTTTGCATATCAAGGTCCTCATATAAAATATTCAGGAGAAAATATTAATTTTGCTGTTACTGGAGATGTAATTTTTTCAATTAAAAAAAAAGATACTGAAATTGAGGGCAAATGTTACGAAAGTTATGAAATTGAAAATGGAGATGAAATCAATATCATATCTACAAATAAATCAGTTTATGGATATTTGGCATTAGGTGGAGAACTCGATTTAAGATTTCAATGGAATAGTTGTTCTATAAATACGAAAGCAAATATTGGATCTAATGATGGAAAAAAATTAGATGTAGGACAAAGAATTAATTTAAAAAAAATAAATTCAAATAAGGATATTAAAAAAACCAATTACATTAATACTAAAATAGAAAACATAAGGGTGATTAAAGGCACTAATTTTAAGTACTTTTCTGAAGAGGGTAAAAAAATATTTTATGAAAAGGAATTCACAGTATCGAAACTTTCAGACAGAATGGGCATGAGACTAGAGGGAGCTAAAATTGATAATATAGTTAATACCAACATAAAATCAGAGGGTTTGATTAAAGGTGTAATCCAAGTACCTGCAGACGGAAATCTAATTATAATGCTTTCAGATCATGGCACAATTGGTGGCTATCCAAAAATTGGAGTTGTGGCTAGTGTCGATTATGACCGATTAGTACAAATGTCTCCTGGTTCAAAAATAAAATTTAAAGAAATTAATTTAACTGATGCAGAAACACTTTTTAAATTATATGAAATGGAGACACAAAATTTACTTTCACAAATTTAATGAATTTTTTATCAAAAATACCAGGACCTTTTTTAGTTTTTTTTGGAGCATGTGCACTAAGTTTTGGTGGCTTAATAGTTAAATCTTTTGATGGATCTACACTTTGGCAAATATTATTTTGGAGATCACTTTTCTTTATTGGAGTAATTACAATTTTTTTAATATTTACTTACAAAGGAAAAATTTTTAGTGCTCTTTATAAATCTGGAATTCCAGGTTTATTTGGAGGAATAATATTATCTATTGGATTTGCAAGCTATGTATTTGCTATGTATGAAACAACAGTAGCTAATGCTAATTTTATAATACAAACCCAAGCTTTGTTTTTAGCAATTTTTGGTTATGTGTTTTTAAAAGAAAAAATTTCAAAAATTACATTAACTTGTATCATTACAGCAGTAGTTGGTATCATTTTAATGTTGGGAAGTTCACTAGCACCAGGTCAAATGACTGGAAACTTAGTTGCATTTATTATGCCGATATCGTTTGCGATCTTAATTTTAATTGTCAGAAAATATCCAAAAGTCGATATGATACCTTTGCAACTGGTTGCTGGAATTTTTGCAACGTTTATAGGCTTGTTCATGTCACCAAGTATTATTGTTTCAACGAATGATATTTTTTTAGGTTTTATTGCAGGATTTTTTCAAGTTGGACTTGGCTTTATATTTATAACAATTGGAGCAAGATCAACCCCTTCAGCATTTGTTGGAATAATTATGTTAACTGAAGCTGTCCTAGGACCTATGTGGGCATGGATGTTTGCAAACGAAAATCCACCACTTACTGTACTTTTTGGGGGAGCTGTAGTTATTACAGCAGTAGTTATACAGTTTTTGTCTCCATTACTTGTTAAAAAGCTAGCTAAATAAATTTCACATAAACATTTTAAATGTGTTATAAATTTATATACGGGAGAGACTACTTTTGTAGCGCCGAAGGAGCAACCACCCCGGAAACTCTCAGGCAAAAGGACCGTACATATTAACTCTGGAAAGAGAATTATTCTCGCCGAAGGAGCAAATCTCTCAGGCACCAAGACAGAGGGGGCAAAGAAGAGTTAATATGGAAATAAAAAAAACATCACTAAATAAACTTCATCAAAGTAACAACGCTAAGTTTGTTGAATTTGCTGGCTATGAAATGCCTATTCAGTATAGCAAAGGTATTATTGAAGAGCATAAATTCACAAGATCCCACTCTGGAATCTTTGATGTATCACATATGGGCCAACTATTTATATATGGTGATGAAAGTTTAACTGAAGAATTAGAAAAAATTTTTCCATTAGATTTAAAAAATCTAAAACAAAACTGTTCTAAGTATAGTTTTTTAATGAATGAGGATGCGGGAATTTATGATGATTTAATCATCACCAAAATAGAGGAAGGGTATTTAATTATCTTAAATGCTGCATGCAAAGATAAAGATTTTGAGATTTTATCTAATTTACTAGGTTCAAAATTTAAAATGAATTTAGACAACAATAGATCTTTAATAGCAATTCAGGGACCTAAATCTGTTGAAATTTTAAACTCAATTATAAATGGAGTTGATCAACTAAATTTTATGACAGGAAATTGGTTTAATTCTGATAATCAAAAATTATTTGTCACAAGATCAGGTTATACAGGGGAAGATGGATTTGAAATTTCAATTACTAACGATAAAGCTGAAAAGTTCGTTGAAAATTTAATAGAAAAGGGAGCAAAACTTATAGGACTTGGGGCAAGAGATACCTTGAGATTAGAAGCTGGATTATGTTTATATGGTCATGAATTAGATATTAATAAAACACCAGTTGAGGCAAACCTTAGATGGGCAATCTCAAAATCTAGATTATCAAATGGGGGTTTTATTGGATCGAAAAAAATTATGAATCAAATGCAAGATGGAGCAAGTCAAATAAGAGTAGGGATTAAGCCTGAAGGTAGACTGATTGCAAGAGAAAAAACTAAAATATTTAATGATACAGATAAACAAATTGGTGAGATAACTAGTGGAACGTTTGGACCAAGTGTAAACGGTCCTATAGCGATGGGTTATGTTGATAAAGAGTTTTCAAAGGTTGATACTAAAATTTTGCTTGAGGTAAGAGGGAAAAAACATCCGGCAAATGTTTGTGCATTACCATTTTATAAAAAAAATTATGTGAAAGGAGTAAATTAATGAGTGAAGTAAAATTTTCTAAAGAACATGAGTGGATTACTTTGGAGGGAGATGTAGCCACAATAGGAATTACAAAACATGCAACAGAAATGCTTGGCGACATCGTTTTTGCAGAACTTCCTGAAAAAGGATCTAATGTTGAAAAAGATGGTACTGCAGGAGTAGTAGAGTCTACGAAAGCTGCTAGTGATGTTTATACTCCAGTTAGTGGTGAGGTAGTAGATACAAACCAAGCTATTGTAGATGATCCTTCTAAAATTAATGAAGATCCAGAGGGTGCAGCATGGTTTTTTAAACTCAAAATGAAAGATCAATCTGAAATGGATAGTCTTATGAACAAAGAAGAATACGATAAATTTGCAAAGGAGAGTGCTAGCTAATGTTACATAATTCACAAAAAGATTTTTTAAAAAGACACATTGGACCTTCAGATGAAGATCAAAATAAAATGCTTAAGGAACTTAATTACAAATCTCTAGATGATTTAATCAAAAGTACAGTTCCAGAAAAGATCCAATTGAAAGATGAATTAAATATTGGAGAATCTAATTCAGAATATGAAGCATTAAGAAAATTAAAAGCAATTTCAAAAAAAAATAAAATTTACTCTAACTTCATAGGAATGGGTTATTATGGCACTTATACACCATATGTAATTCTTAGAAATATTTTAGAAAATCCAGGTTGGTACACTTCTTATACACCTTATCAACCCGAGGTAGCTCAAGGAAGATTGGAAATGCTACTTAATTTCCAACAAATGATAGTTGATTTCACAGGAATGGATATCGCAAACGCATCTTTATTAGATGAAGGAACAGCAGCTGCAGAAGCGATGGGATTAAGTCATAGATTAAATAAAAAAGATAATAATTTAGTTTTTGTCTCAGAAAATTGTCACCCACAAACAATAGATGTAATTCAAACAAGAGCGGAACCGATGGGATTAAAAGTACTTGTTGGTGATGAAGATAAAGTATTAGATCAATTAAAAGAAGATTTAGTTTGTGGTATATTACAATATCCAGGAACGTTAGGAGATATAAAAGATCCAAGTGAATCAATTAGCAAAATTCATAAAAAAAATGGTAAAGCAATTTTAGCTTGTGATTTATTGGCACTTGCCAAGTTAAAAACACCAAGAGAACTAGGAGCAGATATTGCCGTAGGAAGCTCTCAAAGATTTGGAATTCCAATGGGTTATGGTGGACCTCATGCAGCCTTCTTTGCAACTAAAGACGAATACAAAAGATCTATGCCTGGAAGAATTGTTGGGGTATCTGTTGATAGACATGGAAACAAAGCATATAGATTATCATTACAAACTAGGGAACAACATATAAGAAGAGACAAGGCTACAAGTAATATTTGTACTGCCCAAGCTTTATTAGCAATTGTGTCAGCAGCATATGCTATTTATCATGGTCCAAAAGGTATTCGAACTATTTCTGAGAGAGTTTCTCAATTAGCTAAAAACTTTGCAGATAAATTAAAACAATCAGGATATGAAATTTATTCAGATCATTTCTTTGATACGGTTACAATTGTTACTAAAGACAAAACTGATCAAATCTATAAAAATGCTTTAGATCAAAAAGTAAATATCAGAAAAGTAAATTCTGAAATGCTAGCAGTTTCTTTCGATGAAAAGAAAAATGTTTATAGAGTAAATCAATTATTAAAAATTTTTAATGCAGCAGAATCAATTAAAAAGGAAGATCCAACAGTAAGTTTGCCCAATCTTCCAAAAAATTTATTAAGAACTTCAAAATATTTAGAGCACCCAGTTTTTAATTCATATCATTCAGAAACTGAGATGCTTAGATATTTAAAAAAATTAGAAGACAAAGATATAGCTTTAAATAGAACTATGATTGCACTTGGTTCATGTACTATGAAATTAAACGCTACTGCAGAAATGATACCTATTTCATGGAGAGAATTAGCAGAGCCTCATCCATTTGTGCCTATTGAGCAGATGGAAGGATATAGAGATTTATTTACTGATCTTAAAAATTGGCTTAGATCAATTACTGGTTTTTCTGGTGTTTCACTTCAACCAAATGCAGGCGCTCAAGGGGAATATGCAGGATTAATGGTGATTAGAAAGTATCATTTAGATAGAGGTGAAGAAAACAGGAATATATGTTTAATTCCAAGCTCAGCACATGGAACTAATCCTGCTAGCGCACAAATGGTTGGAATGAAAGTTGTTGTTGTTGATTGTGACAAAGAAGGAAATGTTGATTTTGAAGATTTAAAGAAAAAAGCAGAAATGCATTCTGAAAATCTTGGAGCATTAATGGTCACATATCCGTCTACTCACGGAGTATTTGAGGAAAAAATTACAGATATATGTGAGTTAATTCATAAACACGGTGGCCAAGTTTATATGGATGGTGCAAATTTAAATGCGCTTGTTGGTATAGCAAGACCTGGAAATTTTGGTCCAGATGTTTGTCACATAAACTTACACAAAACATTCTGTATTCCACATGGTGGTGGAGGACCAGGAATGGGACCAATTGCATGTAAAAGACATTTACAAGTTTATTTGCCTAATCATCCAGTTGTTAAAGACTGTGGACCCGCAACAGGAATAGGACCAGTTTCAGCAGCACCTTGGGGAAGTTCAAGTATTTTATCAATTTCCTGGATGTATATTAAAATGATGGGTTCTGAAGGTTTAAAATTAGCTACTCAAATTGCAATACTAAATGCAAATTATATAGCTCATAGACTTAAAGATCATTACCCAATTCTTTATAAAGGTTCAAACGGTAATGTAGCTCATGAATGTATTATTGATATTCGATCTATTAAAACTGAAACAGGGATTACTGAAGAAGATATAGCTAAAAGATTGATCGATTATGGTTTTCATGCACCAACAATGTCATGGCCAGTAGCAGGCACAATGATGATTGAACCAACTGAAAGTGAAAGCTTGTCCGAACTAGATAGATTTTGTGATACTTTGATTAGCATTAAATCAGAAATAGATATGATCAAATCAGGAAAATTTGATAAAGTTGATAATCCAATTAAAAATGCACCTCATACAGACATTGAATTAGCTTCAGATGAATGGAATCATAAATATTCAAGAGAGCAAGCTGCATATCCAGCAAAATTCTTAAAAGCAAATAAATTTTGGCCTCCAGTTGCAAGAGTAGACAACGTATATGGAGATAAAAATATTTTTTGTACTTGTCCAAGTATGGATGAGTTTAAAGAAGATGCAGCATAATAATTAATGAAAATTGCTGTTGTTGGCTCAGGTATTTCCGGATTAAGTGCTGCTTATTATTTATCTAAAAAACATCATGTAGATCTTTTTGAGCAAGAAGATCATTTTGGTGGACACTCACATACAATAGATATTTTTTTTGATGAAAAAAAAGTTTCTGTAGATATTGGTTTTATTGTTTTTAATTTTCAAACTTATCCAAATTTAATTAATTTTTTTAAGGAAAATGATATTCAAATTGAAAAAAGCAATATGTCTTTTTCAGTTTCAGTAGATAATACAAACTTTGAATATTGTGGAAAAGGGTTAGGTGGAATTTTCTCTAATAAATCAAATTTGTTTAACATAGAGTTCTTAAAAATGTTTTTTGATATAATTAAATTTTATAAAAAAAGTGATCAAGTAAATGTATCAAATGATAAAATTACTTTAGGTGAATATTTAAAAATCAACAAATTATCCAAAACTTTTATCGATTATCATATAATTCCAATGGTATCTGCAATTTGGTCTATGCCTCCTTATGAAGCGAGCAAGATGCCAATAAGTTTCTTTCTTAGATTTTTCCAAAATCATGGTTTGTTTAAATTGAAAAATAGACCGCAGTGGTACACAGTAACCAATAGAAGCAGAACTTATGTTAGTAAAATACTTTCCCAAATAAGTGGTGAACATTACAAAAATTACAAAGTTACAAGAGTTAAAAGAAAATCATCAGGATTAGACCTTTACTATGGTGGAGAAAGCGAATTTTTTGATTATGATAAAGTTGTTTTAGCGACACATGCTGATGAAGCCTTAAAGTTAATTGAAAATCCAACTGAGGATGAGAGAAATATTCTTTCGAATTTTAGCTACAAAGAAAATATAGCTTACATACATACAGACCAGCGGGCCATGCCAAAAAATAAAAAAGCTTGGTCTTCTTGGAATTCATCAATAGATGACAAGAATTTAGAGAAAAATTCAATAACCTACTGGTTAAATTTATTACAAAATTTAAAGTGTGATGAAAATATTTTCTTAACACTAAATCCTTACTTCAATATTGATGAGAAAAAAATATTGAGAAAAGTAAAATTTACACATCCATATTATGATCAAAAAGCGTTAGATGCTCAATCAGAGCTTATTAAAATACAAAATCAAAAAGATTTACTTTTTTGTGGCAGTTATTTTGGTTATGGATTCCATGAAGATGGAATAAAATCATCTATTGAAATGCTGAAAAACATTAATGATTAGTTCTTGTATATATAATGGAAATGTAATCCATAAGAGATTCAAACCAAAAGAACATTTTTTTAAATATAAAGTATTTTCACTTTTTATCGATCTATCAGAGTTAAATGAGCTTAACGATAAATTAAAATTTTTTTCATTAAATAAATTTAATCTTATTAGTTTTTATGAGAAAGATCATGGTGATCGTGATGGCTCATCTCTTTTTGAGTGGGTAAAAAAAAATCTAATCAATAACGAAATCAGCATAGATAATATAAAGGTTAAACTTTTATGTTATCCAAGAATACTAGGTTATGTTTTTAATCCACTGAGTATTTTTTTTGTATACGACAGAAATGATAATTTAATTTCAATTTTATATGAGGTTAAAAATACATTTGGTGAGCAACATACATATGTATTTAAAGTAGAGGGACTAAACAAATTAATTCAAAATAATTGTTCAAAGAAATTTCATGTTTCACCATTTATTGAAATGGATTGCAATTATTTTTTTAGGATATTAAATCCAGAGCAGAAGTTGTCAGTTGTAATAGATCAATATGATCAAGAAGGAAAAATTCTTTTTGCGTCTCAAGATGGTGAAAGATCTGCTTTGACAAGCAAAAACTTAATGAACTCTTATCTTAAACACCCATTAATGACATTTAAAATTATTTCTGCGATACATTTTGAAGCGTTTAAATTATGGATTAAAGGAATTAAATTTATTAAGAAAAAATTTAAAATTAAAAATAACTTAACAGTAGAGAATTAATGTTCTTAAATAATGTAGCAGATAAATTGGTTTTTAAATTTCTTAATGAAATAAGTCATGGTTATCTAGAGCTAACTACACATGACAGAAAAGTATTAAAGTTTGGAAATCCAAATGAAAAATTACATGCAAATATTTTAATCAAAAAACCTGATTTTAATTATAATTTATTTAGAGGTGGTAGTGTTGGATTTGCTGAGAGCTATATGAGAGGTGAATTTGAAACTGATAATTTATCAAATTTAATTGAATTAACTGCAAGAAATATAGAAGTAATATATAAATTCTCAGGCCTTCTAGATTTTCCAATAATTAATTTTTTTAAAAATCAAATTATCAAAAATACAAAAAGTAGGAGCAAAGAAAATATTGCTAAACATTACGACCTTGGTAATGATTTTTTTTCTCTTTGGTTAGACGAAACGCTCACTTACTCGAGTGCTATTTTTGAAGATAAGTCAAAAAATCTTTCTGATGCTCAAAATAACAAATATCAAAAATTAATTGATCTAATTAAACCAAATAATGGTGACAAAGTTTTAGAAATAGGATGTGGTTGGGGAGGTTTTGCCGAGTACTTAGGTAAAAAATATGATGTGAAACTAGACTGTATTACAATATCAAAAAAACAATTTGAATACGCAAAAGAAAGAATTTTTAATTGTGGATTAAACGAAAAAGTAAATATTGAAATAAAGGATTACAGAGATCTTAAAGGCAAATATAATTCAATTGCCTCTATAGAAATGATTGAGGCAGTTGGTCAAAATTATTTAGAGGGTTATTTTAAAACTATTAAAACTAACTTATCTGATGGTGGTAAAGCAGCTATTCAAGCAATTACCATCGATGATAGGTTGTTTGATAGATATAAAAACAAACAAGATTTTATTCAAAAATATATCTTTCCAGGTGGTTTTTTACCAAATAAAAATAGCATTAATCGTTATGTTTCTGACAACGGTTTAACTATAAATTCATATATTTCTTATGCTGATCATTATGCAAATACATTGTCTATATGGAGAAATGAGTTTTTAAAAAAATGGGATTTAATAAAAAATCAAGGTTTTGACTCAACATTTAAAAGAATGTGGGAGTTTTACCTTTCTTATTGTGAAGCAGGATTTAAGTCAAAAAATATTGACCTGATACAATTTTCAATGCAAAACAAATAAAAATAATGGAGATATTTATGCGACATATAAAAATAATTAAATCAATTTCATTGATAATTTCATTATTCTTAATTACAAGTTGCTCAAATAATAGTGCTATGAAACCAGAAGACTTTAAAAACAAAGAACCAAGATTAATTATTGAGGAATATTTATCTGGAAATATTAAGGCTTGGGGTGTTCTACAAAATAGATCAGGAAAAGTTACAAGACAATTTTCTGCAGACTTAAATGGAACTTGGGATGGAAAACAATTAATTCTTAAAGAAAAATTCAATTGGGACGATGGTGAGGTTCAAGACCGAGAATGGATAATAAATAAAATTGATGAGCACAATTATGAAGGAACAGCAGGGGATGTTGTAGGTAAAGCAATAGGATACTCTTATGGACCAGCGTTTAAATTTGAATATGTTTTATTAGTTCCTGTTAAAGGTAAAGAATTAAAAATAACTTTCGATGATTGGATTTTTAAACAAGATGATAGAGTTGCAATTAATAGAGCAACAATGACTAAATTTGGTTTTAAAGTAGCTGAATTAACAGTTGTATTTGTAAAAGATTAACTATTTTTTTTGATATTTTGTTAGTTTTCCAACTAAACCAAAATAAATTTTACTCGGTAAAAGACTCAATAGTTTTAATGTAATTGTAAGTGATTTTGGAAAATGTATTTCAAATATATTTTTGCTAACTAATCCTTCATAAATTTGATCTGCTGCATACTCAGGAGTTTTCAAAAAAGGCATTTTAAAATCATTTTTATCTGTCATTGGTGTTTTAATAAATCCAGGAGATACTAAACAAACACGCACATTGTATCTTTTAAAATCAAAGTACAAACTTTCGGCCAAGTTATTCAATGCAGATTTAGATGGTCCATATCCAGTTGAATTAGGTAACCCCCTATATCCTGCAATTGACGAAACAATAGTAATTATACCGTTTTTTTTATCTCTAAAGTATTGTTCAACTGCTTTGATGCTATTCACAGTTCCAAAAAAATTTACTTTAAATACATCTTCCATTTGATCGACATTAATATCTTTTTCTTTTTTGGGATCCCATGTTCCAGTTGAAAAAAAACAAATATCTATATTTTCATATTTGTTTTTAATTTCATTAAATACTTCTTTGCACTTTTCTTTATCTGTTACATCTAAAGGAAAACTTGAAATATTTTCATAAGAATTTGAAAGCTCATTTAGTAATTCAGCTCTTCTTGCAGATACAGCAACATTCCATCCCTTGCTTGCAAACTTAATTGCTAAAGCTTTACCAATTCCAGTGCTGCCGCCTGTAATCCAAATAGTTTTTTTATTCATTTTTTGTTATGTATATATTTAACATGTTTAAAAATAAATTTTTAACATTTATATTGTTTCTTACTATTACATTCTCTGCTTCATTGATTGGTGGTTTAGCTACCATTACATTTAAAGAGCCATGGTACTTATTGTTAAATAAACCATCATTTAATCCACCAGATTGGATATTCGGACCTGTTTGGACCAGCTTGTATACATTGATGACAATTTCAATATGGCTTTACTGGCATACAAAAAACAGAAATATGAATACTGTTTATATTTATTTTATTCATTTAGTATTCAATACAACTTGGAGTATAGTTTTCTTTGTTTTTCATAATATGGTTTTGGCTCTTTTAATATTAATCATATTAATAGCATTGATAATCAATCTTATTTTAAGGTTTAAACGCGTCAAGATGTTGAGTGCCTACTTAATGATTCCATATTTACTTTGGTGTAGCTTTGCACTAATTCTGAATACAAGCTTAATTATGCTAAATTAGATATGGATGATGTTGTAGTAATTGGTGGTGGAATAATAGGGGCGGCAACCGCTTATTTTTTATCCAAAGAAGGTAGAAAAGTAAAAGTTATTGAAAGAGATCCTACTTATAAAACAGCTTCATTCCCATTATCTCTTGGTGGTTTTAGAAGACAATTTTTCCAAAAAGAAAATATTTTATTAGGAAAATTTGCAAGAGAATTTATTTTTCAAATACCAGAATTATTAAAAACAGAAAAAAATCCTAATCCTACAGCTAGTATGGTAACCAATGGATATCTTTTAATGTTTGGTCCCGAACATGCTGAAGAACAATATAGAGCATTAGAAAATCATAAAGAATGTGATGCAGGAACAAAAAATATTAAAGGGTCAGAATTATCTAAGGTTTTCCCCTATGTGAATAGTGAAGGGATAGAGACTGCAACTTATACGGATAATCAAAGTGAAGGATGGATTGATCCATTTATGTTTCATAGTGCTCTTAAAAGTAAAGCAATAGAGCTTGGAGCAGAATTTATTAAAGGTAAAGTAAAAAGTATTTCTGAAATAAATGCCAAAACAATTGTTTCTGCAGCTGGTTGTTGGACAAAAGAGTTGTTAGAAGATATTCCTGTTGTTCCTCAAAAGCATACTGTCTTTAGAGTTAAATGCCCAACTTACATAAAAGAAATGCCACTAAGTGGAGACTTAACAACGGGTGTTTATTGGAGACCAGAAGGAGGAGAGTATTTAGCAGGATCTCCTATTTCTGTATTCGATGCAGAAGATTTAGAACCAGCTTGGAATGATTTTGAGGAGTTGGTGTGGCCTGCATTAGCCAAAAGAATACCCGCCTTTGAAGAACTAAAGTTAACAGGTGGATGGGCAGGTTACTATGATTGCAATAGATTAGATAACAATGCAGTAGTGGGTAAACATCCAAAATATGAGAATGTATACATGGCATCTGGGTTTACAGGTAGAGGATTAATGCAGGCACCAGGTATTGGTAGAGCTTTGACTGAATTAATTACAACAGGATCTTATCAAACTATTGATATAAGTGATTTTGCTGTTGAAAGGGTGCTAGGTAATTCTGCTAGGCCAGAACCTTATGTTTTGTAGTATAAAAAAATGAAATTAAATATTGGAGGAGAAGAAAAAAAAGAAGGATGGAAAATTTTAAATATCCAAAAAAAACCACATGTAGATTTTATTGGAGATATTAGTGATCTTGGACAATTTGAAGATAATTCAATTGATGAAATTTATGCAAGCCATGTAATCGAACATGTTCCTCAAAAAAAAATTAAACAAACATTTGAGGGTATTTTTAGAGTTTTAAATCAAAATGGAAAAGTTTATATATCTGTTCCAGATATGGATATACTTTGTACAATTTTCATTGACCCAAAGGCCCCAATAAAAGTAAAGCATCATGTAATGAGAATGATGTTTGGTGGACAAACTGATGATTTTGATTTTCATTATTATGGATGGAATATTGAATTTATGAAAAACACTTTATCTGCAGCAGGATTTAAAAAACTTGAAAGAGTAAAAAGTTTTTCTCTATTTAAAGATACAAGCGAATTTGCTCCATACGGCTCTCCAATAAGCTTAAATGTTATAGGTTATAAATAAAATCTTAAGTGCCACAAAAAGTTTGATATTTTTTCTTGTTTAATGGAGCAGGAACTTGATATTCTTCAATATAATTCTGATTTTTATATGGATTTTTTAAAATATTTAATAATTTTTTTATTTTATCCAAATTTCCTTCGTCCGCTTCAGCTAAAGCTTCCTCTACTTTATGATTTCTAGGAATAACAATTGGATTATTTTCTCTCATTAATTTATTTTGCTTTTCCTTAGTTGAATTATTTAATTCAGATCTTTTTTTCCAGCTTTTTTTCCAATTAGCAAAATTATCGTTGTTATATAAATCGTCAGAATTGATATTCATCAAATTGCAAAAGGTATTGGTATAATCTGCTTTATTTTTTTTCATCCAATCAAACAAATCATTAATTAATTTTTTATCATATTTATCTTCACCAAATAGACCAAGCTTATCTCTCATCATATTTAACCATTTATCTTCATAAATATTTTGGAAATTATCTATTAAATCTGTTGCTAATTTAATTGCAGTATCTTCATTTTTATCAATTAGGGGGATTAAACATTCTGCAAATCTTGCTAAATTCCACTTTGTAATTGGTGGTTGATTAGAAAAGGCATATCTTCCAAATTTATCGATTGAGCTAAATACAGTTTTTGGATCATAATTATCCATAAATGCACAAGGACCGTAATCAATAGTTTCACCTGAAATTGCCATGTTATCAGTATTCATAACTCCATGAATAAATCCAACTCGCATCCAATTGATTACAAGTTGACATTGTTTTTCCATAACAAGATTTAACAAGTCTAATGCTTTTGAATTTGATTTTTTAATTTCTGGATAATGTCTGTTTATTGTGTAGTCGACTAACGTATTTAAATTTTCAATTTTTTGAGTAGTAACAATATATTGAAATGTTCCAACTCGAAGATGACTTGATGCAACTCTTGTTAATATAGCACCCTGCAAAAGATTTTCTCTTACAACTTTTTCTCCTGTTTTTACAACAGCAAGGCTTCTGGTAGTTGGAATATTTAATGAATGTATCGCTTCGCTGATAATATATTCCCTAAGCATAGGTCCCAGAGCCGCTCTTCCATCACCACCTCTAGAAAAAGAAGTTCTTCCCGAACCTTTAAGCTGAATATCAAAACGATTGTCATTGTTAACTAAATGTTCGCCCAACAAAACTGCTCTACCATCCCCTAACATAGTAAAGTGTCCAAATTGATGTCCTGCATATGCCTGCGCAATGGTATTAGTTTTTTCTGGTATGGAGTTACCAGAAAATATTTCTGCTAATTTTTTTTTGTCTGTTTTTGAAAAATCTAAATTTAAAGTAGATGCTAGTTCCGCATTTAAAATTACTAATTCAGGATCATGAACAGGAGTTGGTTTAATATTTTCTTTAAAAGTATTTGATAACTTTGAATATGTATTATCAAAATGCCAACCAATGGTCATTTTAATTAACTAACTTCAGCTTGATTTTCTTTTGCTTTTACTTCTGTTTTAAATTGATTAGAGATTTTTTGTACTTCAACAGAAGATACTTTGTATTCAGCACACATTGTTTCTTCATCTTTACCAT